>PBRG01000122.1 GCA_002726615.1 Marinobacter sp.
CTCGCATTGTGTTATCCGTAAGCAGTTGAGAAAGGGTTCTTTATTTATCCTGTCGTGCTCGCTATTGTACGGAGCGATTACCACGAGGTACAGATGGACATTGGGAGAGCAGCGAATGACACTGACCGCAGTAGAAGTCGAGGCCGTTATCCGGGCCGGTGTGCCCATGGCCGAGGATATCGGATTTACGGTCGACGAGGCGCGTGAGGACGGGTTTGCCCGCACCCGCCTGGTATTCTCGGAACGCCTGATTCGCCCCGGTGGAACGCTGTCTGGGCCGGTGCAGATGGCCCTGGCGGATGCGTCCATGTACGCGGCGGTGATGGCCGCCATTGGCCAGGTTGAAATGGCGGTGACCAGCAACCTGTCGATCAATTTCCTGCATAAGCCGGCACCGGACGACCTGATAGGGGAGGCCAGGGTTCTGCGGATGGGGCGTCGACTTGCTTTCTGCGAAGTGCGGCTGCTATCCGGGCAGGAAAACGAGGAGAAACTGGTCGCCCATGTAACGGGCAGCTATGCTTTACCGTATAACCGCAACTGAAGCAGGAGATATGACCGAAGAAACCGTGGATATCACGCCTCGTCGTCAGCCCGTTCAGGCCAGAAGCCGAGAACGCGTGAATAGCATTCTCAGCCATGCGGCAGCGATTTTCCATGAGGTGGGTGTCGACGCCACCAGTATGTCCGCAATTGCCCGTCAGTCAGGCATGTCTCTCGCCTCCCTCTACCGTTACTTTCCCAACAAGGCTGCCATCGTAAAGGCCATTGCCGAAGGGCATGTTGAACGTATGGAGACGGCGTTGAGGGAGCGCCTGGAGACCCTGGAGCTGGTAGATGCCGTGGACGTTCTGATCGACCTGTTCTATGAGTTTTATCGAACCGAACCTGCCTATTCCGTGATCTGGAGCGGAGTGGAATCGATGCCCGAATTGCGGGACCTGGATCTCCGGGAGTTATACAGTCATGCCCGTGACCTGGATAACCGCTTGCGGGACGTTTGTCCCCGCATTCCGGAAGATCGTCGATGGACGGCGAGCCTGATGTTACCTCGCTCCGCCGGAACCATTCTCAGGCTGGCGGCGACCCTGCCGGACGATCAGGCCCATTCGATGGTGAGTGAACTCAAGTGCATGGCACGGGCCTATCTGGCTGAACTCATCCGCTAGCGAGTCAGGACAGATAACCCAGAGGCAGGGCCGTGCTGTCAATGACCCGTCTCAGCACAAAGCTGGAGTGAACACCGCTGACTCCCTGGATACGGGTGATACGATTTAGCAGAAAGTGGTGATAGTGATCCATATCCGGCACCACTACCTTGAGCATGTAATCGGCATCCTGGCCAGTAATCAGGTAGCACTCCTGAACTTCCGGGTATTCACCCACCTGCCGTTCGAACGCTGCGAAACGCTCTGGTGTGTGCCGGTCCATGCCAATGAGTATGATCGCTGTAAGGGACAATCCCAGTTTTTTATGATCAAGGATCGTTACCTGCCGGACAATAACTCCGGCGTCTTCCAGGGCGCGGACCCTCCGCAGACAAGGGGAGGGCGATAGACCAACCTTGTCCGCCAGTTCCTGGTTCGTCAGTGAACCATCCTGCTGCAACTGTTCGAGGATGTTGCGGTCAATCTTGTCGATTTTAATAAGCGACTTGTCGGAAATTGACATAAAATTTTACCTTCAATGAAAATCCTGAAATATTGTAGCTATTCTTGGTGTCATGAGGGATAAAAAGCAATCATTTTCCCCGTGTGACGCGTTATCCTGATACACAATCAATGAATTCCCCGTGAGAACAGCAAGGAATCACCCCAATGGCATTTGATCATCGTAAATACGTTGCGTTTACGCCGGTGGCTAAAACCGATCGTCGCTGGCCGAACAAAGTCATCACTACCGCTCCCCGTTTTTGTGCGGTGGATCTTCGGGATGGTAATCAGGCACTGGTAAAGCCGATGTCAGTAGCCCAGAAACAGCGGATGTTTGATTTGCTGGTAAAGCTGGGGTTCAAGGAAATTGAGATCGGCTTTCCCGCGGCGAGCCAGCCGGATTTTGACTTTTGTCGCAAGCTTATTGAGGAAGATCGCATTCCCGATGATGTGCACATTCAGGTGCTGACCCAGGCACGGCCGGAATTGATTGAGCGGACCTACGACGCGCTCAAGGGTGCCCGCAAGGCCATCGTGCATGTGTACAACTCAACGTCGACGGTTCAGCGGGAACAGGTGTTCGGCATGGACCGTGAAGGCGTGAAAGATATTGCGGTCAATGGCGCGCGTGTCGTCAAGGCAAATGCCGCCAAGTACCCGGACACCGAGTGGACTTTCCAGTATTCGCCGGAGAGCTTCACGGGAACGGAGCTGGATTACGCTGCAGATGTGATCGATGCCGTAAACGACGTATGGCGCCCGGACCAGGGCCAGCCGGTGGTGATCAATCTGCCAGCCACGGTTGAAATGGCGACCCCCAACGTATTTGCGGATCAGATCGAGTGGATCTGCGATCATGTTCGGTATCGCGAGCACATCAGTATCAGTGTTCACACCCATAACGATCGTGGCTGTGCTGTGGCGGCGGCGGAGCTGGCGGTCATGGCCGGTGCCGACCGGGTAGAAGGCACGCTGATGGGCAATGGTGAGCGCACGGGCAATATGGATCTGGTGACCATGGCGATGAACCTTTACTCCCAGGGTGTGGATCCGACACTGGACCTGTCAGGAATGGCTGAGATTACCGATGTGGTTGAAGCCTGTACTGAGATCTCCACCCATCCGCGTCACCCCTACGCTGGTGAGCTGGTGTTTACAGCCTTCTCTGGCAGCCACCAGGATGCCATCCGTAAATGCCTGGCTCGCCGCACCGAAGGCGAAAGCTGGCATGTTGCGTACCTGCCCATTGATCCTCACGACCTCGGTCGCCGTTATGAGGAAGTGGTTCGTATCAATAGCCAGTCTGGCAAAGGTGGTGTGGCTTATGTTCTGGAGCGTGATTACAACATCAGCCTGCCACGATGGTTACAGATCGAGTTCAGTAAGCTGGTGCAGCGCGAGGCCGAAACCAATGGCGGCGAGATTGACTCACTGACGATTCATCGGTTGTTCGAAGATCGTTACCTGAAAGTGGCCAAAGCCTGGGAGTTGAGGTCCTATGACCTTCACCGGGATGATGAGGGTGTCAATGCCGTCGTGAGTATTGGCGCTGAAACCGGTCCGATCACTCTCAAAGGTCATGGCCTTGGAGCGGTCGAGGCCGTGTCAGCGTCGCTGGAGGCGGAATACGGCGTAACCCTGGCGGTAGAAGCCTACGATGAATTCGCATTGGGTGAGGGCACCAACGCCAACGCACTGGCCTGTATCCGTGTGACTGTGGACGGGCAGCATTGCAGTGCGGCCGCTCTGGCCGAAGATACGACTTCGGCTACCTTGCAGGCGCTGTTTTCAGCGGTTTCCCAGGTGGTGGAAGCCGGTCGTCGGGATGGGGCCGCCAATAAGGCGTCGGCGGAAGCGGGTGCCTGAAAAAGAAAGAGCCGGCGAATGCCGGCTCTTTCGGAGTCCCTGTGCCCGTGAGGGGCATAGGGCGGGGTCGCGTAACCTCAGACCGGGGTTACGTTTTCCGCCTGGGGACCTTTCGGCCCCTGAGTCACGGTAAACTGCACCTGTTGACCTTCGGTCAGGGTGCGGAAGCCGCTCGCGTTGATTGCACTATAGTGAACGAAAACGTCACTGCCACCGTCCTGGGCGATAAAGCCAAAGCCCTTGGACTCGTTAAACCACTTTACGTGGCCTGTTTTTGTATCTGACATTGATCTTTCCTGTATTTCTGAAATTTTGCCCTCACGGGACCATCGGTATCCAGTCGGAGTACCGGCGCTGTAAAAATTCAGGAAGTACTGAGGAAAGTGGCAACGAAGAGCACTGCGGCAGGACGTTGAAACGCATTCACCAAATACCGCTGTATTTTCACAGCAATTTCAGTATAGACCGAGTTGGGAAGGCGTCAACGCTTTTTCTGGCACTTTGTCTAAGTTTTTTAAACCGCAAAAACAACGAGTTGTCATAAACTCGTCACCAAACGGATGCACCGCTGTGGCGTAGGTTCCGATTGGTGACGGGGCCGGTGGTCAGCCTTTGAATTGCTCGCTGATCTCTTCCAGTATAGCAGGATCGTCGATCGTGCTTGGCACCGCGTAGTCCTCGCCATCGGCGATCTGGCGGATCACCCGACGCAGGATCTTGCCGGACCGGGTTTTGGGGAGTCGCTCCACCACCAATGCCTTGCGAAAACAGGCAATAGCGCCGATTTTCTCGCGAACCATTTCAACCAACTCTTCTTCAAGTTCGTCGTGGTCAATGGTCGCACCATCCTTGATCAGCACGAGCCCCACGGGTACCTGGCCTTTCATGTCGTCGTGAGCGCCAACCACGCAGCATTCCGCGATGGCCGGGTGGGCGGCAACCACCTCCTCCATCTCTCCGGTGGACAACCGATGGCCCGCGACATTAATCACGTCGTCCGTTCGACCCATTACGAATACGTATCCGTCTTCGTCAACAAATCCGCCATCACCGGAGCTGTAGAAGCCGTCAATGGGGGCCAGGTAGGTGTTACGGAATCGGTCGTCGTCCCCCCAGACCGTGGACATGCAGCCAGGAGGTAATGGCAGCTTAACGGCTATCTGGCCCTGTTCCCCGGCAGGAACCTGGCTGCCTTCCATGTCCACCACCTGAACGTTGAACCCGGGGGACGGAAGCGTGGCCGAGCCGGGTTTTGTTGTCATCATCTCAATGCCCACCGGGTTGCAGCAGATTGCCCAGCCAGTTTCGGTTTGCCACCAATGGTCCAGTATTGGCAGGCGGGTATGTTCCTTCAGCCATTCGTAGGTGGGTGGGTCCAGTCGTTCGCCGGCCAGGAAGAGGCGCTTCAGGGAACTGATGTCGTAGCGGGACAGCTGATCAGCCTCAGGGTCTTCCTTGCGGACCGCCCGGAAGGCGGTCGGTGCCGTGAACAACAGATTCACGCCGTGGTCCTGGACCACGCGCCAGAAGGCGCCGGCATCTGGAGTTTTGACCGGCTTGCCCTCGTAAAGGATGGTGGTGCAGCCTGCAAACAAGGGGGCATAGACGATATAGCTGTGCCCGACCACCCAGCCAACGTCCGATGCCGCCCAGTAGACATCCCCCGGGCTCGCGTCGTAAACCAGGTGCATGCTGTAGCGAAGAGCCACGGCGTGGCCGCCGTTGTCGCGCACAACGCCCTTGGGTTTACCGGTGGTTCCGGACGTGTAGAGAATATAGAGCGGGTCGGTGGCCCTGACAGGCACCGGGTCTGCCGCCCGGGCCCGGCTAACCAGTTCATCCCAATCGAAATCGCGACCTTCCTGAAGCGTGGCCTGAGCCTGCGGGCGCTGAAACACAATGCAACAGTCCGGCTTATGGCTGGCCTGGTCAATGGCTTTGTCCACCAGAGGCTTGTATTCGATGACCTTGCTAATCTCGATACCGCAGGAGGCCGTGATGATGGCTTTGGGCTTGGCATCATCAATGCGCACGGCCAATTCATTGGATGCGAAACCGCCAAAGACCACGGAATGAATGGCGCCAATTCGGGCGCAGCCCAGCATGGCAATAACGGCTTCCGGGATCATCGGCATATAGAGAATCACCCGGTCGCCCTTGGTGATGCCTCTATCCTGGAGAGCGCCGGCGAAGATTGCTACCGCAAGGGTGAGCTCATTGAAGGTGTATGAGCGGGTGGTGCCGGTGACTGGAGAATCGTAAATCAGGGCCTTCTGTTCGCCGCGTCCGGCCCGGACATTGGCATCCAGTGCGACATCGGAGGTGTTAAGGATACCATCGGGAAACCATTGCCCATGGCCGTTATCGGTGGGCTGCCAGATGGTTTTCGGAGGCTCCATCCAGTCAATGGCAGACGCTTTCTCGCGCCAGAAGGTGTCAGGCTGGTCGATCGATTGCCTGAACTCGGAGTGGTAGTCCATAACATCCACCTCGCATCACTATTGTTGTTGTGTTTGGTATTACCCACAACTTTAGGCACTTTGAGGTGTAGGACTACTAGACCATAGGCTAAGGCTCTGTCTTTTTGAAAGTTATTGGTTTCCTGAATTGACTGCGGTCACGTTCGCTTCAACGTGGCCGCTGGCAACACGCGCGGTAATCCTGTCGCCGGGCGCGAGTTCACTGGCCTGGCGAACTATATCCCCGTTTTCCTGCTGGACGATGGCGTACCCCCGGCCCAGGGTCGCCAGCGGGCTGACCACATTCAGTGTTTGAGCCAGATGCTCAAGGCGCTCCTGGCGTTGGATGACGGACTGGCGAGCCAAGCGGGTCAGTCGTTTGGACAACTGGCTGACGCTCTTGCGGTTGTCGTCCAGCCGTTTTGCGGGGGATTGCATTCTCAGGCGCTGGCCAAGGTGCTCAGATCGCACCTTTTCCCGCTCGATGCGTTGGCGCATGGACTTGCCCAGCCGCAGGTCAAGGTCGTCCATGCGTTGGGCCTTTTCCATCAGTTCACGCCGAGGATCCCTGAGCCTGGCGGAAAGATGCGCCAGCTGAGTCCCCATACGTTTGAGGGCTCGACTGGCTGCGCCGGCGAGTCGATGTTCCCGTTCCCTGAGTTGTCGCAGCCAGTCCTGCTGGTCGGGTGATATCTTTTCCGCAGCGGCGGACGGTGTGGGTGCCCGCAAGTCGGCGACAAAGTCGGCAATGGTCACGTCCACTTCGTGGCCGACCGCACTGACCGTTGGCAGGGGGCATGCTGCTATGGCGCGGGCGACGGCTTCCTCGTTGAAACACCAGAGATCTTCCAGTGAGCCACCACCGCGACCAATAATCAGGACATCGGCGAGTCCGTGTCGGGCTGCCCGGTCAATGGCGCGGACAATATCAGCCGTTGCTGCCTGCCCTTGGACAGCGGTGGGGTAAAGAGTAACGGGAATGGCCGGGCAACGTCTGGCAAGTACGGTCAGAATATCGTGAATGGCGGCGCCGGTGGGCGATGTCACAACCCCGATGTGGCGAGGGGTTGATGGCAGCGGTTTTTTGCGGGCGGCATCGAACAGGCCTTCCATTTGCAGTTTGCGTTTGAGCTCCTCATAAGCCTGCTGTAGAGCGCCCAGTCCCGCAGGTTCGATATGCTCGACGATGATCTGGAAATCGCCCCGGTTCTCGTAGAGCGTTACCTTGCCGCGGATGCGAACCTGCTCGCCTTCCTTCGGAATCTCTTTCACCCGCTGGTTGAATCCCCGGAACATGGCGCAGCGGATCTGGCATTTGCGATCCTTCAGGGAGAAGTACCAATGGCCAGAAGAGGGACGGGAGAACCCGGACAATTCGCCCTC
>PBRG01000123.1 GCA_002726615.1 Marinobacter sp.
AAAATGTGCGGAGCCATGGATGGCGGAGCCCAAGCGTACATGGAGGTATTTACAGCGTTTTTCGGAAAGCCTGTTCTTCATTGCTTGCCGTCTTGCTATGCGGCGTTGAGCGCTAGTCCCAGCTCTGAGTCCGATCCAGGTCAGCAGCCTTCTGCTCAACCCAGTGCTCCGTATCGCCCGTAATCTCCTTCTTCCAGAACGGCGCCGACGTCTTCAACGCATCCATGATGAACTCACAGGCCGCAAACGCATCTCCGCGATGGGCACTGCACACCCCCACAAACACAATCTGATCAGCCAAGGCCAGCGACCCCACCCGGTGAATAATCCGCGCGTCCCGCACATCCCAGCGCCGTGAGGCTTCAAGAACCAGCCCCTCAATGACCTGCTCCGTCATCCCCGGATAGTGCTCCAGAAAAAGCCCCGTTACACCGTTCAGGTCACCACTGTCCCGAACCAGACCGGTAAACGTCGCGATGGCCCCGGTGCCGGAACCACTGTTCCTAAGGGCGCGGTACTCTTCGGCAGGATCAAAATCCTGTTGCTGGACGCGGATCACATCAACCTCCCGTCACTGGTGGGAAAAAGGCCACTTCATCGCCCGGCTGTAGTGCTCTGTCAGGCTTGGTCATTACCTGATTGACCGCAATCATCACCGGTTGCTCGCCGTCCAGCTGGGCCCAATTGCCCCCTTTGGTGGCGAGGCTGTGTAACAGTTGCCCGGCTGTCAGTCCGGGTTGGGCCTCAACCGTCAGCGTGGTTGTATCCAGTTCCTCCCTCAGGCGGGCAAAGAACTTTACCGTAATAGAATTGTCCGTAGCCATGGTCATTCCAGAAGCTCCGCAAACGAGTAATAAATAACAGGGTCGCCAAGGTTAATGGTCGTGTTCTCAGGCACCACAGCCAAACCCTCAGCCCAGCAGGCAGAGCTCAGGACGCCGGAGCTCTGATTGGGATAGGCCGTTATCGTGAGGCCGTCATCGCCAAGGCTCTTACGGGCACGGACATACTGTCGACGAATCGAGGGCTTCTCCGTGGAAAATCCGGCCGGGACCCATTCGCCACCGCCAGCGCCCCCCGTCCGACCCTGGCAGGTGCGAATAAACGGCATACCCATCACCATAAAGCTGACCAGTACGGCCACCGGATTGCCGGGCAGGCCCAGCACCGGCGTGTCGCCAATCGTGCCGAAAGCCATTGGTTTGCCAGGTTTGCTGGCAAGTCGCCACAGGGACAGGTCACCTGATTCCTCCAACACCGCCCGAACATGGTCTTCCTCGCCCACCGACACGCCGCCGCTGGTGATGATCAGGTCGGCGTCGGTTGCAGCCCGCTCAAGAGTGCTGCGGGTCGCTTCCCGGGTGTCTTTCAGGGACTCACAAAGCACCACCTCGCAACCCGCTTTCGCCAGCAATCCGAGCAGAGTGTAGCGATTGCTATTATAGATCTGTCCGGGGCCCAGTGGTTGTCCGGGGTCCACCAACTCGTCGCCGGTTGTGAGAATGGCGACTTTCAGTTTTGCATACACGGCAACGTCTGCCGCACCAATGGAGCCCAGCAGGCCCATTTCCTGAGGGCGGATCCTGGTGCCCGCCGCCAGCGCCAGCTCGCCCTGAGCCAGATCCTGACCACGGCGACGAATATTCTGGCCTTCGCTGACGGGCCCGTTGACGGTGATGCCGTCGCCGTCAAAGCTGACCCTTTCCTGCATGATGACCGCGTCCGCGCCGGAGGGAATTTCCGAACCGGTGAAAAGTCGCACCGCCGTTCCAGGCTTTAGGGTAAGGCGTGCTTCACCGGCAGCAGTGCGGCCGGACACCGGCAGTGGTCCCCCGCCAGCAAGATCCCCGGCACGCACGGCGTAACCGTCGACGGCACTGTTATCCGCTGGTGGTACGTCCGCCGGAACTGTGTAGTCACGGGCCAGAACCCGGTCCAGACTGTTTGTCAGTGCCACGGTTTGCGAGCGCGTGATCGGGCGCGCCCGCGCAACCAGATGGTCAATGGCTTCTTCAACGGGAGTCAGGTCGGAGCTTGCCATGGATTATCGCTCCGAGTTCTCGCCAATAACCTGGTCGATCCGGCTGAGAGGCTTGTCCGGCTTGCCGAGGGCCAGGTCCGAGAAATTGCAGGGGCCATGACGGCTGTCCAACTGGCTGACCAGAATGCCGTTCCAGCCTGTGCGGCAGGCACTTGTAGAGCCGGGCAGACAGAAAATCACCGTGTGATTGGCCAAGCCTCCAAAGGCGCGGGACTGAATAGTGGAAGAGCCAATCTCGCTGGCGGAAAGCCGGCGGAACTCCTCGCCGAAGCCGTCGATGGCCTTGTCCAACAGCGGGGCGACGGCTTCCGGCGTGCTGTCGCGCTCATGAAAGCCGGTGCCGCCGGTGATGATCACCGCATTGATCTCCGGGTCGGCAATCCAGCCGGACATCAGCGCCCGTATGAGATAGACATCATCCGGCAGGATGCGTCGGGCAACCAGTCGGTGGCCCGCTTCAATGATGCTGTTCTCCAGGAACTCGCCCGATGAGTCTTCTGCTACGCCACGGCTGTCGGACACCGTTAGCAGGGCGATACTCAGGGGTTTCAGTTCGACGGTGGCGTCGATACTCATGGATGTTCTCCAAAGTTTTTATAGGTCTGTTTAACAGTATCTCTATTGGGAATGATGAATGGAAGGGGAGACATCCATCATAGGGAGGCGGGGGTATTCGCGGATGCTGCGAACGGGCCCGCAAGGAGAATTCGGTTCAAAAATGCGCGACATTACTTGACATTGGTACGCAAGGTGGCTGATGATCGCTGTTGCCCGGCGAACGGTTGTTCTTCCTGTCTCTGGCTTCAGTACCTTTCCGGACTCCATCTACACCGGTTGCTCCATCTGGCCAGCACCAAGTTCAACGTATATCCGATCAATCCGTTTAGGGGCGTCCCTTTCATTCCAATATTCGTTTACTTCCATTCCTGACTATCTAACAACCTATGAACCTTACTGAACTCAAGCAGAACTCCATGCCCGAATTGCTCGATATTGCGCAAGAGATGGGCCTCGATAACCTGGCTCGCTCGCGCAAGCAGGATGTTATCTTCACGATCCTGAAGAGGCATGCGAAAAGCGGCGAAGACATATACGGTGACGGCGTACTGGAAATTCTGCAGGACGGTTTCGGCTTCCTCCGGTCCGCCGATGCCTCATACCTTGCCGGTCCTGACGACATCTACGTGTCGCCAAGCCAGATTCGCCGCTTCAACCTGCGGACTGGTGACACCGTTGCCGGCAAGATCCGCCCGCCCAAAGACGGCGAGCGTTACTTTGCCCTGTTGAAAGTTAACGAGATTAACTTCGACAAACCGGATAACGCGCGAAACAAGATCCTGTTCGAAAACCTCACGCCGCTGTTCCCCGACGAGCGCCTGATGCTCGAAGCCGGTAACGGCAGCACTGAGGACCTGTCTTCCCGGGTGCTGGACCTGGTAGCGCCCATCGGCAAGGGCCAGCGTGGCCTGATTGTGTCTCCACCCAAAGCCGGTAAGACGCTGCTTATGCAGAGCATCGCCCAGTCCATTACCCGTAACAATCCAGAGTGCCATGTGATGGTGCTGCTGATTGACGAGCGTCCGGAAGAAGTGACCGAGATGCAGCACGGTGCGTGGTGAAGTGATTGCCTCCACCTTCGATGAGCCCCCGGCCCGTCACGTGCAGGTGGCCGAGATGGTCATCGAGAAGGCAAAGCGCCTGGTCGAGCACAAGAAAGACGTGGTCATCCTGCTGGACTCGATCACCCGTCTGGCGCGTGCCTACAACACGGTGATTCCGTCTTCCGGTAAGGTGTTAACCGGTGGTGTGGACGCCCACGCCCTTGAGAAGCCGAAGCGTTTCTTCGGTGCGGCGCGTAACGTGGAAGAGGGCGGTAGCCTGACCATTCTTGCCACCGCGCTGGTCAATACTGGCTCCAAGATGGATGAAGTCATCTATGAGGAGTTCAAGGGAACCGGCAACATGGAGATCCATCTGGATCGCAAGATTGCCGAAAAACGTACCTATCCGGCCATCAATATTCGCAGCTCCGGCACCCGCCGCGAGGATTTGCTGATGAGCGAGGCGGACATCCAGCGCATCTGGATTCTGCGTAAACTGCTGCACTCCATGGACGACGATACCGGTGCCATCGAGTTCCTGCTGGACAAGCTGCGAGAAACCAAGACCAACGACGAATTCTTCCAGTCGATGAAGCGTCGCTGAGTTTTGGTTTCGGTACGGGCCTCTTTGCGCACTGAGCTTAGGGGCTGGTAACGCCGGGGATCGTCTCCCCGGACACGCCGTGAACCCATCCATGGGGGCTCGGCATTGCCATCCTTGGCAATGCACGGTCCGGGGAGACGATCCCCGGCGTCACCGACCAGACTACTCGCGCGCACGTCCCCCATCCTGTTCCCGCACCCAAGCTGAAACCTGGGCCAGAGTCGAACCAAAGAACCAGAATTCGCGTACAATGCCGGAATCAACCGGAGCAGCCGATGAAATACAACGACCTGAGAGACTTCATAGGCCAGCTTGAAAAGCTGGGAGAGCTGAAGCGTATTTCAGTGGAAGTCGACCCCCACCTGGAAATGACCGAAATCTGCGACCGCACCATGCGGGCAGGTGGCCCCGCGTTGTTGTTTGAGAACCCCAAAGGCTACGACATGCCCGTGTTGGCCAACCTGTTTGGTACGCCGAAACGCGTCGCCATGGGCATGGGGCAGGACAGTGTTACCGCGCTGCGGGACATCGGTAAACTGCTCGCCTTCCTGAAAGAACCTGATCCTCCCAAGGGCTTCAAAGACGCCATCGAGAAACTGCCGCTGTTCCGGCAGGTGATGCGCATGAGCCCCAAGGTGCTGCGCTCCGCACCCTGCCAGGACGTGGTGATCGAAAAGGACCGGGTGGATCTGTACCAGATACCGGTTCAGCAGTGCTGGCCAGGAGATGCCGGCCCGCTGGTGACCTGGCCTCTGGTGATAACCCGTGGGCCCCATAAGGAGCGCCAGAACCTGGGCATTTACCGGCAACAGGTGATTGGCCGTAATCGGCTGATCATGCGCTGGCTGAGCCATCGCGGAGGTGCTCTGGATTTCCAGGAGTTTCAGAAGGCCAATCCCGGTAAGCCCTATCCTGTGGCGGTAGCGCTGGGCGCAGACCCGGCGACTATTCTGGGCGCAGTGACGCCGGTGCCGGATTCGTTATCGGAATACGCCTTTGCTGGCCTGCTCCGCGGCGGAAGAACCGAATTGGTAGAGTGCGGGCTCAGTGATTTGCAGGTGCCGGCCAGTGCCGAGATTGTGCTGGAAGGGTTCATCTATCCGGACGACGTAGCGCCGGAAGGTCCGTTTGGGGACCATACCGGTTATTACAATGAAGTGGACGAATTCCCGGTGTTCACCGTGGAGCGGGTAACCCACCGCAAGGACCCCATTTACCACAGTACCTACACTGGCCGCCCGCCCGATGAGCCAGCCATTCTGGGCGTGGCGTTGAACGAAGTCTTCATTCCCATCCTGCAGAAGCAGTTCCCCGAGATAGTGGATTTTTACCTGCCTCCTGAGGGGTGCTCCTACCGTCTTGCAGTGGTGACCATGAAGAAACAGTACCCCGGCCATGCCAAACGGGTGATGATGGGAGTATGGTCATTCCTGCGGCAGTTCATGTACACCAAGTTCGTGATAGTCACCGATGATGACGTGAACGCCCGGGACTGGAAAGACGTGATCTGGGCCATGACGACCCGTATGGACCCCTCCAGGGACACCACGCTGGTTGAAAGCACTCCCATCGACTATCTGGATTTCGCTTCGCCGGTGTCCGGGCTGGGCTCGAAAATGGGGATGGACGCCACCAGCAAGTGGCCGGGCGAAACCGATCGGGAGTGGGGCACGCCGATCACCATGTCTGACGACGTCAAAAAGCGTGTGGACGACATCTGGGACAGCCTGGGGATTGAAGTTTCATCCGATCGCCCCGATTGATATGGCCAGCCGTGAAAGTCGTATTCAACTCGTACCGGCGGTATTGTCCTTTGCCGCAGCCGCCGACGAGACGCTGCTCGCGGCGGCAAGCAGGGCGGGCATTGCGGTTCCCGCCGCCTGTCGCAATGGCGTGTGCGAGCTCTGTGAGGCCCGCCTGGTCAGTGGCGAGGCCCTGAATACCCGCAATCAACACACAATTCCGGTCACCGGGCGACTGATGATGTGTCGCACTCTCGCGCTCAGTGACCTTGAACTGGAGATAGACGCCGTTATGGCAGCCGGAGACAATCAGCCTCGCAAGTTCCAGGCAAAGGTGGTGGACGTTCGTTCCATCAGCCACGATGTTTACCGTGTGGAACTGCAACTGCCCCGTCGCCGGGAACTGTCGTTTCACGCCGGCCAGTACCTGTCCGTGAATCTGCCGGATACCGACCCCTGCTATTTTTCTATTGCCAGCAGTCCGTCGGAAGACTTGATCGAACTGCACATCCAGGCGACACCAGAGTGGGTGTCTGCTCAGAAGGTGATTGACGCACTCACCTCTTACGGAGAGGTGACCGTTGAGCTGCCCCACGGCCGCGCGTGCCTGGCGTCCGCGCCGGACAAACCGTTGTTGTTGGTCGCCGCCGGAACCGGCTTTGCGCAAATGAAGAGCCTGGTGGACTACCTGCAGAAAACGTCTTACGACAAGCCTGTGAAATTCTACTGGGGCGTTCGCCGCCACGAGGACATGTACCTGCGATACCTGGCCCAGCAATGGCAGGAGGAGTGGCCGCCATTTACGTTTCTGCCCGTGGTAGGAGATGACGAAGACAACGAGTGGAGTGGCCACCACGACCAGCTGGTCCGTACGGTGCTGGCATCGGGGATGGACTGGAACAACGTGGAAGTCCACGCCAGCGGCTCGCCGACGATGGTGTATACCTTGATGGATGCGTTGATAGAAGCCGGGTTACCGCAGGCGGCATTTTTCTCCGACGTACTGGAATACGCCCCAAGAGACTGATGCCCGACCGCGGCAATACCACGTAAGTGGATTCGGGCCTGGGTGGGATGCCTTTTCTGTCAGGGAAAAGGTGTCCGAGCAAAGCGAGTTCTTTTCCCAGAAGAAAAGGTACCCCACCCGGGCCCAGCCCCAATTCAGCAGGCTACAAGGCCAAACTCCTGACTCATCAGGCCTTGGGCATCGGCAAGTCCGGCAATCCGCTATCTTTCACCAGCCCCTGCATCAACAGCTTCACACTGTTCTCGCCCTCACCCATGTGAGCATTCAGGCGACTCAGTTCGGCCATGGTTTCACGGCTGCGGCGTAAGCGCAGGCTGGTCTCGAAGTATTCCCGGGCTTTGCCCCAAAGCTCGTTGCGCAGGCTCAGGCGGCCAAGCGCTAAAAGCAGTTCCGCATTATTGGGCCGGTCTTTCAGCCATTGCTCGGCTACCAGCAACTGCTCATCCGGTTTCAGGCCTTTTACGCGGCCATACAGATTGACCAGTTCATCACCCCAGTGATTGCGCAGAACTTTTCTCAGCAGGGTTTCAGCCTGCGCTTCGTCGCCCAGATCGGCAAGCAGCCGGGCATACTCGCGAATGGTGTGCTCGTCGCGGCGGAGAAACCCTGGCAACTCATCCCAAAGTTTGGTGAGCGGCTCAAGGGAAGCGGAAGGCTCGCCCGAGTGGCGGCGGCACTCCTCAGCGGCACGCTGCAGAAGGTTTTGCCAAACCAGGCGTTCCAGATCGCCCTGCTCTTCACTCTCCATCAGATTGCGCTTGCGGATTTCCGGCAACAGGCGGGAAAGCTCGCGCCAGTCTTCCAGACGCACATAAGTGTTTTTCAGCAACTTGAGTACAAACGGATGGTGGGGCGCCTGCTTGCGCAACCGCACCAGGGTTGCCAGTGCCTGTTCCAGCCGGTTGCCCGCCAGTTGCAGTTGGGCCTGGGTAATGCCCACGGCCATGTCGGAACCTGGTGTGCTTTCAAAGGCTTTGCGCAACAGTTCATCAACCGCTTCGTGATCGCCGGATTCAAACGAGGCCTGGGCCGCTGCCAGGTAGTTGATCAATGGCGTGTCCGCATGCTCCGCTGAGGAAGTGAGCAGCTTGCGGGCACGGGGCCAGTTACCCTCCGCCAGGGATAGCAGCCCCTGAGTGGTGCGCCGCCGGGCTCGTCGCTCGTTGCTGCGGGCCAGCCAGCCGGCCACCATGCCGGTGCCATGGCGCAGGCGACGGAACAGGTTGATGGTCAGCACGGAGGCCACCACAAGCAGCACCAGCAACGCCAGACCAATCCAGAAATTGGTTTCAATCAGGTAGTTGCCCAGGCTGATGCGGATGTAGCCAAGGTCGTACTGCAAACCCAGGGCAAGCCCGGTGCCCAGCAGCAAGGCGACCAGGATGATCAGCAAAATGCGGATCATGATGCGTCTCCCTGTTCACCGTTACTGCCATTCTTTCCAGCCTCTCCGTTGTCCAGTCGACCGGCCAGTCGCGCTTTGAGCAATTCCAGTGAGCGGCTGATGTCTGGCAGTTCCGGATCAACGTTCTTTTGGGAGAGTTCCTCCAGGGTCTGGGAGAGCGCGATGATGCGGGTGTTGCTGCTGTCGTACCAGTTGTTGATGGCATTGCTGGCTTTGGTCAGGGAGCGTGAGTAGAGCTGTTGATGACCGCGAAGTACGGCCAGTTCGGCTTCTTCCAGCATCAACTGCAGGTTGAGCCGCGCATAGGCACTTTGCTCCGGAGACAGGAGGGGTTTGACCGGCTCGTCGAGCCTGCGGACCACAACCACCTGAGACAGGGTTTGCTTGACCTTGTGCCATCCCTCGGCAACCAGTCCCTGCTCGGAGGCATTGGTTTCCGGGTTTTCGCCGCCACCGACAAATCCCGGGGCGCGATCATGAATCAGTGCGCTGTCTGTGAGTTGGTGGATACTGTCGATGGCCGCTTCCAGCTTCAGGTAGAGGCCGGTACGGTCGACATCGACAATGCCCTTGAGCGCCAGGATTTCCTTGGCCAGTTGCTGGCGAACCGGGTAAACGCCGATGTCGTCCGACTCCGCCAGAACTTCATCACCGGATTCCAGTGCTGCCAAGGCTCCGCGAATGTCCTTCTCGATCATGAGCCTCTGGTTGGCAACCCTTAGCAGATATTCCGCCTCCGCCAGGAGCCAGTCGGTACGAGTACGGTTGCCGGCCTCCAGCAGTTCACGGGCGTTGTGGTCGATCTGCCGTTGCTGGGTGGCGATCAGTTCACGCTGTTCGGACAGCCTGTCTTCCAGCGCCTGCAGTCGACGGCTCTGCTCACTGCCGGTCTGGCCATACATCCGGTCCAGTTGCTCGGTGTCATTTTCCAGGCTGGTGATGGACTGTTGCAGTGCCTGGTAGTTGTTCCATTGCTGCCAGCTCCAAAGGGCCAGGGCGACGGCCAGGGCAAGCGCCAGTAGTGTAATGATCCAGAGGGGCCACAGTTTTTGCCGTGTTTGCTGATGCTTTTCGATCGGGGCAGGCAGTTGTGCGTTTGATTCTGTCACGGGCATCCTTACTTGGTGTTTCCGGAGCCTCCGTCCAGGCTGGCAAGTTGTCCTGCAACTGCAGCCACAATCGAGCTATCGGCAAGGCTTCCTGGTATACACGTTCGCCGGAGGCCGGCCAGACGTGCTTGTTCGGCAATCCGCTCAACGGGGACAACCAGCAAAGTGTTTTCAAGATTATGGCCGGTATTGTCACTGAGTGCGATGAGATTGTTCAATGTTTCTCCCGACAGTGTGACGATGGCCTCGGGGGAAAAGTCATTCAACATCGCGTTGAGCGTCGCTTTATCATAGTCGGGACAGAAGCGACGATAAAGGGGCAGAACGGTGACTCGCGCACCTCTGCGTTCCAGGGTTTGCGGGATCAGTTCCCGGCCTTCCTCCCCGCGCACGACCAGAACCTTCTCGTGGTTCAGTGTGGCCAGCTCCTGCAACTGTAGCAAATCTTCGCTGGTGTGGCCGGTTTCCGGTTGCCGCGTTTGCAGGCCGTAGTTGCCCAGCACCGTGGCGGTTCCAGCCCCAACGCCGTACCAGTGGATGCCAGTGGGTGTCTGGGGCCACCACTCGTCCAACCATTCCAGCAGCAGGGCGGCGGCGTAGGGGCTGACGGCAATAACGTGGGCAAATTCGTCCAGATTGAGGATCAGCGTGCGGGTTGCGGGGTCTTCCGGGAGCGGCTCGCGGGCGATAAGCGGCATGACCCGCGCATCGGCGCCGGCATCGCAAAAGCGCGAGGCCAGCCGGTCGGCTTCCGGTTGTGGCCGGCAGACGAGTATCCGCCGGCCCTTGAGGGGTAGCGAGTCAGGTTGGGGTGTGGCCATAGATGTCAGCCAGTACCTTGTCTGCACCCAGTGCGAGTAAATCTTCCGCGAGTTCGCGTCCAAGGCGCTCGCCTTCGCTGCGGAGCGCGCGGCCTTCAACGCGGAACACCTGAGTGCCGTCGACGGCCCCCACGAGTCCCCGAAGCCAAAGCATGTCATTGTCTTCCAGCAAGGCGTAGGCAGCGATGGGTACCTGGCAGCCGCCCTGCAGGCGCCGGTTCAAGGCCCGTTCCGCCTTCACTCGGTCCGAACTGTCGCGATGATCCAGGGGCTCCAGCATGGCGATCAGTTCGGCATCATCGAGACGGCATTCGATGCCAAGCGCGCCCTGGCCCACGGCAGGCAGCGATATGCTGTCCGGCAGGCAGTAGCGGATACGGTCATGGAAGCCAAGACGTTTGAGCCCGGAGCTGGCCAGGACGATGGCCCGATAATCGCCAGCGTCCAGCTTTGCCAGGCGGGTGTTGACGTTGCCGCGCAAGGTGCGGATTTCCAGGTCGGGCCGATAGGCGCGCAACTGGGCTTCCCGGCGCAGGCTGGCAGTGCCGACAACGGCTCCGTGGGGCAGGGCGTCCACGTTTTCGTAGTCATTGCTGACGAACGCATCGGTAGGGTCTTCCCGCTCACAGATAGCTACCAACCCCAACCCTTCCGGAAACTCCATGGGCACATCTTTCATGGAGTGCACAGCCAGGTCGGCGCTGCCCGCCAGCATGGCCTCTTCCAGTTCCTTGACGAACAGCCCCTTGCCGCCAATCTTGGCCAGCGGCACATCCAGGATCTTGTCGCCCTGGGTTTTGATCTTGACCAGTTCCACGGTCACGTTATCGTGGAGCCGTTCCAGTTCAGACTTGATAAATTCCGCCTGCCACAACGCCAGTGCGCTGCTGCGGGTTGCAATGCGAAGGGTTCGTTTTGACATGGTGTTCGTTGCCGGATCTGAAAAATGGTACGCCAAGGGTACTCTTTGTGAGGCGAATTGTGGAGCCGAATGTTGTGCATCCAGGCTACCCGGGGCGATGCTCCTTCAGCCATTGCCTCACAGCGGCGGCGTGTCTCCGACTCACGGGCAGTTGCCCATGCTGGTCTGTCAGGTCAATCAGATTCTGGCCATCCCGTTGCTTTAGCAGCGCTCGGATATAGCGCACGCCCACCAGAGTGTGTCGGTGAATCCGGAGCAGGTGTTGCGAGTAGGTGCTTTCCAGCTCTTTCAGGGTGTAATCGGTGACGGTCTCGCCGCGCAGATGATGAATGGTGACGTATTTCTGGTCGGCTTCGCAGTACAGGATGCCCCGGATATCGATCAGTTCGGTCCCGCGGTGGGTACGGATGGCCAACTGCTCATCCGTGCCCGATTGCTTTTCAGCCAGCGCCTGCAATTGCACCCGGTTGACACGACCGGCCCGATTCAGGGCGTCGGCCAGCGCTTCCCGACGCACCGGTTTGAGCAGGTAGGCCACCGCGTGTACATCGAAAGCCTGGATGGCGTAATGATCATAAGCAGTACAGAAGATAACGGCCGGAGGTGCCTCCAGCGCAGTCATTCGTCGTGCTGCTTCCATGCCATCGGTCCCCGGCATGCGGATGTCGAGTAGCAGTATGTCCGGCGCCAGGCGCGCGGTTTTTTCCAGTGCTTCCTCGCCATCGCCAGCCTCGTCACAGACATTATAGCCAGGCAGTGCCTCCACCAGTCGGCGTATTCGCTCCCTGGCCAGAGGTTCGTCGTCGGCAATCAGTACGCTGCGGTGGTTATGGTCGGCCATGCTTGCCTACTTACTCCCGGTTGCAGGTTTTCCGTTGCCACTCGCTTTCTGCCACGGCAATCGGAGAGTGACGGTATATATATCATTCTGGTGGCTGTGTTTCAGCACGGCGGGCTCTCCGAACAGGGCGTGCAGACGGGACTGAATGTTGGCCAGCGCCATTCGGTTGCCATCGTGGCGGCCTTGGTCAGAGGCCGGGCGCGGGTTCTGCACCATCAGGTAGACTGAGGATCCCTTGCGGTAGGCCTCAATTTTTACGGTGCCCCCGTTCGGGCGGGGCTGAATGCCATGGTAAATGGCGTTCTCGACCAGTGGCTGGACGGTCAGGGGCGGAATGGCCTGTTGATCCAGCCCGTCCTCGATATGCCATTCCAGTGTCAGCCTGTCTTCCAGACGCAGCTTTTCAATGGCCAGGTAACGCTTGCACAAGTCCAGTTCGGCGCTCAGGGGAATCAGGCGGTCGACGGTGCGCAGGCTGGCGCGGAACAGTTCGGACAGATCCAGTACGGCGTCTTCGGCCCGTTCCGGGTTAACGACGATCAGGCTGGCAATGGTATTCATACTGTTGAACAGGAAGTGTGGATGGATTCGTGCCTGCAACGCTGTCAGCCGGGCCTGCATCTCTGATTCCCGTTGTTGTTGCCACTGGAACTGCATATAGAAGTACCGCAAGACCATCAGTGTGATCAACAGTGCCAGCAGCAGTTTCTTGGCAACGCCCTGCCAGGCTTCCAGGCCGGGTTGAGGGTGCAGCACGCTGTCAGCGAAAAGGCTGAAGGCAAGCACATCCAGCATCACGATGGCGACAATCACTGCGGTGGCACGGGTAACCGTCAGCCGTGACAGCCAGCGCCGCATGAGGCAGATCAGGGCGGCGCTGGTCAGCACCGTCCATTGCACGAACAGGGACAACAGGCCGAAGTAGTTCCAGTCAATCCAGTGGCTTTCGGCCTGCACGATGGACAGCACCAGCACCAGCAGTTCA
>PBRG01000124.1 GCA_002726615.1 Marinobacter sp.
ACGCCAGGGCGTTCGTTATCACACGCTGGCAGGCACGATGGTGGGTGATCCCAGCACCATGGAGCCGGTACCCAAAGACGGTAAAACCATTGGCGAGATCTTCCTGCGCGGTAATACCGTAATGAAGGGCTATCTGAAGAACCCCAAGGCCACTGAGGAAGCCTTCCGCGGCGGTTGGTTCCACACCGGCGATCTGGCTGTGTGGCACGAGGACGGTTATATGGAGATCAAGGATCGTCTGAAGGACATCATCATTTCGGGTGGCGAGAATATTTCCACCATCGAGGTGGAAGACACTCTGTATCGCCATTCGGCGGTATTGGAGGCAGCGGTGGTTGCGCGGCCAGACGCCAAATGGGGCGAGACCCCTTGTGCGTTTATCACCCTGAAGCCGGAAGCCAGCGAAGTGAGCGAGGAAGATCTGATCGACTTCTGTCGTGAACGATTGGCTCGCTTCAAGGTACCCAAGACGATCGTATTTACTGACCTGCCAAAAACCTCAACCGGCAAGATCCAGAAATTCGTGCTGCGAGACCAGGCAAAAGAACTGGATTGATCTGGTGCTGTTATAACCCGGCGACCGGGTCTGGAAACCGTTAACCAAAAAAACAACATCAGGTGTGGAGGATTCCGCACCAGGAGACTTTTTATGCAAGTTTACCACCGTAGAAACGGGGAAGAGCAGCCATATTGGCCGGCTGGTCCCTTCAAGATTCGACTGCCGTTTGTTCACTACCGTTGGGAGTTTGCCGAAATGGTGCAAGCGCTGATCATGTTTGTGGTCAGTCTTGCGATGATTCCGCTTCTGGAGAAATACCTCGGTGTGCCCTACGACGTTGCGCTTGCCTACGTGGTGATCTGCGGCATCGGTTTCATGTTGCCAGCGCTACTCGGTGTTCCACTGATACCGGGCTGGATTACTCCGGGCATCCCTGTAGTGCTGCTCTTCCTGGGTGACTACGAGCCGGGTCCGGAAGCAATTCAAGCGTTGTTTGCGCTGCA
Source organism: Marinobacter sp. (assembly GCA_002726615.1). GTDB lineage: Bacteria > Pseudomonadota > Gammaproteobacteria > Pseudomonadales > Oleiphilaceae > Marinobacter. The sequence continues at coordinate 1,003 of PBRG01000124.1, forward strand.
GTTCCTGGTATTCATTATTTTCCTGGTGCTGGGGATTACCCGCTTGGGTAGCAAGCTGGTGGAGCTGATTCCCCGTTCCATGAAAGGCGGCATTATTATTGGTGCCGGTATTGCTGCGCTGATGGGAGAGATTGAAGCCGGTGGACGGCTTGCGGAAACCCCTATCTCCCTGATAGTGGGTGGTCTGGTTTGCCTGTACCTGATGTTTTCGGTGTCCTTCAAAGGCTTCGTCGACACCAGCCATCTTGCCCGTAAAATCGCGAACTACGGCATGGTTCCGGGCATGGTTGTTGCCATTCTGGTGGGCTTTGCCACCGGTGAGTATGCTGTTCCAAATGTGGAGTGGGGAATCACCAAGCCGGCGTTTGACGAGCTCTGGAACTACTTGCCGTTTACGGTTGGGTTTCCGGATGCCGAAGTGTTCATGTATGCGATTCCGACAGCAGTGATTGCCTATGTCATTGCCTTTGGCGATATCGTGGTTGGGCAGTCATTGATGAATCGGGTAGACCACCTGCGAAAGGATGAGGATATCGACAACAGCATTGACCGGGCCCACCTGGTGACGGCCATTCGTAACGGCGGTCACGCATTCTTTGCGCCTTATCCTGGTCTTGCCGGCCCCATCTGGACTGCGGTTACCGCTACCATGGCTGAGCGCTATAAATACGGCCGCAACGCGATGGATTCTATCTACAGCGGCGGCGGTACGTTCTGGATCACTGGCTTCATCGCGTTATTTGTTCTGCCGTTGGTAAGCTTTTTTCAGCCGGTATTGCCGATTGCGTTGTCCCTGACCCTGCTACTGACCGGTTACATCTGCCTGATGGTTGGCCTTGAACAACTGGAGAACAACACCGAGCGCGGTATCGCCGGTACCATGGGCGTGGTTCTGGCGGTTTACGGTGCGGGCTGGGGCCTGGCCACTGGAGCGGTTCTGTATTTCCTGATTGAGCGAACCAAACTGCTCGGATTCACAGCCGACCCGGAAGCGCCGGGCGTTAAAGCCGCGGAAGAGCATTAAACCGACGGCCTCTAGGCAGTTTCACAGCACTATACCCTTATGTGTCCTTGGAGGCATTGGCTTAGCCATGCCTCCTTTTTTGTTTTTTGACAACCTGTCATTTCGTGACAATCTGTCCAATTTTTGGGGTTGCCACCTTCCTTCCGTGTTGAATTCGGGTTTAAACTGAAGTCTCTGATCAATTTTCGTACTCGGCATTGCCGCTGTACGGTGAATGCCGCTCCATAATCACAATAAACCGGAGGCAGTCATGACCATCAGTTCCACTCCTGAAGGCGTTTCGGTTGCACCCCGACACCTTCATTTCGATATCGCCGACGACCTCAAAACCTTGTGGCACGGCAATGACGCGTTCCGCACGGCGTTTTTCAACGCACTCTCGCTCCAGTTCCCCGATGGTGAGCAGCAGTTTATCAATGCCGTTCGTCTTTACCGGGACAAGGTGGACGACCCCAAGCTGAAGGATGAGATTCGCGGCTTCATCGGCCAGGAAGCGTTGCATAGCCGGGAACATAAGCATTACAACGAAGCGTTGAAGGCTCGTGGGTACAACATTGATGCCATTGATGAGCGATTCCGCCGGCACATGGCATGGGTGGGTAAGCTGCCGCCCAGTCGACAGCTGGCCGGAACTTGCGGAGCAGAGCATTATACGGCGGTGCTGGCGAATGCCATTCTCCGTCATCCGGAATGGATGGAAGGGGCCACACCGGATATGGAAAAGCTGTGGCGCTGGCACGCCATCGAGGAGACGGAGCACAAGTCGGTGGCTTTCGACGTCTATCGACACTGCGTTGGCAATGAGCGCCTTCGCCGGATTGTATTCCTGTTTGTGACCTGGAACTTTTTCAAGTACACCTTCCTGAACACCTGCAGCCTGCTGAAAACCGACGGCAAGTTATGGAACATGGGTACCTGGATAGGTGGTATTAACTTTCTATGGGGTAAACCGGGGGTATTGCGCAAGTGCATGCCGGACTTCCTCGCCTATTTCCGCAAGGGATTTCATCCGTGGCAACAGGATAACCGTGAACTGATCGAGAAAAACCTCAATGAACTCGAACTGAAGCCATCAGCTCGCTAGCAAGGTGCTGAAATGTTGATTGCTTTGTGTAAGACTGGGCGCTGCGAATAACAATGAGAATAAAATGAAGGGAAGCGACCGGCTGGAATAGCTTCCCATAGCTGGAGGCCCCATGCGCGTTGGTCTTATCGTTGATTCTGCATGTGATCTGCCCTATGAGTTCAGTCGCAAGCACGATCTGTTTGTGCTACCTGTCACCGCCGTTATTGATGGCCAGACCTACATCGACGAGCACGATCCGGTCAGGACCCAGGAATTCTATCAGAGCGGCCTGTTGCAGAAGGGCCATCACGCTGAAACCCACGCGTTCTCCGCCGAACAGATCCACGACCTGTTCATGGAAAAAATTGTCACTGAATTTGACATCGCCATCTGTGAGACGGTGACCCGCTCTCGCAGCCTGATTTTCCAGAACGCCACGGAAGCCATGAACAGTGTGATGGGGCACTACCATGAGGCCCGTCACGCCGCAGGGCGTGAGGGCAAGTTCGCCATGCGGGTGATCGACAGCAAGCAGATCTTTGCCGGCCAGGGGCTGCTGGCGGCCCACACCCTTCGCCTGATTGAGCAGAAGCTTTCGAAAAACGCCTTACGCAATGAAGTCGACACGTTTACCGACAAAATCTATACCTGCGTGATCCCCCGGGATTTACACTACATTCGCGAGCGTGCGAGACGGCGCGGTGACAAGAGCGTGTCGGCCCTGGTGGCGTTTCTCGGTAAGGCACTGAACATCACCCCGGTCATTTTTGGTCAGGGCGCTGAAGGGCAACCCGCTGCCAAAACCCGGAGTTTTGACATGGCAGTGGAAAAAGTGATGAATTACGCCGCCGCGAGGGTCGAGGCAGGTCTGTTGACGCCCTATGTCAGCCTTTCCTGCGGACTGACCTGGACAGAAATCGAGGATCTTCCTGGTTTGAACCGCCTGCGTGACGCCTGCGAGAAAAACGGTGTTGAGCTGTTGCTCTCCCAGATGGGCATTACCAGCAGCATTTACATCGGCCCCGGCAGTCTGTGCCTGGCGCTGGCCGCGGAACCCCACGAATTCAGCGACTTCCAGTAGCCGGGAATACCGGGCGTTCACGAAGCGCCTCCCGCTTCTTGGCCCGCTCGCACACCAATGGCTGTATCTGCGGCGAACGCAGCCGGTCGGGCTTCGTGTTAGCCTCGTGTCGTTTTGATTCCAGAAGCCCAATTCCAGACAGCACCGGACCCTGATTATGACCAAAGGTAAAACAGATCTCGCCAATGCCTTGCTCGAGCAACACGTAAAACACGAACTGGCGTCCCTGAAAGGGGCCAAGTTGCGGCGTTTTCTCGAAACCGAAGTAGATGAGCTGTTTGACTATGCCGGGTCCATCACCCTGAACCGGCTGACTTCGGCGGAACAGGTCATGGGCGTGATCCAGCGCGTTGTGATCAACATGGAACTGGATGCCGGCATACCGGAACTGGCGGCCGAAATGGCCACGGAAGTATTGAACGCACCGGTCCAGCGCACGTCCCGGTTGCGGGATATCATCACCCGGGAGCAGGCCACCGGGTTTCTGGAAGAAGCCCTTGAGCTTCGTCAGCAACGCGAGCGGGTGATCAGCGAAATCATGGCTCACCCTGTGTACCAGGAGCTGGTTTCCAATGTGGTGTATCAGGGTGTGGTGAATTATCTCTATGAAGACAACCTGATCACCAAGAGCGTTCCCGGTGTCGGCTCGATGATGAAGTTTGGCAAACGCATGGCCAACAGGGCGGTGCCAGGCCTGGACGAAACGTTCGAACGTCGTTTCAAGGCCTGGCTGGCGGACAGTCTGCCAGGGCTGATCAGCCGGAGCGAACAGTTCCTGAACAAAGCGCTGTCGGACGAGGAACTGCGTGACAGTGTGATGGCGGCGTGGGTCTCCCTGGAAGATCGCACCATCGAGGAGCTGCATGAGGGCCTGGGAGATGTGCAGCTGCAGGAGTTTGTGGTGCTGGGATACGAGTTCTGGCTGCAATTCCGCCAGACCAAATATTTCGAGGGCTGCACCAGGGCGGTAGTGGAGCATCTGTTCACCCTTTATGGCGACAGACCGGTGATTGAGCTGCTGGGCTCCGTTGGGGTTGATCGGGATGTGGTCATGGCGGAGGTGGATGCCTACGCACTTCCTGTGATAGACGTGCTGCGGGAGGAGGGTTATCTTGAAGCCTTGATCCGTCGTCGTCTTGCGCCATTCTATAAGTCGGCCGCGGCGAAAAAACTTTTGCAGCAGGAGAACTGAGCACTCCTGCGTTCGCGTGGGATGTTTAGCAATGCTGGTACCAATGGAGCTGTTCTGGGCCTATCTGGTGGCTATCTCGTTACTGACCGTCACGCCGGGGGTGGATACCCTGCTGGTTATGCGGAACGCCGGGCGGGGTGGATTGAATCACGGTTTGCGGGACGGCTGTGTCACCAGTGTGGGTATCTGCTGTGGGTTGTTTATCCACGCCACCCTGTCCGCTCTGGGTATTTCGGTGTTGCTGGTGGAGACGGCCTGGGCGTTTACCGCAGTCAAATGGGCAGGTGCCTGCTACCTGATATGGCTGGGGCTGAGTTCGCTGCGTCAGGCCATGGCCCGCACGCCCGCAAACGCTGATGGGGCGTCGATATCCAACGCCGAGCACGCATTGGTGAAGCCGGTATCAACCTGGGTGGCGTTTCGTGAAGGCCTGCTGTCCAACGTGCTGAACCCGAAAACGGCGCTGTTCTATATGGCGTTGCTCCCCCAGTTTATTGATCCTGCCGGGAACGCATTCCAGCAATCGCTGTTCCTTGCGGCGGTTCATTTTGTGCTGGCGATGGCCTGGCAATGTGGGCTGGCGCTGGTGGTGGTCAAATCCCGCGGACTTGGCGTGGGGCAGGGTGTAAAGCGCATGCTGAACGCGTTGACTGGCGGTTTCTTCGTGGCTATCGGGGCCAAACTGGCGACACAGTAAAGTGGTGATGTATGAAAAAGGGGAGCCGAGGCTCCCCTTTTTTTGATCGCAATGCGCCGAAAGCTGCTATTACTTTTCGAGGTACTGCAGCTTGTCTGGCTTGCCATCCCACTCTTCGGCCTCTGGCAGCGGGTCTTTCTTCTCGGTGATGTTAGGCCACTTGCCAGCCAGGTCGGCGTTGAGTTCCACAAACTGGACCTGATCCGCAGGCAGCTCGTCTTCCGAGAAAATCGCCTCAGCAGGGCACTCCGGCTCACACAGGGCGCAATCGATGCACTCGTCCGGATCGATTACCAGAAAGTTCGGGCCTTCGTAGAAGCAGTCAACCGGGCATACTTCCACGCAGTCCGTGTATTTGCACTTGATGCAGTTATCAGTAACGACAAACGTCATAGTCAGTTTCCTGGTCCAGTAGTCAATCTCATCAGTGTAATAATAATTGCGCGATATTGTATTGAGCGGCCTGCCCTGTCGCAAGCGCTGAGACGTACTATCGTTATTACACAGATCAATTCTGCCGCTGGGTTCCGCTATTTCCCCAGCAGTTCTTTCAATTCGTATAGTCGGTTCAGGGCATCCCTCGGGGTTAGTCCATCCACATCCAGGTCAGCAAGGCATTCTTCCACTTTGCTGGGCTCCAGGCTGGCGAACATGTCTGCCTGCATAACCGGCTCGCTAACACGGGCGGAGCGCGGCTGTTTTTCAGGCTCAGCCGGTGCCATGGCGGTATGATCGGCTGCCGGCCTTGTAGGCGCGGCACCGCCTTCAAGGTGGGACAACTGCTCCCTGGCATTGCGAATCACGTCCTGAGGCACGCCTGCCAGTTTTGCGACCTGCAAACCATAACTCTGGCTGGCCGGGCCGTCATGAACGTTGTGCAGGAACACAATGGTGTCGTCGTGCTCCGTGGCAGTCAGGTGAACGTTGACGGCGTGCTCAAGATCGTCGGCCAGTTGCGTAAGCTCGAAATAGTGAGTGGCAAACAGGGTATAGCAGCGAATGTGTTTGGCCAGGTGTTCCGCTGTCGCCCAGGCCAGGGACAGGCCGTCGAAGGTGCTGGTGCCGCGACCCACCTCGTCCATCAGCACCAGGCTGTATTCCGTGGCGTTGTGGAGGATATTGGCGGTCTCAGTCATTTCCACCATAAAGGTTGAGCGGCCGCCGGCGATGTCGTCTGAAGACCCCATGCGGGTGAAAATCCGATCCAGTGGCCCGATGACCACGCGGTTGGCGGGCACATAGCTTCCGGTGTAAGCCAGCAGGGCAATCAGTGCTGCCTGCCGCATGTACGTGGACTTACCGCCCATGTTGGGGCCGGTGATCACCAGCATGCGCCGTTGCTGGTCCATCAGCAGATCATTGGGCACGTAGGGATCGCTCAGCAGCTGTTCCACCACCGGGTGGCGGCCTTCTTCGATATCGAAGCCGGGCGTGTCGCTGAATTCCGGGGCATTGAAGCGCAGGCTGGTGGCCCGCTCGGCAAAGTTGCTGAGCACATCCAGCTCAGCCAGGGCCTGGGCAGCGTCCTGCAGGGGTGCCAGTTCGGCGGCGACGGTTTCCAGTACCTCGTCGTACAGGGCTTTCTCCCGTGCCAGCGAGCGGCTCTTGGCGCTCAAGGCCTTGTCTTCGAATTCTTTCAGTTCCGGGGTGATAAAGCGTTCGGCGTTTTTCAGAGTCTGGCGGCGGATATAATCTACTGGTGCCTGCCCGGATTGCGTGCGGGTGATTTCTATGTAGTATCCATGCACCCGGTTGTAACCGACTTTCAGCGTGCTGATCCCGGTGCGCTCACGCTCACGAGTCTCAACGTCCAGCAGGAACTGACCAGCGTTCTCGCTGATGTTGCGCAACTCGTCCAGTTCGTCGTCAAAACCCTCGCGAATAACGCCGCCATCCCGGATGACCACCGGCGGGTTGTCGATGATGGCCCGTTCCAGCAAGTCGGACAATTCGGGGTACTCGCTGATGATTGTGGCGAGTCTGACGACATGGTGGGAACTGACCGGTGTCAGAGCGTTCTGTAAATCCGGCAGACTTAGAAAGGCATCCCGCAGCCGTGCCAGATCCCTCGGGCGCGCTGAACGCAGCGCTACACGGGCCAGAATCCGTTCGATATCACCGATGCTTTTCAGCAGGTCGTGAACCGGCTCGTAGTGAAAGCCGTCCAGAAGCGCTGAAACCGCCTGCTGGCGTTGTTCCACCACGGTAATGTCCCGCAAGGGACGGTTAAGCCATCGTCTTAATTGGCGACCTCCCATGGCGGTTGCTGTCCGGTCCATCACCCAGGCCAGGGTGTGCTGGGTGCCACCCATCAGGTTGGTGTCAATCTCCAGGTTACGGCGACTGGTGGCGTCCAGGATGACCGCTTCCTCGCGCCGTTCGCGGCTGAGTTTGCGAATGTGGGGCAGGGCGGTGCGCTGGGTTTCTTTGGCGTACTGCAACAGGCAACCGGCGGCGCAGATGGCCAGCGTGAGGTCTTCGCAGCCAAAGCCGGTCAGATCACGGACCTGCAGCTGTTGGGTAATAACGCGGCGGGCGGTGTCGGACTCAAACAGCCATGGGCCCTGGCGGCGGATACCGGTATAGCCGTTCAGTATGTCCTGATATGGGAAGTCCTCGCTGATCAGGATCTCCGCTGGTCGCAGGCGCTGGAGTTCCCCCTGCAGGCCCTCGAGATCGTCCAGTTCAGACACGGTAAACCGTCCGCTGGAGATGTCGAGGGAGGCGAAACCGAACTGCTCCCGGTGGCTGAAGATGGCGACCAGAAGGTTGTCCCGGCGGTCTTCCAGGAACGCGTCGTCGCTCAGCGTGCCCGGTGTCACAATGCGCACCACTTTGCGCTCCACCGGCCCCTTGCTGGTCGCCGGGTCGCCAATCTGTTCGCAAATGGCGATGGATTGACCAGCACGAACCAGACGTGCAATGTAGCCTTCAGCGGAATGATATGGAATGCCCGCCATGGGAATCGGATTGCCCCCGGACTGCCCCCGGGCCGTCAGAGTGATATCCATCAGTTCGGCGGCTTTCTTGGCATCCTCGTAGAACAGCTCGTAAAAGTCCCCCATGCGGTAGAACACCAGTTCATTGGGGTGTTCGCCCTTGATCTTGAGGTATTGCCTCATCATCGGGGTGTGGTGGGACAGATCGGTCTGGGCTGCTGACATGAACGGTTCCGGATCTATTGGCTTTATGTGGAGGCAGGGATTGTAAGAAAATAACCGCCATGATGAAACGAAGGAGATCAATATGCCACTGACTGACGAGGCATTGGCGGAAGCGGGCATGCAATTGGCTGATGTGTTGAAGCAACGCGAGCTCACGATTGCCACCGCCGAAAGCTGCACTGGCGGCTGGGTTGCCAAGGTGTTGACGGATCGCGCGGGCTCTTCTTCCTACGTTCTGGCGGGACTCGTGACCTACAGCAACGATGCAAAAAGGGGGCTGCTGGGTGTAACCGAGCTATCCCTCGGCGAGCACGGCGCCGTCAGCGAACCGGTGGTGCGGGAAATGGTTGCTGGTGCCCTGGCGACCACGGGTGCGGATGTGGCTGTTGCGATCAGTGGCGTGGCTGGCCCTGGCGGCGGCAGTGACGACAAGCCGGTAGGCACGGTGTGGTTTGCCTGGGGGCGTTCTGCGGCTGACACCGAAGCGGTGGTTGAACAGTTCCAGGGCGACCGTGATCAGGTTCGGCGCCAGGCGGTTCTTTATGTGTTACAGGGAGTTAGGAGCTTTCTGGAGAAGGCCTGAGACGGAGGGGTTGGTCTTGCCTCCGTGTTGTGTTTTAATACTGTTCAAATATACAGGATTCCGGTTATCCGGGTTCCGCAGTCCATGATTTTGGCCGCCGGGCTCCCGTCCCGATAACGGCATTGGCGACAGAGGGTTTGCAACGATGGAAGACAACCGCAAGAAAGCACTGGGTGCAGCACTGAGCCAGATCGAACGCCAGTTCGGCAAGGGCGCCGTCATGAAGATGGGCGATCAGCCCAGGGAAGCGATCCCTGCGGTATCCACCGGCTCCCTGGGCCTGGATGTGGCATTGGGAATAGGCGGCCTGCCTTATGGTCGTATCTGTGAGATCTATGGCCCGGAAAGCTCCGGTAAAACCACGCTGACCCTGCAGGTAATTGCCGAGGCCCAGAAGGCTGGAAAAACCTGTGCGTTCGTGGATGCAGAGCATGCCCTGGACCCGGTCTATGCCGAAAAACTGGGTGTGAACGTGGATGAGCTCCTTGTGTCCCAGCCGGACACCGGTGAGCAGGCGCTGGAAATCTCTGACATGCTGGTGCGTTCCAACGCCGTTGACGTCATCATTGTGGACTCCGTAGCAGCGCTTACGCCCAAGGCCGAAATTGAAGGCGAGATGGGGGACAGCCATGTTGGTCTCCAGGCCCGCTTGATGTCCCAGGCGCTGCGTAAGCTGACCGGTAATGTAAAACACGCCAACTGTCTGTTGATCTTCATCAACCAGATCCGCATGAAAATTGGTGTGATGTTCGGCAGCCCCGAAACCACCACCGGTGGCAACGCCCTGAAGTTCTACTCATCCGTTCGCCTCGACATTCGCCGCATCGGTGCCGTTAAAGAAGGCGATGAAGTGGTGGGCAACGAAACCCGCGTGAAAGTGGTCAAGAACAAGGTTTCCCCACCGTTCAAGCAGGCCGAGTTCCAGATTATGTACGGCAAGGGCATCTACCACATGGCTGAAGTGCTCGATATGGGCGTGAAGGAAGGCTTCGTGGACAAGTCCGGCGCTTGGTACGCCTACAAGGGCGACAAGATCGGCCAGGGCAAGGCCAATGCCTGCAAGTTTCTGGAAGAGAATCTGGAAATTGCCAATGAGGTTGAAGCAGCCGTGCGTGAAAAGCTGATGCCCAAGCCAGCGCCAAAAAATGCAGAGGCCGAGCAGGCCCCTGCTGAGGCCAACGAAGAACTACTGTAATCTCACTCATTCCTGCCATCAACTTCCGAACCTGACGTTGATGGCAGGGGATTCCCTCCTCCCCCCCCTTTTTTTTGGTTCTTCGCAGATAAGCGTGAAAAAGTAGGAGACGGCGGTAAAACCGGTTAGTTTTGAGTTCGCCAAAA
>PBRG01000125.1 GCA_002726615.1 Marinobacter sp.
GCCTGGATGCCGTTGGTGCCTTCGTGAATCGGGTTCAGGCGATTATCCCGCCAGCACTGCTCCACCGGGTATTCGCGGGTGTAACCGGCACCGCCATAGACCTGGATAGCCAGATCGTTGGCCTTTGGGCCGAACTCGGAAGGCCAGGCCTTGATAACTGGCGTCAGCAGATCCAGCAACTTGCCGGCTTCCATCCGCTTCTGTTCGTCCGGATGAGTGTGCTGGTCGTCCATCAGGCGTGCGCCGTAAAGGCACAGCGCCAGGCCACCTTCACTGTAGGCTTTCTGGGCCAGCAGCATGCGCCGTACATCGGCGTGCTCAATGATGGGGACCTGGGGTGCCTCTGGGTTCTTCTCTGACGGTTTGCGGCCCTGCAGGCGGTCCTTGGCGTATTCCAGGCTGTGCATGTAGCCACGATACCCAATCACGGCAGCGCCGAAGCCGACGCCAACCCTGGCTTCGTTCATCATCTGGAACATGTATTTCAGACCCTGGTGGGGCTCGCCCACCAGGTAGCCATGGCAGGGTGCGTCGTCACCAAAACTGAGCGCCGTTGATGTGGTACCACGGTAGCCCAGTTTGTGGATGAGGCCGGCCAGGTTCACACCGTTACGTTCAGTTGCGTTGCCTTCTTCATCCACAATGAATTTCGGCACGATAAACAGGGAGATGCCTTTTACGCCCGCCGGTGCGCCTTTGATCTTTGCCAATACCATGTGAACGATGTTCTCGGTGAGGGACTGTTCGCCGCCCGAGATGTAGATTTTGGCGCCTTTAATCAGGTAATGGCCGCCTTCCGTGGGCGAAGCCGAGGTGCGTATGTCCGCGAGTGACGACCCGGCATGGGGCTCGGTCAGGGCCATGGTGCCGGTGAAGCGGCCGCTGAGCATGTGTGGCAGGAACGTACTTTTCTGCTGGTCGTTGCCGAATACGCGGATCAGGTTGGCGGCAGCGGTGGTGAGGAACGGGTAACCAGCGGTGCCCGGGTTAGCGGCGGTGAAGAAGCCGTTACACGCTGCCATGATGGATTCGGGGAGTTGCATGCCACCCAGTTCATAGTCGTAACGCCCGGCAATGAAGCCTGCGTCGGCGTAGGCGTCAAAGGCTTCTTTTACCTGGGGAAGCATGTCCACCCGACCGTCGACGAATTTGGGCTCGTCTTTGTCGGCGGCGCTGTTGTGGGTGGCGAATTTGTCACGGGCGATTCTGTCGGCGGTTTCGATGACTGCATCGAAGGTGTCGCGACTGTGTTCGCTGAAGCGCTCGCGCTCGCTGAGGCTTTCGGTGTCGAGTACTTCGTAGAGTTGAAACGCCAGGTCGCGGCGGTCAATCAGGGTGTCGGTCATTTCGGGTCTCCTGTTTATGGCGTATAGCCTCTCATACGGTTGTTTTTGTTGAAACCGGCGTTAATGACATAATCATGGTTAAAATTGCCACTTTTATTCCAGGTCTCCTTTTGTGAATGCGCGGCTTGTGGTGCTCGGCAGACGGGCACCAACCGGGAAGACCCTCCCGGGACACGCTGTGAATACGTCCGTGTACGCTTGACGGCAGCATCCTTGCTGCCGACAGTCCCGGGAGGGTCTTCCCGGCTGGCGCCCTGATTTGGAGTTGGTATGCGAACGGTTTCTGTTATTGGGTTTGATGGGGCGCTTGCCAGTGCGATTACGGGGGTTATCGACCTGTTTCGACTGGCGGGGGTAACCTGGGCACGCATCAACGATACGCCTCCGGAGCAGCAGTTCACCACTCAATTGCTGACCGAGGGTGGTCGGCCCTGTCGGTGTATCAATGGGATAACATTGATGGCCGATGGGGACTGGCGGGACATTCCCACCGGTAATTCGCAGGCAGACCTGGTCATTGTACCCACGATTGGCGCGCCGATTGCGCAGGTTCTGGAGGCCAATCCCGGGATGATTGACTGGCTCGGCGGCTTTCAGGAGGCGCCAACCGGACAGGTCCGCTTGGCCAGTAACTGCACGGGGGCGTTTCTGCTGGCGGAGGCCGGGTTGCTGGACGGGCGGCAGGCGACGACGCACTGGGGGTTCAGTAACCAGTTCAGAAAACGCTTTCCCGGGGTAGACCTCCAGCCGGACAAGCTGATTACAGTGGATGGGCACATTGCCTGTGCCGGCGGTGGTATGGCGTGGTGGGATCTGGGGGTGTATCTGGTGGAACGCTACGCCGGGGCGAAGGTGGCCCGTGAGCTGGCGAAGGCGTTTGTGATTGATGCCGGGCGGACCAGCCAGGCGCCTTATGGAGCGCTACAGGCCCGGCGCTATCATTCCGATGCCGCGATTCTGAAACTTCAGGACTGGCTGGATGTGAACCATACCAGGCCGGTGACGCTGCAAGCCCTTGCCGCATTCGCCGGTTTAACGGAGCGATCGCTGATTCGTCGATTTAAAGCGGCAACCGGGGATACCCCCACCGGTTACCTGCAGATTCTGAGAATCGAGGCAGCCAGGCAGCATCTGGAAAACTCGCGGGTGGCGGTGGAGGTGGTCACGCGTCTGGTCGGCTACGAGGATGTCAGTTCTTTCAGCCGTCTGTTCAGGAAACATACCGGACTGGCACCCGGTATTTATCGGGCGAGATTTGGGAGGTAACCCGAGCGCTTTTGGCCCGGGTTATGCTTTGTTTTCACTACAAGGCCAAAAGCCGAGGCAAAACGTAAAAATAACTGACACAGGCTACTCCCTGTGGAGGGTAATACCATGAACGCACCGCAAAAAAACCAGCAATGTGCACTGCTCAGTCGCCTTTACGACATGAAGCAGAAACAGCTACTTCAGGCCAGCCAGTAGGCCGACAGCCTTCGCTATCGGGTTTTGTCCGCTGAGGCGGACGCCATCAGCGAGGCTCTGAAAGCCATTCGGTAACCCAGGTCAGTCACCATAACGATGACTGGCGCCCAAACGGGTCACAAATGATCAAGATGATCACTTTATGACCAAAAATGTCCACCCGGTCAGATCCGGGCAGCCACTTCAGTCCCCTGCCGAATAGCACGCTTGGCGTCCAGCTCTTCGGCCACGTCCGCACCACCTATCAGGTGGGTCTGAATTCCCCGATTGGCCAAATCATCAAACAACGCCCGGAACGACTCCTGACCTGCGCATATGATGACATTGTCTACAGCCAGAATCTTGCTCTCAGTGACGTTGCCGTCCTTGTCGGAAAGCGTGATATGCAGTCCGTCATCATCAATTTTGTCGTAGCTACAACCCCTCAGCATTTCAACATCACGATGCTTGAGGCTGTTGCGATGCACCCAGCCAGAGGTCTTGCCCAGACCACCGCCGACTTTGCTGCTTTTGCGCTGCATCAGGTAAATTTTGCGAGGTGACGATGTCGGCTTGCGCTCAGCCAGGCCGCCGGGTCCATCGAATTGCGGATCAACGCCCCATTCAGCCTGCCAGTCTGCCATGCTGACCTGCTCTCCTTCGGGGTGGTGACCGAATTCGTGGGTGAGGAACTCGCTGACATCGAAGCCGATACCACCGGCACCTATCACCGCGACCGACTGGCCCACGGGCTTGTTGTAGCGCAGGACATCGAGATAACCGAGTACCTTCGGGTGGTCGATACCATCGATTTTTGGCGTCCGCGGTTTCACGCCCGTGGCGATGATCACGTCGTCAAAGCCCAGTTCTCCCAACGCATCTGCATCCACGCGGGTATTGAGTTTCAGTTCAACACCCAGGATCTCGATCTGGCGCTGGTAGTAACGCAGCGTTTCATAGAACTCTTCCTTGCCGGGAATGCGTTTGGCGTAATTGAATTGGCCACCAATTTTGTCGTCCGCTTCGAACAGCGTCACTTTGTGCCCCCGCTTGGCGGCCGTCGTCGCTGCCGCCAAACCGGCAGGGCCAGCTCCGACCACCGCCACGCGGCGGCTGACCGGCGCCACCGTCAGTACCAGTTCGGTTTCGTGACAGGCGCGTGGATTCACCAGGCAGGACGCCCGCTTGAGCTGGAACACGTGATCCAGACAGGCCTGGTTGCAGGCAATACAGGTGTTGATTTCGTCGCTACGGTTCTGCTCTGCCTTGCGCACAAATTCCGAGTCCGCCAGCAACGGCCGCGCCATGGACACCATATCTGCCTTGCCCGCCGCGAGGATTTCCTCGCCTTTCTCCGGGGTGTTGATGCGGTTGGTGGTGCATACGGGAATGTCCACTTCGCCATAAAATTTGGCAGTCACGTCTGCAAAGCCGCCCCGCGGCACCGACGTCACGATCGTTGGCACCCGGGCTTCGTGCCAGCCGATGCCGGTATTGATAATGGTGGCACCGGCTTTTTCGATGGCTTTGCCCAATTGCACCACCTGATCCCAGGTCTGCCCGCCTTCTACAAGGTCCAGCATCGACAGGCGGTAAATGATAATGAACTCGGGGCCGACCGCCTCCCGCATGCGGCGAACGATCTCCACCGGCAACTGCATGCGGTTCTCGAACGGGCCGCCCCATTTGTCGGTGCGTTTATTGGTACGCTCACACAGGAACTGGTTAATGAAATACCCTTCCGACCCCATAACCTCAACGCCGTCATAACGGGCCAGTTTCGCCAATTTTGCAGCGCTGACGAAGTCATCGATCTGTTTATCGACCCCCTTGGTGGAGAGCGCACGGGCCTTGAACGGCGTAATGGGCGCCTTGGTGGCCGAGGCGGATACACTGAAAGGCTGGTAGCCATAGCGACCGGCATGAAGCAGTTGCAGGCAGATCTTGCCGCCGGCGTCATGAACTTCACTGGTGACATGACGGTGAAGCATGGCGGTGCCGCGATGATTCATGGTGGACGCCAGGGGCGAAAGCTGGCCGACAAAGTTGGGTGAAAAGCCCCCGGTGACCATCAACCCCACGCCACCTTCCGCACGCTCGGCAAAATAACGGGCAAGCTTGTGGATGTTCCAGAACCGGTCTTCCAGGCCGGTATGCATGGAACCCATGAGCACGCGGTTTTTCAATTCGGTGAAACCCAGGTCGAGGGGCTTCAGCAGGTTCGGGTAGGCTGCGGTCATGTTATTTCTCTTTGTCTGGTCGTCTAGTCGTCTGGTCGTCCGTTCGTCTCATGCGGACGTTTTCATCAGGAGGCAACATGGTAGCATAGCGGCCTACGACTAACGTATGACATGGAACCCACACTATGAGCGCACGAGATTCTGAACGGGTATTGATCACGATCGAGGGCGGTATCGCCATTGTGACCCTGAACCGGCCGGAGAAATACAACGGCCTGGACATGCCCATGTTCGAGGCGATCACCAGGGCGGCCAAAACCCTGAAAAAAGACCGCAGCGTGCGCGCCATTATCCTGAACGGTGCCGGAGACGCCTTCTGCTCCGGGCTGGATGTGAAGACCGTGTCGAAGAATCCGGTGAATTTCCTCAAACTGCTGGTCAAACCTGGCCGCAGGATTAGCAACCTCGCCCAGGGTGTCGGCTATTTATGGCGGGATGTACCGGCACCGGTGATTGCCGTTACCCATGGCTACTGTTTCGGCGGTGGCTTCCAGATTGCGCTGGGTGCCGACTTTCGGTTTTCCACCGCCGACTGCGAGTTCTCCATCATGGAGAGCAAATGGGGGCTGATCCCGGACATGAGCCTGACGGTAACCCTGCGGGAACTGGTTCCCATTGATCTGGCCAAGGAATTGACCATGACCGCGCGACGATTTGACGGCACGGAAGCAAAAGCCATGGGGCTGGTCAGCCGCATTAGCGACGACCCCATGGCAGAGGCAATGAACTTCGCCCGGGAGCTGGCCGAGCGCTCGCCAGACGCCGTCGCCGCCAGCAAGCTGTTGTTCAACCGCACCTGGAACGCCACCGACAAAACCGCACTGGACTGGGAAACAAAGCTGCAGAAAAAGGTACTCGGGCGGACAAACCAGCGCATTGCCGTTGCCCGGAACTCCGGCTCCCCCGACAAACCCTTCCGGGACCGCCGTGATTTCTGAATGCGGATAAATGGTCATCGTACTTGACCTGCGTAGACGGCCACGTATCATCAGCCAGGGTAAATGATTATCGGAGCAAACATGACGACCGCAAGGTCCCTGGCTAATACACATCCCGGTTTTTCACCGGTCGCTGCTGATGCGAAGAAGCATCGCGGCAGCCTGCCCTACTTCCCGGATCCACCCCATCACTACTGATATCCTGGCCACCGTTTAAATGGTTGCCCGTGCAAGCACGGACACCGGGGGCTAAACTCAGGCAACACTTGCTTCTCCATCCATAAAGAAGAAAGCCAATAAGAGGTTGCGATGTCGCTACCGCTGGTCGTTTTACTGCCGTTTCTGGGAGCTCTGGCGGCTCCACTGTTCGCCCAGGGCGGACGTACGGCAATTGCTGTCATTTCCTGTGTCCCTGCCATCATTGGATTAGCGGCACTATACCCCCATTGGGCAATCCTGGCCGACGGCGGCATCGTGCAGCACACCACCGAGTGGCTACCAGCCCTTGGGCTGTCTTTCAGCTTTCGCCTGGACGGCCTCTCGCTGCTCTTTACACTGCTGATCCTGATTATCGGGCTGTTGATCATCCTGTACGCCCGCTACTACCTGAAGCCCCACGAGAACGTCGGTAAGTTCTACGCACTACTGCTGTGCTTCAAGGGTTCCATGCTTGGCATCGTGTTGTCGAGCAACCTGTTGCTGATGATGGTTTTCTGGGAGTTGACCAGCCTGACATCGTTCCTGTTGATCAGCTTCTGGACTCACAAGAAAGACGCCCGCCGCGGGGCGAGGATGGCGCTGGCCGTCACCGGCGGTGGTGGCCTGGCACTGCTGGCAGGCATCCTGCTGATTGGCAACATCGTGGGCAGCTATGAACTGGAGGACGTTCTCGCCGCCGGGGATCTGATCAAGAACCACAGCATGTATCCGGTGGCACTGACCCTGGTACTACTGGGCGCGTTCACCAAGTCCGCACAGTTCCCGTTCCACTTCTGGCTACCCCACGCCATGCAGGCGCCAACACCTGTTTCAGCCTACCTGCATTCAGCCACCATGGTGAAAGCCGGCGTCTTCCTCATGGCCCGGCTCTACCCGGCCCTCGCCGGCACTGAACAGTGGTTCTACATGGTGAGCTTTACCGGCATGGCCACGCTGCTGATTGGCGCCTATGTCGCCATGTTCAAGCATGATCTGAAAGGCCTCCTGGCTCACTCGACGGTCAGTCATCTTGGCCTGATCACCTTGCTGTTCGGTATGGGGACCCATTTGGCTGCCGTCGCAGCGGTCTTTCACGTCATCAACCACGCAATCTTCAAGGCGTCCCTGTTTATGGCCGCCGGCATTATTGACCATGAGACCGGCACCCGGGACATGCGCAGGATCAACGGTCTCTGGCGCTACATGCCTCATACCGCCACGCTGGCCATGGTCGCTGCGGCATCGATGGCGGGCGTGCCTCTGCTCAATGGCTTCCTGAGCAAGGAGATGTTCTTCGCCGAAGCCCTGGAACTGAATCTTCCCGGCCTGTGGGCCTATCTGCCTCCGCTTGTTGCAACACTGGCCGGCATATTTGCCGTGGCCTATTCGGCGCGATTCATCCACGACGTGTTTTTCAACGGTCGGCCTGTCAACCTGCCGATCTTTCCGCCCCATGAGCCGCCACGGTATATGAAGATACCGGTTGAGATCCTGGTCTTCGCCTGCCTGATGGTGGGCATGTTCCCGGCGTTCTCTGTCGGCCCACTGCTCTATGCCGCAGCGTCCGCCACACTGGGCGGCGACGTTCCCGAGTATCAACTGACGGTTGCCCACGGCTTTAACCTGCCGCTGCTGATGAGTTTCGTAGCCTTCATCGGTGGTCTGCTGATGTATACCCAGCGCCAGCGGTTTTTCGATTTCCATGCCCGTTTCAAGGAAATTGACGAAAAAGCGGTCTTCGAAGCGATCGTTAGCCAAATTTCGGACACTGCCCATACCGTTACCGCCTACATCGAGAACGGTTCACTGCAGCGCTACGCCATGCTGCTGATCGTCAGCGTGATTGCCGTCTCGGTGCTCCCGCTCTGGGACCTGGGGATTGCCATTGGCAGCAATGGGCTCAGCCCGGTGGACTGGCCCACACTTATCGGGGTTGCCATTCTGGTGGTTGCGGCCCTGGGCACGGCGGCGGTGCATCGTGACCGGTTCTTTGCGCTGGTTCTGCTCAGCGTCGTCGGGCTCCTTGTTGCCCTCGGCTTTGCGCGCTTCTCAGCTCCCGACCTGGCGATGACGCAGTTGTCGGTTGAAGTGGTGACGATTGTCCTGCTGATGCTGGCGCTGTACTACATGCCATCCTGGACACCCTTCGAGACGCCGAAAGGCCACCGCATCAGGGATATTCTGATCGCTGGCGCAGCCGGTATCGGCATGACACTCATTACGCTGGCCATGCTGACACAGCCGTTTACGTCGATTTCGGAGTTCTTCCTCGAGAACAGCAAACCCGGCGCCGGTGGCACCAACGTGGTCAACGTCATTCTTGTGGACTTCCGTGGCTTCGATACCCTCGGTGAGATCACGGTTCTGGGCATTGCGGCACTGGGCATTTACGCGATGCTGCGACATGTTGATCTGACCCCGCCTCCGGGTGACGGCCAGGGCCATCCCTGGACGCGGGATGCGTACCCGATGATGCTGCAGCAGATCGCCAGGCCGATGCTGCCATTGGCCCTGATGATCTCCGCCTATATATTCCTGCGCGGCCACAACATGCCGGGTGGCGGCTTCATCGCCGGGTTGATCACGGCGGTGGCGCTGATCCTGCAATACATTGCCAGTGGTATGTCCTGGACCCAGGACCGTATTTCAATCCGCTACCACAACGTCATCGGCCTGGGGCTGCTGTTTGCACTGATCGCCGGGGCAGGCAGTTTCGCATTCGGCTATCCGTTCCTCACATCCACGTTCGACTACGTCTACTGGCCGGTGGTTGGAAAGTTCGAAGTAGCCTCGGCGCTGGTCTTCGATCTCGGCGTCTATCTGACCGTTATCGGCGCTACACTGCTGGCACTGACCAGCGTTGGTCGCCTGTCGCCCCATTCGGCCATCAAGAGTACTAACTATAAGGAGGGCTCATAATGGAGCTTGCATTCGCGGTGGTCATCGGGGCTTTGACAGCCTCCGGGGTTTACCTGATGCTCAGAGCCCGCACCTTTCCCGTTGTGGTGGGCCTGACCATGCTGTCTTATGGCGTTAACCTGTTCCTGTTCTCGTCCGGACGGCTGGCGACCGGTGGCCAGCCCATCATCGGCAGCGCGGAAACCTATTCCGATCCCCTGCCCCAGGCATTGGTGCTGACCGCCATTGTGATCGGTTTCGCGATGACCGCCTTCGTTGTTGTGCTGTCCTTGCGAAGCCTTGCCGACAACGACAATGACGACCATGTCAACGGCCGCGTTCCAGAACAGGACAGCACTCCGCAAGATCAAGAGCAGGAGGGTGCCAACACATGAACCACTGGCTGACCGCTCCCATACTGATTCCGCTGATCGGCGGCATACTGCAGGCTTTTATGGGGTACGCGCCCATCGCCCTGAGGCGGACGCTCGCCATTGCCACCACGGTGCTGATGCTGGTTGCCGCGATCGTCCTTCTTGTTCTCGCCGACGACGGTAGCTATCGCCTCTATGCCTTTGGCAACTGGCAACCGCCGTTCGGTATCGTACTGGTGCTGGACAGGCTCGCGGCGTTGATGCTTGTCATGACCGCCGTGCTGGCGCTGTTCTGTCACATATATGCCATCGGTGGCACCGATGAAAGCAGCCGTCAGTTCCACGGACTGTTCCTTTTCCAGCTACTTGGCCTGAACATCGCCTTTCTGACCGGGGACCTGTTCAACCTCTTTGTCGCGTTCGAGGTCCTGCTGATTGCCTCCTATGGCTTGCTGATGCATGGCGAAGGCACCAGCCGAACCGTTCCTGGCCTGCATTATGTGGTACTGAATCTCGCAGGCTCTGCCGTCTTCCTGATCGCCGTTGGCATGATTTACAGCGTCACCGGAACGCTCAACATGGCGGACCTGGCGATCAAGATTCCGCAGGTGGCCGAAGAGAACCTTCCCCTGGTGAAAGCGGGTGGCATGATGTTGCTGGTGGTTTTTGGTCTCAAAGCCGCCATTTTGCCGCTGTGCTTCTGGCTACCCGGCGCCTATTCCAACGCCACGGCGCCGGTCGCAGCTTTGTTTGCGGTCATGACCAAGGTGGGTATCTACGCCATTATCCGCGTCTTTACGCTGATCTTTGGCAACCAGGCGGGTGAGCTGGCGAGCCTGGGTATGGACTGGCTTTTCCCATTGGCGCTGATCACCCTGACCATGGGCGTCATCGGCGCCCTGGGTGCCGCAAGCCTGAGAAAGCTGGTTGCCTGGCAGGTCATTATCTCGGTAGGAACGCTGCTTGCCGCCATCTCGTTTGGCACGGTAGCCGGCACCTCCGCCGCACTTTTCTACCTGCTCAACACCACCTGGGTGGTCGGTGGCCTGTTCCTGGTGGCCGATCTCGTTGATGGTCAACGTGGCAGTGCCCAGGACAAAATTGTCACCGCGCCACGGATCGCCAACCGCACCTTTCTGAGCGTGCTATTCCTGATGGGGGCCGTGGCTTCCGTAGGCCTGCCGCCTCTCAGTGGTTTTTTTGCCAAGTTGCTGATTCTCAAGTCGGCAGTGACCGAGTCGGATGTTGCCTGGCTTTGGAGTGTGCTGCTGATTGGCAGCTTTTTCACGCTGATCGCCTACAGCCGCGCAGGCAGTATCGTGTTCTGGCGCAACGTGGAAGGTCATATTGAAGAACCTCAAAAGCTGACGCCATCCCTGTCAATATCGGCAAGCGCGTTGATTTCGCTGAGTATCGTGATCGTGATCCTTGCCGGACCAATCAGCCGCTACGCCGAAGATACCGCGGCACAGCTCCACGACACCAGCGCCTACACCGACATCCTGAGTAAACCCATGGTTGGGGAGGAAAAGTAATGCTTGACCGCCTGAGCTTTCCGCAGCCATACCTCAGCCTCATCCTGTTTGCCGTCTGGCAGTTCCTGAGTGACGGCATTTCTGGCGCCAGTGTTGTCCTGGGGCTGGTCCTGGCCTGGATGATCCCGCAATTGACCCGCGGATTCTGGCCGGACCCTCCCTTCTTCGCGCGGCCCTGGAAGCTGCCGCCGTATCTGCTCATTGTCCTCTACGATATTCTGGTGGCCAGCGTTTCCGTCGCCCGCCTGATACTCAGCGGCCGCGAACCCAAACCGATACTGGTGTCCTATCCCCTGGAGTTGACGCATCCCCTGGCCATTTCCATGCTGGCCAGCACCATTTCCCTGACACCGGGAACCGTCAGCGCCGATGTCAGTGACGACAGAACATTGCTGCTGATCCACGCCCTCGACGCCGAGAGCGACGACGAGGTGATCAACGCAATTCGCACCCGCTACGAGGCACGCCTGAGGGAGATGTTTCAATGATTACCATCGCGCTGTACATCACCATCGCTATGGTTGTCCTGGCGACAGTACTGAATGTCTATCGACTGATCAAAGGGCCGGATGCGCCGGATCGGGTACTGGCGCTGGACACCCTGTACATCAACGCCATCGCGCTGATTGTCCTGCTCGGAATAACGCTGGGCACACGCCTGTACCTTGAATCTGCACTGCTGATCGCCGTGATGGGCTTCGTTGGTACCGTGGCGATGGCCAAATATCTAAAGCGCGGCAGCGTGATTGATTAACACACAAGGCAAGCACCCAGTGACCAGAGGTTTCCCGTTATGAATCCCATTGCAGAATACGCCATTGCACTGTTACTGCTCGTCGGTGGTTTTTTCACCCTGGTCGGCGCCATTGGACTGGCACGGCTACCTGACTTCTACACCCGTCTGCACGGCCCAACGAAGGCGACCACCGTGGGTGTAGGCGCCATCGTGCTGAGCTCAGTCATCTACTTCAGCAGCAAGGGACAAGGTGTAGGCGTTGCCGAAGTGCTCATCACCGTGTTCCTCTTCCTGACCGCACCGGTGAGCGCCAACATAATGGCAAAGGCGGCGATGCATATTGGCGTGCCCACAACCGACAGCACCCGTGGAAATACCTGGGACCAGTGACGGCAAATTTGTCATTGGAGTTGCACAAAATTCCCGTATAGTAGGCTCCCACAATTTTTAGGAGCGTATCCCATGCTGAAAGTTAACGAGTATTTCGACGGTAAGGCCAAATCCATCGCCTTCCAGACCTCCAGCCTTCCGGCTACCGTGGGGGTGATCAGCCCGGGCGAGTATGAGTTTGGCACCAGCAAGAAAGAAACCATGACGGTGATCAGTGGCGTACTGACCGTTCTCCTGCCCGGCATGGAAGAATGGATGACCTATGGTTCCGGCGAGTTTTTTGAAGTGGCGGGACAGGCCAGCTTCAAGGCCCGGACTGACATCGACACGGCCTACCTCTGCACTTACGAATAATTTCTCGCGAATAACCTCTCGCGAACACCCCATCGAGGGCGCAGACCGGGACCGGTGGGTCAATGGAATCCCGCCTCACCGAATCTGCGCTTTTTTATCGCCTAAAGGTTTCCGTAAACCAGAAACTGTGTCAGATTTACCCCTCTTCTCGTTATAAATTAAACAATTGAGAGAGGCACCGAATCATGGCACAGACCCGCATCCTGAAGCCGGCAGACAACGCCCACCAATACCCGCTGCTGATCAAACAACTGCTTCTTTCCGGCCCCCGGTACTCTCCCGACCAGGAAATCGTTTACGCCAACCGCAGCAAGTACACCTATACCGACCTGGTTGAGCGTATTAACCAACTGGCCAACGCTCTCACCGACGCGGGCGTTAAACCGGGTGACACCGTCGCGGTGATGGACTGGGATACGCCCCGGTACCTGGAATGCTTCTTCGCCATCCCGATGATTGGTGCCGTATTGCATACGGTGAACGTGCGCCTGTCGCCCGAGCAGATTGTCTACACCATGAACCACGCTGAAGACGATGTGGTGATGGTCCACGATGACTTCCTGCCCATCCTGGAAGGCGTGAAAGACGAGATCAACACGGTCAAACACTACATCCAACTGAGTGACGAGGCACAAGCCAAAACCACATCACTGCCATCGCTCGGCGAATACGAACACCTGCTTGCCAAGGCCGCTAAAACGTTCGACTTCCCGGACTTCGACGAGAACAGCATCGCCACCACTTTCTACACCACCGGTACCACCGGGAACCCAAAGGGTGTTTTCTTCAGTCACCGCCAGCTCGTTCTCCATACACTGGCAATGACCGGCTCTTTGTCCGCGTATGATGAGATGCCGCTACTCAGGTCTTCGTCCGTTTACATGCCCGTGACCCCGATGTTTCACGTGCATGCCTGGGGTGTGCCCTACGCCGCCACCATGCTGGGCATAAAACAGGTCTACCCCGGACGCTATGAACCGGAACTGCTGGTCGACCTCCTCAAGGAGCACAAGGTGACCTTCTCCCACTGTGTACCAACGGTCATGCAGATGATGATGGCAACCGAATCCATCAAGACGGCCGACCTCAGCAACTGGCACGTACTGATCGGTGGCAGCGCCCTTACGCGCGGCCTGTGTGACGCCGGGGCCAGACTGGGCGTGTCCATGTACACGGGGTATGGCATGTCGGAAACCTGCCCGCTTCTCAGCACCACTCATCTGACAGCAGAGGATCTGGAACTGCCTCTGGAGCAGCAGACCTCCAAACGCATCAAGACAGGTATTGCGGTACCCATGGTGGAACTGGAAATCGTGACCCCTGAGGGCAAACCGGTACCCCATGACGGCGAGGCCAAGGGCGAAGTGGTTGCCCGGGCACCGTGGCTGACCCAGAGTTACTTCAAGGAGCCGGAGAAAGGCGAGGAGCTCTGGCAAGGTGGCTGGCTGCACACGGGGGACGTGGCCAGCCTGGGGACAGACAACACACTGCTGATCAAGGACCGCATTAAAGATGTGATCAAAACTGGCGGTGAATGGCTGTCCTCCCTGGATCTGGAAAACCTGATCAGTCAGCATCCAGCCGTCGCTGGGGCAGCGGTTGTGGGCGTGCCCGACGAGAAGTGGGGCGAACGCCCCCACGCACTGGTTACCCTCAAGCCCGGAGAGGAAGCGTCACTGGACGATATCCAGAATCACCTGAAGCAGTTCGTGGATTCCGGTGAGATCAATAAGTGGGCCATACCGAACCAGATTGATTTCGTCGACGACATACCGAAAACGAGCGTCGGCAAGATCAACAAGAAACTGATCCGGGATCAGTTGCGGGAGCACTAAAGCCCGGTAAACGCAAAATCCACATCGGGGGTGCGACCGGCCACAATGTCCGCCAAAGCTGCCGCGGAACCGCAGGAATGTGTCCACCCCAACGTGCCATGGCCGGTGTTCAGGTAGAGGTTGCCGAAATGGCTCTTTCCGATGTAAGGCACGTTGGAGGGGGTCGCCGGGCGCAATCCGGCCCAGAATTCGGCCTTTTCCCAGTGCCCTGCATCGGGCATCAACTCTGCGGTGCGCCGGACGATCGCGCGGCATCGGGGCAGGTTCAGTTCGCGGTTGTAGCCGCTCAGTTCCGCGGTGCCTGCCACCCGTATACGGTCGCCCAGTCTTGAGTACACCAGTTTGTACTCATCGTCGGTAAGGCTGACGTTGAAGGCAGCGGCCTCGTTCTTCACCGGCACGGTGATGGAATAGCCTTTCGCGGGGTAAACATTCAGAGTCAGGCCCAGTTTTCGAGCGAGAGTAGCGCTGTAGCTACCCAGGCACAGCACGTAGTTGTCGGCACGAAGAATCTGGTGGCGGCCTTCGCGAATAATGTTGACTCCAAGTACCCGATCCTGAGTGTTCTCGAACCCCAGAATCTCGCTGTTGTAGAGGAACTCCACGCCGGCTCCCTCTGCTTTTTTCGCCAGGGCCTGGGTAAATTGACGGGCATCGCCGGATTCGTCTTCGGAGGTGTAGGTGGCGCCAGCAATCCGGTCTTTAACCGGAGCCAGGGCGGTCTCCAGTTCCACCGCCCTGTTGGCGTCAATCACCTGACGATCACACCCCAGCTCCCGCATGATGCGGGCTGGGTTCAGGGCAGATTCGAATTCTCCGGGGTTGGTGTAGAAATGCAGGATGCCTCTCTCGAGGTGGTCGTATTCAATGCCGATATCCTGTCGCAACGCCTGCAAATGGGTACGGCTGTAGATCCCCAGATTGACAATCTGTCGAATGTTATAAGCCGCCCGGGAAGCCGTGCACTGCTTTAGAAAAGCCATCGCCCAGCGCCACTGCGCCGGGTCCAGGCGGGGACGAAAAAGCAGTGGTGCATCGGACCGGGCCAGCCACCTGAGTATCTTCAAGGGGGCCGAGGGGTTGGCCCAGGGCTCCGCATGGGATACCGATATCTGGCCGCCGTTGGCATAACTGGTTTCGGTGCCCGCCTGATTTTGCCGGTCTACAACGGTGACGTCATATCCCTGCTGCTTTAGGAACCATGCGCTTGCAACACCAACAACACCTGCACCCAGTACCAGTACGTGCATTCACTTTCTCCGGTTGATCAAGTTCAGAACGCCTCATAGTATACATAAGAGTATACAAAACTCAGCCACCGGATCGCTTCACCGTCCAACCTTTTTCCTTTAAAAGGGGCACCAGCAGGTCTCGCTGGTCACCCTGGATCTCCACAGTGCCCTCCTTCACCGTGCCACCGGTTCCGCATCGGGCTTTCAACACCTTCGCGAACGCTTTCAGTTCCTTGTCGTCCATCGGGATACCGGTAATCAAGGTCACACCCTTTCCTTTACGCCCCTTGGTTTCCCGGCTGACGCGCACGACGCCATCACCGGCGGGACGAACCGGTTTCCCGCAGACGCATTCATCAACGGGGTGGCGACAATCCGGGCACATCCGTCCCTGTTCCGTGGAGAACACCAGTCCCCCAGAACGATTCTTCATAACGGCCTCATGTTGTTTAAGAGCCCTGACGGGACACTCACGTCCCGGGAGGGTATTTTTCAAACATGTCCGCGACAATCTCGTCGATCAGCTCCCGCCGCGACTCGGTTGCCTGGTTCTCATTCAGGTAACGCCGGCTCGCTGCGCGCCAGACGACACGATCAGTCTCCGTATCGACCAGCTCCACCACCAGCTTGCCTTCCTGAATTTCGCGCACTGGTGGAGCCGACGACAACCCCCAGCCAAAGTTACCATGGCCAAAGCCGAAGCCGAGCCCAACACCGCTGCGCTCGAGACGCTCCTCCTCAACCACCTGCCAGGTGACAAGCAGATCCGCCTCGTTTTCTGCCACCTTACGCATGGCTTTTCGGTTCAGTTCCCTCTCGACCGCACTCTCTATCCGACCACCATCAAGCGAAGTGAACGACTGGTCCTTGCCCTTCGGTGCAAATGCCCAGGAACTGTAGCTACCGAAGACCGCGCTGGAATCGTAATCAGTGACTACGTTGCTGGCACAGCCCGTTAGGGCCATCAAAAACAGGGATACAAGGATAACTTTCATAATCTTGGTTGCCTCTTTCCATACTTCATTCATTAAAGTATACGCACAGTCGACACGAAGCGTTTCGCAAATGGTTCCTTAACGATCAAAACGGTAACTCATACCGCGAGCATCACAAAACGCCGTGAATTCCTGGTTCCGCGCCTCCACCAGGCTCACGTCAGCTGTTACGCCGGCGCTGTACCCAACGCGATCAATCTCTGCGCCGTTTTGGTCACACCAATGCCTGAGCGGCTGTTCATCTGCGAAGGTCATGGTCACCGTTACTCGTGACATGGGTTGCTGAATCACCCTTTCAACCCCCGAAAGGACAGCTTCAGTCGCCCCGGCATAGGCCCTGACGAGGCCGCCGGCCCCGAGTTTGATACCGCCAAAATACCGTATCACCATCACCAGCACGTCTCCCAGATCCTTGTGCTGAATGACACCGAGAATGGGCTTTCCAGCGGTTCCCGATGGTTCGCCATCATCATTCATCGCGGCTTCGGCGGCCGCGCCGGGCCGGCCTATCTGATAGGCCCAGCAGATGTGGCGAGCATCCGGGTGGTCTTTCCGGGCCTGTTCGAGCCATGTCTTAACGTCATCCCGGGACGAAACCGGGGCAACCCGGGCAATAAACCGGCTCTTTTTGATTTCTGTCTCCCGTTCCAGAAAGCCAGCGGGTATGGGGTAATCCTTGGGCATAAAACCAGCTCCTGACACACAGCCATCATGAGGCCGACACCAAGCCTTTTCTGCTTTTCAGCCAGCGGTGAAGAGCGGAAATCTCAACACCACCACCAAACCGTGCGGCTCGGTGTTGAACGCCTCTATCCGGCCATCATGGATGGCAACAATGTCCTTCGCAATGGCCAGGCCAAGCCCCCACCCCTTGCCACCGCGAGACTTATCGGCCCTGTAGAAGGGCTCAAAGAGATGGGGCAGAACGTCTTCAGGCACGCCTGGGCCTTCATCCCGTATGTCCACCAACAATTGCCGCTGATCACAGCGCAACGCAACATGCACCTTCTTTCCCGGCGGCGTATGATCCAGGGCATTCTGAAGGACATTGTCCAGTGCCCGCTGAATGAGCCCGCGATCCCCTAACAGCGACGTGTTGCGGCAGCCCTCATCCACCATAAGCTGGCAATCCACTCCACGGTGCTCGGCGTAGTCCGCCGCATCCCTCAGAACGTCATTGATCACCACGACCGGCTGCACGGCTTCCCGCTCGATGTCGCTTCCCTGCTCCGAGACCCGGTAAAGCGTCAGGATCTGGGAGGTCATCGCTTCCAGACGTTCATTCTGCCGCAGGATCGACGCCAACAGATCCGCATCCACGCTACCGTCACTGGCCAGCTCGATCGCAATACGCTGCCGCGTCAGTGGAGTTCGGAGATCGTGGGATATATCACGCAACAGGTGTGTCTGGCGCTCGAGCAAACTGCACAGTTGCTGGGTCATGGCGTTGAAGGCTGTCGCTAAAGCACCCACCTCATCCCGTCGATTCGCGATGCGATCGCTGACTCGAAGCGCGTTGTCACCTTCAGCGATCGCACGAGCGGTGGATTCCATGTGCTTCAGGGGGCGGGACACCAGGCGCGCAATCCACCAACAGGCGAGCGTGATGATGACGAACGCCAGCCCCAATTCCAGGAGACGGAACAGCTTGGGATCAAGCCAGCCTTCGCCATCCAGGCGGGGCCAGGCCACCAGGCGATGGTCCTCACCAACCTCAATAACCGCCGGTTTTTGCCGGTGCCAACCACCCGATTTCATCCGCTCGCGGATGGAGGAAGGCAGGTCGCCGTCGTTGCGATCCGCATCTATCAACAACAGGTGAAGATCCAGGCTCTTACCCTGCTCCTTCAGGAAGCGCCAGGCAGCGCCTCGGCCTTCATTCTCCCTGACCACCAGAGCCTCCAGCGCCAGTTCCCGCAGGCCGACCTGTCGCTCGATGGCTATTCGTTCCCGCTCCATCAGGGCACGGGTTGCCACATTGCTCATCAGCACTGTGACCGCCATAGCCAGCCAGATCGACAGGAATATCCGCCAGAACAGGGGAAACCTGAGCCGCCGGGTCATACTGGCACCCGATAGCTGTAGCCCAGCC
>PBRG01000126.1 GCA_002726615.1 Marinobacter sp.
GGTCACGGGGCAAGCACTGGATCAGGTTGCGAAAATCGAAGCAGTAGGCGCTACTCTTACCGGCAAAGTTAAAGTCGCCGGCGCGTTCTGCGGACAAGGGCAGCCTGAACGGTGAAGACATTCGGTTGTAGTAGGCAACCCGGGCGTCGATGGCGGCCTTGCGTTCGGGTATTTCTGCCTCGTAGGCTGACATCAGCAGATCGCACTGGCGCTGCCAGTAAGCTCGGGGAACTAGGGAGCGTACTGCATTCCCGGAGTAGTAACCCAGTTTGTGCAGGTTCTTGGAAAAATTGTCACCGACTCGCATCGTTGTCACCGGACGTTGGTTGAGACGCCCCTACCGTAGCGGGGCAAGGTTCAAGGAAATGTCAGGTAAACATCAATAAAACATCAAAGTGTGTCAGGAGGATTAAATGAGTGAGCGGTCTTCACAGTCCCTGCCGCCGGTACTGGCCGGGCCCGTTCTTCGGCACACGACTTTCAACCGGCTCACGCTCTGGCTGGTCGGCTCTTGTGCGCTCTCTCTGAGATTGCGCCTGTATCTACAGGGCGCGGATGAGCCATGGATGGATCGGGTGCTGACAGAGAAAGACGTCACCCGGGTGCGGTTCGGCACCTCTGCCTACCTGTATTTGATCGATGTGGAAACGGATGATGCCTTACCGGTGAATACCCGAATCGGCTACGACCTGGGTGTGTTGGCTGAAGCGTCAGACGCCAGGGGCAGCAAGGAATCCTGGATACGGGATTGGGCGCCTCACCTGTGCCTGCCCGATACAGATCGCCCCGATTTTAGCCTTCGGGAACGACTGGACCGTCTCGCCCATGGCTCCTGCCGGAGGCCACATTCGGCCGCTGCTGACGGGTTGGTGAGAGTGGACGAATCCCTGTTGGAGGCCCAGGGCGACATCGCCGAGAGGCCAGCATTGTTGTTGATGACCGGCGACCAGATTTACGCCGACGACGTGGCTGGCCCCATGCTGCGGGCCATACACCACCTTATCGACCGTTTGGGTTTGTATGAGGAAACGCTCACCGGCGGCTCGGTCAGCGATAGCAAAAGCCTACGGGAAAACGCAGACACCTACTTCCACCGGGAAAAGCTGCTCCCGGATGTGCGTAGCAATGAAGCGCTGATTGAGCGATTCTTTGGTGGCGTACGCAAACCGGTGTTCACCACCGCCAGTGCCCATAACCACCTGATTTCTTTCAATGAAGTGATGGCCATGTACCTCTTGATGTGGTCACCTGTGTGCTGGGAGCTTGTTGAACTGGACCAGCCCGCATTGGCTTCCGAGGACGTCACCGTTTTTCAGGACCAGCGGGCCGCCATCGATGACTTCGTCGCTGGTTTGCCACGAGCTTCCCGGGCGCTGGCGCACCTGCCCACTTACATGATCTTTGACGATCACGACGTGACGGACGACTGGAACCTGTCTGCCCTTTGGGAAACCACCACCTATGAACACCCGTTTTCCAGACGCATCGTTGGCAATGCCCTGGTGGCTTATCTGTTGTGTCAGGGGTGGGGCAACAACCCCGATGCGTTTGATGACATCATGCCCGCCATCAAGGAGCTGGCCGGCTCGGCGGAGCAGGGCGGCGTGCTCGACCAAACCGGGCAGGACCAATTGATTGATGCTTTGTTGCAGTTCCAGCAATGGCACTACACCCTGCAAACGTCACCTAAAGTGGTGGTGCTGGATACCCGCACCCGCCGATGGCGAAGCGAAATCAACCGGGCGCGGCCTTCCGGCCTGCTGGACTGGGAGGCGTTGACCGAATTCCAGCAGGATGTGATGGGCGAAGAAGCTGTTATTGTGGTGTCGCCCGCGCCCATGTTTGGCGTAAAGCTGATCGAAGCCATCCAGAGTGTGTTCACTTTCTTCGGCAAACCCCTGGTGGTGGACGCTGAGAACTGGATGGCCCACCGTGGCGGCGCCAACGTGCTGCTCAATATCTTCGGACACTCACGCACACCCGAAACCTTTGTAATTCTCTCGGGTGACGTACATTACTCCTTCGTCTACGATGTTCGACTGCGGCACCGGCCGGAACGGCCCAGAATCTGGCAGATCACCAGCAGTGGCATCAAGAACGAATTCCCTCATACCCTTTTGGAGTGGCTGGATAGGGTCAATCGCTGGTTGTACGCGCCCTGGTCACCGCTGAACTGGTTTACCAAGCGCCGGCGCATGCGAGTGAGCCCCAGGCTGCCCGATGGGCGCGATGCCGGTGAACGGCTGTGGAACAACGCCGGCATCGGCCTGGTGGAGCTGGATGAAACTGGTGCTCCAACCGACATCCAGCAACTGAATTCACGTTCTGGCGGTACACGGTTCCTGAAACCGGAACGCCACGGCCCTGACGACGCCCATTGAAACAACCATTGATGAGGTAAAAAGGAATATGAACCCACTCAAAAAACTGGCCGCCAGCGCCCTGATCGCCTGCAGTACCCTGATCGTCACTCCGGCCTTCGCCCATGATCACGCCTCAGACACCTTGACCATCAACCACCCCTGGAGCCGCCCGACTCCCCCCGGTGTGCCCATGGGCGTTGGCTATATGGTGATTACCAACCACAGCGAAAAAGACATCACCTTCACCAGCGCCACCACACCACGCGCAAAGAACGTTTCCATCCACGAAAGCACCATGACCGACGGCACCATGAGCATGCGGCCCCTGAAAAACGGTCTGATCATCCCCGCTGGCAAAACTGTGGAACTCAAACCCCACAGCTACCACCTGATGCTGGAAAAGCTGGATGGGCCGCTGAAGGAAGGGGAGCGCGTGCCGCTAACGATGACTTTTAACGGAGCGGACGAGATGGATGTACTGCTACAGGTGGCGCCTCTGGATGGGGACATGAAGATGGAAGATAATGAAATGGAGCATTCCGGGCACTAACCGATGTGGGCAAGAGTATTGCGATCAAGTTCGTATAACAGGCTGTCAGGCAGAAAGCATGAAATAGGCGGCGCGATCCAGCGCTTTGGCCTTGATCTCCTTGTGCAACAACACCTCGCTCTCTTGTCGAGGATGCAGACAAATGGGGGCTCACCTTCGGGAGCTGTCCCTGGGATTTCAGGCATTCTTAGAACTGCTTGAAAACAGGGGATTACCCACTCAGCAGGCCTATTTGATGACGAACAAAAATAATATCTGTACCGATATATGCATTGTGGGGGGCGGTCCGGCCGGAATCATGCTTGGCTATCTACTCGCCCGTTCGGGCGTGGAAGTCATAGTGCTGGAAAAACACTCGGATTTCCTTCGCGATTTTCGTGGTGACACGGTGCATCCCTCGACGCTGGAAGTGCTGAATGACTGCGGCCTTAAAGATAAGTTCGATGCAATACCACAGCATCACATTCAGGACGCAGCCTTCCATATCGGGACCGAAGTGCTACCCCTGATGGACTTTCGTGGTCTTAAACCGTTTGATTATCTGGCGTTGGTACCGCAATGGGATTTTCTGAATTTTATGGCAAAGGAGGCGAAGCAATACGCGTCATTCCAACTGCTTGTTGACTGTGAAGTGACCAGCGTAATTATAGAGTCCGGTGTTGTTAATGGAGTAATGGCAACGACTCCAGCCGGAGCACTGGAAGTTCGTGCTGCTCTTGTCGTCGGTTGTGATGGACGGCACTCCACAGTAAGAAAAGCCCTCGACCTCAAAGTCACGGATCTGGGGGCGCCCATGGATGCTCTCTGGTTTAGATTGCCGCGAGAGGATACCGATGCCGGTGGTTTAGAGGCGGTGCTAGGAGCCGGTCATATGATGGTCATGATTGATCGGCGCGATTACTGGCAAATCGCCTACGTGGTGCCCAAAGGCAGCGACGCGGAACTTCGGGAACAGCCGATTTCAGAGTTTCGTCGCCTTGTCGCATCGCTGGCCCCCGAGCTAAAAGCGCGGTGCGATTCCATTCAATCATGGGATGAAGTAAAAACGTTAGTCGTGGGCGTTGATCGCCTTGAGCGCTGGCATGTTCCGGGTGCATTACTGATCGGCGACGCCGCGCATACCATGTCGCCCATTGGTGGTGTTGGAATAAATTTAGCGATTCAGGACGCCGTTGCAGCCGCAAACGTAATCGCAAAAACGCGGCGCGAGAACAGGCCACTCGATAAAAATGCCCTCTCCGAGGTGCAGCGTCGTCGGGAAAAACCGACGAAACGCCTGCAAACACTCCAGATTATCGCGCAAAATCGAGTGGTTTCCGGCACCCTTGAATCTACCAGGGAACTTCCCAAGATACCGCCTCTTGTGCGCTGGTTATCTCGATTCAGGCGCTTCAGAAATATTCCTGCAAAGATTGTTGGCTATGGGTTTGGCCGAGAGCGGGTGGATAGAAGTAATTTCAAGTTCTGAGCAAGCGTGCTCTAACAAATTTGGAGTGGGGCGTTTGTGGAGATGTAAGTTGTAGAGCGACGCTGTAACACCAGCGACCAAGAAAGCCCCGGAGTGATGAGCTTCGGGGTTTTTTGTGGCCAGCGTGACCTTTTTGTATGTAATGCTAGAGTGGTATGAGCCGGGGGAACAAGGTTTGGGAGTGGATTCCGACCTTCGGCCTCCACCGGGCGGCGTTTTCTCCGCTTCGCTACGCAAAGGCCGCCGCTGAATATTGGCGTTGAGGCTGTAGAAAAAGCCCGAGGTTTTTGGGTTAATGTTCTTACGTGAAATCTGCGGAAAATTTCGGGGGAAGAAATGCCCCGGAGTTTTGTTCACAGCCTCACCAGAGCGAAATGAATTCAGTCTTTGGGAGCCGTAATGATTGTAAAACGCATAGTTACCAACATAGCGGCAGAACCCCCTCAGAAGCAGAGAAATTCTACTCGGCTATTTTTGGACTGAAGGTCGTGATTACAGCATGAGTAATCGTTGGGGATGCTCTAATGGTTCGCTCCGTGTTGGATGCCGGGGGAGAGCCCCAAGTTTCCCAGAATAGCGCCTTTTTGTAGTTAAAAATTAAACAACTTGTGGTCATAGAAGAAAGGGGCCGTGGTTTTCTTCAGCCTCGTTACGATTTTGGAGTAGCGACGTGAAACTCAAGGAACTTTTAGAAGAGCTCGAGAAGCTAGGTAAAGAGAACGATGCGTCGGTAGAACAGAAGGATCGCAAGTATCTCAACATCACGAAGGATACCGGGGAGTTCTTGGCGGTATTGATAAAAGCTGGTGCAGTGAGACAGGTTCTGGAGATTGGAACGTCTAACGGTTACTCCACTTTGTGGATAGCATCTGCGCTACCAGAGGATGGACATGTGACCACTCTGGAAGTGTCTCCGTTCAAGATTAGCAAGGCCAAAAGCAACTTCAAGCGTGCCAATCTCGATCATAAGATCACCGTGGTACAAATGGGCGCCGTCGATTATCTTGAGCAAGCTAGCCACCTGTTTGATCTGGTTTTCCTTGACGCCGATCGCGCAAGTTACATACAAGTTGCTGACCAAATCGTTTCTCTCGTTCGGCCCGGGGGCATTCTGGTGTGTGACAACGCGGTTTCGCATGCTGAGGAATTGAGGGAATTCATTGACTTTGTCAACAGCACTGGCGGGTTTACCACCACTACTGTGCCCGTTGGCAAGGGTGAGTTCGTGGCGTGTAAAAAAACATAGCCATGCCAGGTGGTTCAAACAGTCTAGCTACGGAATGTTATCCAATTGGAACGGAGGCACGGATGAGATCCATTGCAACGTCACTCATGTTTGTTGGAGAGCAGGCAGGGAAAGCCGAGGAAGCCATCAGGTTCTATACCTCGCTATTTGTTGGTTCAGAGATCGTCGATATTCAACGTTACCAGGCCGGCGAGCATCAACCAGAAGGGTTTGTGAAGATGGCGAAGTTTAAGATAAACGGTCGAGAGTTTATGGCGCTCGACAGCCACCTCGATCATCAGTTTACGTTTACGCCCTCCATGTCACTGTATGTTGAGTGTGAATCGCTGAGCGAAATTGAGGAGATCTTTAGAGCCTTGATAGAAGGTGGCTCAGAGCTGATGCCGTTGGATAACTACGGTTTTAGCCAGAAATTTGGGTGGTTGAATGACCGCTATGGTGTGTCTTGGCAGCTCAACCTGTCGAACGAGTGTGTGGGAGAATCAGACAATGGCCACAAGTAAACAGCCACTACCGGAAGTCGTTTCTGCGGACCAGTGGAAAACAGCGCTGGATCAGCTTCTTGTAAAAGAGAAGGAGTTAACCCGGGCACGGGATGCGCTGAACGCTGAGCGTAGGAGGTTACCGATGGTGAAGGTAGCCAAGCACTACACGCTCCAGGGAGAAAATGGCGCAGTGTCCCTACTCGATTTGTTTGAAGGGCGCCGTCAGCTCATTGTCTATCATTTCATGTTTGCCCCGGATTGGAACGCTGGCTGCGACGGTTGCTCCTGGTTGGTAGATGCCATGACACACCCGGCCCACCTGCATGCTCGCGATACGTCGTTGGTTATGGTGTCACGCGCACCAAGGGAAAAGCTCACGCAATACAGGTCGCGGATGGGATGGACGGCGCCTGTTCCATGGTATTCGTCTTACGAGAGCGACTTTAACGTCGATTTCGGCGCAACCACAGATAGCGGTGAAAGGCACGGTGCCAGTGTTTTTATTCGCGACGGAGATGACATCTACCGCACCTACTATACGGGTGCGCGTGGCGTCGAATATCTCGGCAGTCTTTGGACATACCTGGACTTGACCCCCTTTGGTCGTCAGGAAACCTGGGAAGACTCTCCGGAAGGCTGGCCGCAGACGGAGCCCTATGTATGGAATCGCCGCCACGACGAGTACGACGTCTGACAACTCATAGCAAGGAAAGACGATATGAGCACGAATTCCGCATCTTATCCTATCGGTACGCCCGGCATTCCCTGGGGTGAGGTGGAACGCGCCGAGTGGTTGTCACAACAGACCCGTCAACGCAGCTACGAGTCTGATGTGGTGAGCGTGATTGAACGCCTGCGTTCACGCTTCGATGTGGAAGCATATGGCCATCTGGATTATGGCGCCGACGGTTATCTGCTGATGGCGATTCGTAGCCGCGACTGGCGTGACGATTTGCCAGTCGTGCTGATAACAGGCGGGGTACACGGCTATGAAACCAGCGGTGTACACGGCGCGTTGCAGTTCGTTGATCAGCATGCGGCGGATTACGCGGGGCGTGTCAATCTGTTGGTCGCGCCGTGCGTCAGCCCTTGGGCATACGAGCGCATCCATCGCTGGAACCCGAACGCGGTCGACCCGAACCGTTCGTTCCGTGATGACGGTCTGGCGGAGGAGTCGGCGGCACTTATGCGACTGGTGTCCCCCGTTCGCGATCATGCATTGATGCATATCGACCTGCACGAGACCACCGACACCGACGAAACGGAATTCCGCCCGGCACTCGCTGCCCGAGACGGCAAGCCGTTCGAGCCGGGTGGCATTCCCGACGGCTTCTATCTGGTCGATGACAGCGAGAGCCCGCAGCCTGAATTCCAGCAGGCGTTAATCGAGGCGGTGGAGCAGATCACGCATATTGCTCCGGCTGATGGTAACGGCGAGATTTTCGGCTCACCGGTCGCCGCTCGGGGGGTCATTCAGTATCCGCTCAAGCAACTGGGCCTGTGCGCCAGTATCACCAGTGCTCCCTACAGGACCACCACCGAGGTCTATCCCGACAGCCCACGTGCAACCCCTGAGCAATGCAATGCCGCGCAGGCGACCGCGGTGTGTGCGGCGCTCGACTACGCATTGGCGCACCAGTAGGGACGGGCAGTTGACAAGGCCGCAAGCGCAATCAGAGAGCGTTCTGCCGGGCCACCTGCACGCGCCAGACCCCGGTTAGAACCAGTCCCATGGCAAAGATATCGAGCCCCCTGATGTCCTCGCCAACAAATACGGCACCTATGATCAGAGCGACAACGGGCGGGATGTAGGTAACGCCTGACGCCGCAATCGCGCCCATTTGATTCACTAGAAAATAATAGATGATATACGCCACACCGGTACCCAGGATGCCCAGCCCGAGAATGAGGCCAAGCATGGCTTTTGTATCACCGAATACCGGAGCAATGCCGCCAATATCGGTTATCAGCAACAACATAACCAAAGCCGTTCCAGTCTGGTAAGTGGCTAAAGCCATGGGGTTAAGCATTAGTGGTTTGACGAATTTGCGTGCATAGACAAAGGACAGACC
Source organism: Marinobacter sp. (assembly GCA_002726615.1). GTDB lineage: Bacteria > Pseudomonadota > Gammaproteobacteria > Pseudomonadales > Oleiphilaceae > Marinobacter. Next base: position 8,185 of record PBRG01000126.1, read on the forward strand.
GACACTGAGAGCACCGCCAACCATATAGAGCACGCCTTCCAGGCTAATCTGGTCCGGCCCCGCATGCCATGGTTTAGCAATCAGTACTACGCCCGCAAAGCCGAGCAATGTGCCGCTGACAGAGTGAACGTTGACTGGCTCCCCCCGCAGGAAAATCAAGGCAGCAAGAAAGGTAAACAGGGGGATTGATCCGCTGAGCATTCCTGCAACACTTGAAGGCAGTAAACCAGTGCCCTTTGCGAAAGCAAAGTAGTAGAGCGCAGTGGCCAGCAGGGCCATTGCGATGAAGTGGGGCCAGTGCCGCAGGTGCGCCCAGGCAAGGGATTTTGTCAAAAAAGCTACGAGCACCAGGGGAATAAAACCAAAGACTACCCGAAGCATGGTGATCTGGGTTGGGGTGATAAAATCTGCAGCCCACTTCATAAAAATGAAATAGCTACCCCAAATCACGCCAAGTGCAATGAAAGCAAGAAAAGTGGTCTTTTGCTGCATTTTGGTATCCCTTGTTTATCCACTGACAGCCTATTCGCTGGTGATCTACAGACTGCATTTTTCATGAGCTCTCTACCAATGAGATTTATTTGTGCTAGCCTGTAGAAAAACTACAGTCAAAATATTCCTTTATGCTTCCAGGCCTTAATGCATTGCGTGTTTTTGAGTCAGTTGCCCGGCATCAGAACTTCCGGCTTGCCGCCGAAGAGCTCCACTTGACGCAAAGTGCTGTTGCCCAGCGCGTCAGGCGGCTTGAGTCAGATCTGGGCACGATTCTGTTTACCCGGCAGCCACGTGGCCTTCTGCTGACCGCACAAGGCCAGACCTACCACCAGTCAGTTCAGGCGGGGTTGGCTGTTATTGATGAGGCCACCCGGGCGCTCACAGCAAAGACGCAGCATTTGGTGATGAGTGTCCCACCGTCGTTTGGCTCAAAGTGGCTGCTGCCTCGAATGGATGAGATCCGGGGAGCCTTTCCTGATATCGAACTGCGTATTACAGCTAGCGAAGCACTTGCGGGTTTTGGGGCGGACGGAGTGGACTTTGTAATCCGGTTTTCCAGTCCGCCATTCGACAAGGGGCTCCACGTGGAATGCATGGCGGCGGCGGAGCTTTGTGCCGTTGCGAGTCCGTCCTATGCCGCCGCCAATCCCGTCGTCCGTGGGCTCTCGGATTTGTCGCGCCACCGATTAATCGATGACGCTCACCGGAACTGGGAAAAACTGATACGCCACGCAAATCTGGGTGTTGCCGACAAGGTACTGAGATTCGAACAGACCAGCCTGGCCATCGATGCAGCTTTGGCGGGCCAGGGGCTGTGTATCGCGCCGCGAATTCTGGTAGAAGCTCATATTGCCAACGACGAGTTGCGGCTGTTGCATGAAATTGAAAAGCCTGACGACGAGGGATATTTTCTGCTCTATCCGGAAGGCCGGGATTTCGATCCGGGCAAGTGGGCCATTATCGATTGGCTGAAAGGGAAAATGGCCGGGTCGTTGCCTTAGAACCGTGTTCAGCCATAACTTTTGAACAGTGTGTCACCGAAGCAGGGCATAAACTCATTCTTCTGGAGGGGATGACGGCGGCCGAGTTCTGTTTAACGGCACCCTCGGTTTAGTCGATAGACAGCGAAAGATTTCCCGGTACAGGTAACACCAGTTGTTGATGGCCATGAGAATGTTGTTTCCTTCATTGTCATAGCTTCGCAGGTGAAGATCGACGTCGGATGTAGTCATACAGGAAGTCTATTTTATAGGCGTTGAGCAAGGTAACAACATGGCACCGACGATCAATTGCCGGTATCTACCGGGACTTTTTTCTCGCTACAACAGTTTCTCGCTACAACAGATTGGCGGACCTGGAATACGCAATCGATATACGGGTGATCAAGGCAGGGGCGTCAGGGCCGGAGGGTTTTGAAACTCTCCGGCCCGATGGTAATAGACGGAATTAAAGCCAGGTCAGGCCGGCGCTGATGATAATGCCGGTGACGATCAGCAGCATCA
>PBRG01000127.1 GCA_002726615.1 Marinobacter sp.
ACCACCGGTATGTCCGCCCGGTGCGGCATCCGGAGAATGCCCATCATTCGCGCAATCAAGAACATGGTGAGGGTCCCGAGGACCATCCTCAAGGTCGTGTACAACAGCGGCGGGCTGTAGGCCAGGCCTATCTTCATGATGGGAAAATTAATCCCCCAGGCCAGTGCGGTAAAGGCCACCAGCAGGTACCCGTTGCGCCAAGCATAGCCGGCACCCGATGCAGGCATTACCGAAGTAGACCGCGACATGGTCAGTGCTCGACCTTCAATGCACTCTCATGCCAGTTACGCAGTGCCCGGTCGGACATCCAGACCATCAGTGCGAACAACAGGATTCCCGTTACGGTGATCAGAATCAGCGCCGCAAACATTTTGGGAATCTGCAGATTGTAGCCGGATTGCAGGATCATGTAGGCCAGGCCGGCCTTGGCTCCCCCGGTACCAGCAACGAACTCGGCCACCACCGCACCGATCAAAGCCAGCCCGGAACTGATGCGCAAGCCTCCGAAGAAGTAAGGCAGGGCGCTCGGAACACGTAAACGCACCAATTCCTGCCAGCGGCTGGTGCGATACATCCGGAACATGCTCAACAGGTTCGGATCGACACTTCGCAGCCCCAGTGTGGTGTTGGAGATAATCGGGAAAATAGCTACGATCACCGCACAGATGGTCAGAGCCCACGTGGTGTCGTTTACCCAGATGATGATCAATGGCGCAATGGCCACAATCGGTGTTACCTGCATCAGCACCGCATAGGGGAACAGACTGATCTCAATCCACTTGCTCTGCACGAACAGCAACGAGGCCGCCACTCCCAGAACCACCGAAATAGCAAAGGCCAGGAAGGTTACCTTGAGGGTCATCATCAAGGCATTAAACAGCGAATTGAAATCAGACACCAGCGACTGCCCGATATCCACGGGGCTGGGCACAATGTATTTCGGTACTTCAAACGCCACCACCGTCAATTGCCACATCAGAAGCACCAAGACTCCCACAAGCAAAGGGGCAGCGACCTGAACAAAGCGCTCGTTCTGGATCAATGGTGTTTTCATGAATCACTCCCCTCTTTGCTTTCTCCCATGGCACTGGCTCGCTCAAGAGCCATCGACACCTGCCGACAATATCCGGCAAATTCGGTGGATACCCGGAAATCAGGGGAACGGGGATAGGGTTCTTTGATTTCGATGTCATCCACGATCCGTCCGGGGCGAGCCGCCATGACAACCACCCGACTGGACAGATAGACCGCCTCGTAAACACTGTGAGTCACGAAGACAATGGTCCAGCCCTTTTCTCGCCAGAGCTTCAGAACATCGTCATTCAGCTTGTTGCGGGTCATCTCGTCGAGGGCTCCGAAAGGTTCATCCATCAACAACAGGTTAGGTTCGGTTACCATGGCCCGGGCGATGGACGCTCGCATTTGCATGCCGCCGGAAAGCTCTCTCGGGAAGCTCTCATCAAACCCCGTCAGGCCCACCATATCGAGGGCGTCATCAATCTTTTTCTCGACTTCCGGTGCATTACCAGCGTGGTCCAGATCCAGCGGGAGACGAATATTTTTACGTACCCGAGCCCAGGGCATCAGCGTGGCATTCTGAAACACGAAGGCCAGCTTCCGGCCCTTGCTGCCAACCACTCCGTAATCCTGCTCCCACCATTTGACCGTACCGGTGGTCACTTCACCCAGGCCCGCCATAATCCGGAGTAAGGTACTCTTGCCGCACCCGGAAGGCCCCAGGAGGCTGACGAACTCCCCCTGTTTTATAGTCAGATCGGCTCCTTTCAGAGCGACCGTGCCATTGCTGTAGATTTTGTTAACCCCGTCCACCTGCAGGACCGGTCTGCCCGGGGCGAGCGCCTCTGGCGCTGGAGCCATAACATTCGGCTCCCGGGCCGGATTCAGGGGTGTTACTTTGTCCGCTGTCATAATGATATCTCCAGGGCCGATCAATGGCGTCACCGACCGGCATCAGGATAGGGTTCGATGCTTACGGCAGCACCGGCTCTTCGGGCAGAAATTCCAGGGTGAAAACCTTGCTGAGATCAAGATCTGCCGACGCAAGGCCTGCGCCAACCATGAAATCCTTGATCTTCGTCCAACGTTCTTCGGTCATCACTCCAATTCCCTGGGTTCCCGCGTCGCCGCCAGTCACCAGTTCGTAGTCCTTGATCTTTTCGATGCCATAGGCAATTTGCTCAGGCGTCATCTCAGGGTTTTCCTGCATGATGAGCTTGTTCCCGGGCTCCGGGTTCTCCAGGTAGCTTTGCCAGCCTTCCATGCTTGCCTGCACAAACCGTTTGACCACGTCTGGCCGCTCTTCAATCATATCGGTTGTGGTTTCGATGGTGGTGGCGTACGGAGGGTAACCGTAGTCCGACAACAGGAAGACGTTCGGCTCAATTCCCCCTTTCTGGATTGCAAAAGGCTCCGACGAGAGGTAGCCCTGCTGAACAATGCTTTCATCGGTCAGAAATGGCGCAACACTGAAGGTATAGGCGTGCACAACATCGTCTTCGAACCCGTACTCTGCCTTCAGCCATGGCCAAAAGGTGGAATGGGCATGGGTTGCCAGATAAATGGGCAGGCCCTCTTCCTTGATCTGCTCAATGGATTCAACGTGGGGATGCGCAACCAATGACTGAGGATCTCCCTGCATGGAGGCAGCCACGGTCATAACGGGCAAGCCCTTCTCGACCGCGTTAATGTTGCCAATGGGATAGCCCATGAGCAGGTCATAGCGCCCAGTTACCAACAACTGGGTTCCGTTTACCTGCGGGCCACCCATTCTGATTTCTACATCCAGCCCGTGCCCCTCGTAAAGGCCTGTTGCCAGTGCTTGATAAAAGCCACCATGCTCAGCTTGGGCATACCAGTTGGTTCCAAATACGACCTTATCCAACTCGTCCGCATTTACCGGCGAAAAAGCGACCAGGCCGGCCATCATGATCGAACCACCCAGAACGGTGCTTAGCTTCATCTTCATGGATACTCTCCTAGACCAGGCGGTTTACGCCTCTTTTAATTGACCAATTGCTCAGGTTTTATAAGGCAACCTTCATGCCATATAAGAAATAAGTTTTTATTATTTAATATCATTAGCTTAAAAAATATAGAACACAGAAAAACGCACCAGTTTTAAACAAACTCTGGCCAACTGCTCTACTTTTGAACAAGCCAAAAAAAAACCGCCCGAAGGCGGCAAAAGGACTACACAACGTCACGCTTACACCATTCCCTCGACCTAGGTGGCGTATGCCGCAAGTTCAACCGACGATGGCTCGAGTGTTACCCAGCCTGACAGTCTCGCCACCCTTGCCCCCAATGCACGGGCAATGGCAAGTTCGTTCTCGTCAACTCCCCTGTTTCCATCGAATCCAGTAACCGTTGTCGCCCCATAGGGCGAACCTCCTTTTTCGGTCCGCACCAACTCCGGAACACTGTGGGGAACACCGGCCAACACCATCCCATGCTGCATGAAGGGCAATAAAAGAGAGAGCAACGTCATCTCGTTTCCAGAATGCATACCTCCCGTGGAGGTAAACGCAGCCCCCACTTTGCCGATCAAGGCACCTTGCCGCCAAAGAGGTGCCACTTCATCGATAAACGCCCTAAGCGGTGTACTCATCAACCCATATCGGGTGGGAGACCCCCAGACAATTCCTTTTGCCCAGTCAAGATCATCGGCAGTGGCTCTGGGTAGCGCACGGAATTCTGCCTGGGCCGCAATAAAATCAGCCCGTTCCGAGTCCACACTGAATTCGGGCTCATCTATGGCCACTCGGCAAAGACGAACTTCCGCACCTTCCGACAATGCGCCTGACGCCACTGCTCGGGCGAGCGCCAGTGTGCTGCCGTATCGGGAATCAACAACCACGGTGACACGGCTTGCTGTCATGACGCCCTCCTTCATTGTCCGTGCTTCTGCCAAAATACTTCATGCACTTTTGCTGCATCGTCCTCCAGGACCGGCCCGATCACCTCGACTTCGCGCTGTCCGGAATCAAACACCTGCCGGCAGGGCAGATCGAGCGTCGGATTTTCGGGATGGTTGCCGGTAATGTTCTTCAGCCGGTGTTCACTGAGCCCGTAGACTATTCTCCCCAAACCGGCCCAGTAGGCCGAACCGGCACACATGCAACAAGGCTCTGCGGATACGTACATGGTGCAACCGGCCAGAAAGTCTGGACGCCAGGCCTTGCTGGCCCGAGTCATCAGAACGCGCTCGGCATGACCTGTCATATCACGGTCCGGGAGGTAAGCGTTGCCCTGCTCCATCAAGACAGAGCCTTCACTGTCGACCAACAAGGCGGCAAACGGATGTACTCCGTCTTCCGCCAGCCCGTTTGCCATGGCGATGACCTTTTGCATCATTGCCAGATCGGTATTGTTCAATCTTTCCTGTTCAGACAATTCGTTAACCTCTTATGACATGCTTAGCCCTGTTTTTTGGGCAGGCTCCATGGGAAAAAGATCTGCTGCGCCCAGTGCACCGACTTGAACAGCAACAGGCTGACCACTGCCAGAAAGAACAGCCCCGCGAAGGCCTGCGGAATCCGGAAAAACGACGTCGAGAACTGAATGAAGTAACCCAGTCCCTCTTCGGCGGCAACAAATTCCGCCACCACGGCGCCGATAATGGCCAGAGTGATGGCCACGCGCAGGCCGCTGAAAATATGCGGAATGGCGTAAGGAATCCGGATCTGCCAGGTTTCCCTACGCAGCGGGGCATCCAGCGAACGACTCAATTCAACCAGTTCATCGGGGGTTTCGTTGATCCCGGTCGCAGTCGAAACCACCAGCGGGAAGAACGTCAGCAGGCAGGTAATCAATACCCGTGATGGGTCATCGGACCCCATCAATACGATGATCAGTGGCGCAACCGCCACCACCGGGGTGGATTGAACCACCACCAGTAACGGAAAGAGAGTGCGCGACAGCAGCTCCGATCGCATCATGGCGATGGCAATGGGAATCGCCACCAGGATGGACGCCGCGAACCCCATCAAAGCCACCCGCAGGGTCGCCCACAGATGGGTAAACCAGCGGCTCATCTCCACATTGAAAAAAGCCTCGACGATGGCCGAGGGGGCTGGCAATACATAGGCCGGCAAAGAGAACCCCTGACAAACCAGTTCCCATAGCAGAACCAGCGCCACAAAGAACAACCAGGGCGCCGCCGTCAACAGGGAGCGGCCGGCCCTATTCTCAAGCTTCAGGCTCATAGATATGCTTCCTCAGTCGCTCAGTTAACTGGCCGAATCTGGGTTCGGATATGGTTTGGGTCGTGCGTGGCCTAGGCAGGTCCACATCCACCATCTCCAACACGGTACCGGGGCGCTTGCTCATCACCAGCACCCGGTCTGCCAGCAGCACGGCTTCGGCGATGGAATGGGTAATGAATAGCACGGTCTTGGGGTTTTCCTGCCAGATTTTCAGAAGATCGAACCCGATCTGCTCCCGAGTCATTGCATCGAGTGCCGAGAAAGGTTCATCCATCAACAGAATATCCGGGTTCAGCAACAGCGCCCGAACGATTCCGACCCGTTGCTGCATGCCGCCAGAGAGCTCATTCGGCATCTTGTTGGCAAAACTTTCCAGGCCCGCCATGGCCAGCAAGGCGTCCGCACGCTTTTCATCGTCACGACCGTAACGGCCGAACTTGTGCTTGAGCGGGAAAAGCACGTTCTTTCGGACAGTCAGCCAAGGCAACAGCGTTGGTTTCTGAAACACGATACCAACGTCGTCCCGGGGTCCGGAGACCTGCTTTCCAAATACCGAGACCTGTCCCTCTGTTGGGGTCAACAGCCCGGCAATCATCCGCAGCAAGGTGGATTTTCCGCAGCCGGAAGGTCCCACCACCGCCACGAACTCGTGACGGCGGATGTCCAGTTCAATACCGGTGACCGCGGGCGGGATTGCCGGGTTGGGATCGTAACGGTGCCCGACTCCGGAGAGCCGCACAAACGGACGATTAGTGGCGGGCTCAGTCATGCTTACAGCGCCTCAAAAAGGGTCCGGTCGATGATGATTTCCGGGTCCAGTGCATCACCGGCCAGTTTCTCGGCTTGCGCCACCCAGCTCCAGGTCAGCGCCACACGTTCCTCAGTGAGGGCTCCCAGGCCATCCCGGTCGCTGACGTCGTTCATAACCAACTTCATGGTGTCGCCAATCTGGCCGGTTGCTACATCGACATCCACTTCCGGCACCATGCTGTTCAGAGCTTCGGCTGCCTTGCGCGGATTCTCGCTGGTGAACTTGAGAGACTTGTCAAAAGCCCGCAAGAAGCGCTTGGCCACGTCCGGACGCTCACTCAGGAAGGCCTCGCTGGCCACCACGGATGCCGAGTAAAGTTCCAGTCCGGCATCGGACCATGGCAGTACCACCAGCTCGTTACCGGTGGCTTTGGCCTGATCTGCAAACAGGGCGATATTCGTGACCCAGGCAATGATGGCGTCGGTTCCACCGTTCATCAGCATCGGCCCCAGGGCACCTGGGTCAGCCTTGGTCAAACTCACCGCATCCTCAGCCATGCCGTTCTCTTTTAGCACCAGCGGCAGGAACGCATTGGAGGATGTGAACGGTGATGTAGCGACTTTCTTGCCCTCGATATCCGTCATCTCGCTGATGTCGGCCTTCTGCAAGGTAAAGAACGCATGAGGTGCCTGGTTGAAGATGCTATAGACGGCTGTCACCGGCAGACTATTGTCCTGGACCTTGGCTGCCATCAGCGCCCCGATGTCTGCGCTGCCGATGTCGGCTTGTCCGGTGGCAATCTTGGTAATCGCGTCGGTCGAACCCCGGCCACTGGCGATTTTGACTTCCAGGCCTTCGGCTTCAAAGAATCCCTCCTGTACACCTACATACACCGGTGACTTATCCCCCCCTGGCAGCCAATCCAGTTGGTAAACCACTTTGTCGGCCGCCAATGCTGCCTGAGCCATCAACCCGCCAGCCAGTGAGGCAGCGATCAGAATCGAGCGTTTGAAACCTTTGTGCATGAGTATTCTCCTTCGGGTTTAATCTTTCCGAGCTTTATTGATCATTCGGTCAGGTTTTAAAACTGAACTGCAAAGGACAGGCCAGAATATGTCTGTTACCGCACAATTCGTTGGAAACCTCACCTTTACCGCTGAAAACACTCCAGTTTCCGGGCCTGTGTTGCGTGTGGAAGGCCAGCCCACACATCTCTACATGTAAGCCCAAACAAGCGCTGGACCGCGTTTTATGGCGCGCGAATCTGGTGCATTAAATGGGGAGCCGCCCTGATATGAAGCCTTTACGAAATCCGCTGCAACGCCACTGAACCCTCGAAAACCGTGGTATTTCCGGCCATCCGCCCGACCAACGATATTTCTTGATTGGCACGCTTTGTGAATTACTGACCACATGGACAGTTTTAGAATCGTAAACCGGAGTTAAAGCATGAGCAGCACGAATGAAACAGGCGGTTCATTACCCATCATTGACCTGTCGTTACTCTCGGGAACCGAGCAACAAAGGCAGGCGCTGACGAGCTCGCTGACCGAAGCCTGTCTGCATACGGGGTTCTTCTATATCCGCGAACATGGCATCCCCCCAGAGCTGATCGATCAGGTATTCAGGGAGTCACAGGCTCTGTTCAACCTGCCAAAAGAACACAAACAGGCGATCCACAAGGCTCACTCCCGAGCGAACCGAGGCTATGAATCAATGAGGGGGCAGACTTTGGAGACCGGCGCGCCCCCAGACTTGAAAGAAGGGTTCTACATAGGCGAAGAGCTGGACGAAACCGACCCCCGCGTACAGGCCGGCCGATTCAACCAGGGTGGAAACCAATGGCCAGAAACACTGCCCGGCTTCCGCAACACCATGACCTCATACTTCAACGCCATGAACCAGCTCAGCACCCGCATAATGGAGGCTCTGGCCCTAACCCTGGATCTGAAACCGGACTTTTTTACGGACTTCTGCCACCAACCATTATCCACCCTGAGATTGCTGCACTACCCACCTCAACCCGCCCAGCCGGCTCCCGGGGAAAAAGGGTGCGGAGCCCACACAGATTTTGGCGGCATCACCGTCTTGCTGTTAGACGACAAGCCGGGGCTTCAGGTGTGGGATGTCCGTTGTGAGCAGTGGATCGAAGCAAAACCCATCCCCGGCACTTTTGTGGTCAACCTTGGCGACATGATCGCCCGCTGGACCAACGACCGTTACCGCTCAACCCTGCACAGGGTCGTCAATACGTCGGGCGCCGAACGCTACTCGGTGCCGTTTTTCTTCAGCGGCAACCCCGACCACACCGTCACCTGCCTGCCTACCTGCCTTTCCGAGGGTGAGCAACCTCACTACCCGTCCACAACGGTTGAAGCCCACCTGATGGAGATGTACCGGAGAACCTATGCCTGAACAAATGACGACCGCCGTTCTGATCCATGGCGCCTGGGCCGGCGGCTGGGTATGGGAAACCATCACCCCTTATCTCAAAGAGCAGGGCTTCAACGTTATGGCACCGGATCTCCCGGGGTGCGGAAGCCGCCTGGGCAACCCGGCCGACGCCTCTCTCAGCCAATGCGTCGACGACCTGGAAAAGATGCTTCAGAAGGTCGAAGGCCCACTGCTACTGGTGGGGCATTCCGGGGGCGGTGCCGTTGCAACCCAACTGGCAGAAGCCATTCCTGAACGAGTCATTGGCGTTGCCTACCTGGCGGGCATGATGCTGCCTTCCGGTACGGGTTTTGGCCAAATCGTCAGCGACATGCGGGAACAGTACCCCGAAGCCTCCGGCATTGGCCCGTTTCTGACCTGGGAAGACAACGGGCAGGTTCCCCGCGTACCGGCAGATGCCATACGTCAGATTTTCCTGCAAGACGTCAGTGAGTCCATTGCCGAGCAGGCAATTCCCCGCTTCAATCCACAGGCCGAGGGCAGCCGGATGCTGGTGCCTCACTGGACTGACGCCCGTTTTGGAAAGCTGCCAAGGCTGTACATCGAGGCGAGGCAAGACCGCTCTGTGATCTTGCCGGTGCAACGGCGAATGCAGCAGCTGGTCCCGGGCGCATCGATCGTTTCTCTGGATACCGGTCACGTTCCCCAGGTCGCAACACCTGGTTGTGTTGCCCTTGCCCTGGCGGAATTTGTAGCCAGCCAGATGTAAAAAAGGACGGCCTTTCGGGCCGTCCTTCTGATTCATACTATCGGGTACGCTGATCAGTCGGCGTAGACCGATTGTATATAGGACAGATCAAACGCCTTTTTCCAGTCCAGATCCTCCGGCAGGGTGCCTGCTTCAACCATATCCTCAAAGAATGCCTGCCAACGTTCCAGGGTCATCATCCCGTAACGACCGTCCTCGGCAGCGCCGGACAGAAGAATACCCTCCTCCTGCATTTTCGCATGGCTGTAGGCCAGCAACGCATCCTGCATTTCGGGGTTGTCTTCCTTGATCAGGGCATTCGCCGGGGCCGGATTCTCGAAATAGGCCTTCCAGCCCTCCGCTGTTGCGGCAACCATCTTCTGCACAACCTCCGGATTCTCTTCGATCCTGTCAGCCGTGGTATCCAGCGTGGCCGCATAGGCCTCCCAGCCATAGTTGGCCAGTAGCAGGCTTTTTCCCTTGACCCCGGCCTGATCCAGGAAGAAACCATCATTGGTTACGTAGCCCTGCTGAATCGTCTGATCATCCTGGATGAACGGAGCGAAGCTGTAGTCGTAGGCCTGCAACTGGTCATCGGTGTAACCATATTCAGTTTTCAGCCACGGCCAGTAGGCAACCCGTCCTGCGGTAGGAACACGCATGGATTTGCCCTTCATGGCTTCCAGAGAGTCATTGCCAACACCCTCATGAACCACTAACGACTGCGGATCTTTCTGGAAGAATGCGGCGACTGTTACCAGAGGGATTCCCTGGTTAACGGCGTTGAGCGACTGCAGGCTGTAGCCCATGATGAAATCCACCGACCCACCCATGAGCAACTGCACATTGTTCACCTGGGGGCCACCCATCTTGATGGTGACATCCAGTCCGTGCTTTTCATAAATCCCCATGGCCTTTGCGGCATAGAAACCACCGTGTTCGGCCTGGGCATACCAGGTTGTGGCAACGGTTACCGGGGTCAGTTCCTCTGCCTGGACGAAACCGGCGGCAGCACCGAACGACAGCGTGAGACCCGCCGCAATGTTCTTCAGTTGTTTCATTGTCATTCCTCAGTTCTGGGCCTGGGCCCCGTAGGTGTTGGTGAGTTTTTCATTCAGGTGCTGCCCTGCCGAGATAGGCCCATAAATCGCAGGGTTGTCTGCGGTGGCGCAACTCTCGATGCAGGCTATTTCCGATGTTTTGTTGGGGTGGCAGAAAAAGGCAATGGAATAACGATCACGATGACGATGCTCTGGTGCGACGTTCACCCGATGCGGCGTCGAACAGAACACATGGTTGGTCCAGCGATGCATCAGGTCCCCGGTATTGACCACAACGGTGCCGGGTATCGGCGTCGCCCGGATCCATTCTCCCGAGCGGGTGCAGACCTCAAGACCGCCAACATCATCCTGGAACAAGAGGGTGATACTGCCGTAATCGGTATGGGCTCCGGCACGACTTTCACCGTCTTCCGGCTCAAATCCTTCGGGTAATGGCGGGTAATGCAACAGCCGCAGGGTATGGTCGTGTTCGTTGTGGGCATTCTTGAAGAAATCTTCCGGCTGCCCCAGCGCGAGGGCGAAAGCTTGTAGCACCCGGTCGGCGGTTAGAATGCACTCCCCGAGAAACCGGGTCATAACAGTCTCGAAACGGGGATAGCCGGCGGGCCAGAGGTTTTTATGGGTGTCCGGACCGGGGCCTTCCGGCGCTAGATTGAAAGCCTCTTTCAAGTCACCCGGACGGGTGGGATCAAGCTTTTCCCGCTTGATCCCAACATAACCTCGATTACTCTCCGGGTTCTGCCAGGCGACCCCTTGCTTATCCTTCTGTGGCAGAGCAAAAAACGCTTTCGAACCGGAGAATGCCGCTTCCAGCTGCTCATCTGGCATTCCACAACCCGACAGATAGAAAAACCCCCAATCCTGACTGGCCCGACGCATCTGGTCCGCCACCGATTTACGTTCCGCACTGGTTCCGTTCAAGAACCGCTCAAAATGAATTACGGGTATTTCCTGTGTCTCGTTCGGCATGTTTTCTCCTGCATCACTCCATGCTTTGTTATCCAGTTGGTCAGATAATTTGCAAATGACATGCCATAAAAATCCGCCTTAAAAGCCCCATTATCGGACTCTTTAACAGATATTCCGCCTCAAAAAAGTGCACACTGCTATTTAATTGACCATAAGGTCAGGCTTTTACCGAAAACCAGACAGGCATTGCTCTTGCATAGTAATCAGCCCCATTTACCACCAAGACGATTTCAGCAATGACAGAAACTCTGCTACTTAAAAATGCTCGCGTTATCGCCACCATGGACGACAACGACAGAGAGATCGAGAATGGTTACATTCTGGTCCGCAACAACCGTATTGAAGCGGTCGGCGCTGCCGACGACTGCCCCGATACTGCAGATCGCACCATCGACCTGAAGGGTCATGTGGTGAGTCCGGGGCTGATCAATACCCATCACCACATGTTCCAGTCTCTGACTCGTGCGCTGCCCGCTGCACAGAATGGCGAGCTGTTCGACTGGCTGAGCGCCCTGTTTCCAGTCTGGCGAAACATCACCCCGGCCATGCAACGAGCTGCCAGCCGAACCGCCATGGCGGAGCTGATGCTATCGGGATGCACCACCGCCGCCGACCACGCCTATCTGCATGTCAACGGCATCACTCTGGACGACAGTTTCCAGGCGGCCGCAGAAATGGGCATCCGTTTCCATGGCGCTCGGGGCGCCATGAGCCTGGGCCAGAGCAAGGGTGGGTTGCCACCGGATGAACTGGTGGAGCAGGATGAAAGTGCGATCCTCAAGGACATGTTGCGAGTCGTGGAAACACACCATGATCACAGCCCGGACGCCATGGCTCGGGTGGCGCTGGCACCCTGTTCGCCATTTACCGTAACAACCGACCTGATGCGCGACGCCGCCACCATGGCCCGGTCATTGAAGGTAGGCTTACATACCCACACGGCGGAAAACTGGAAGGATCTGGCCTTCAGCCAGGAACGCTATGGCATGACGCCGACCGAATATACGGAAGAGGTCGGGTGGGTCGGAGAGGATGTCTGGCACGCCCACTGCGTACACCTGGATGACCCCGGCATTGCTCTGTTCGCTCGAACCGGTACTGGCGTCGCTCACTGCCCCTGCTCAAACATGCGATTAGCCTCAGGCATTGCCCCGGTCCGGAAAATGGTGGATGCCGGGGTAAAGGTGGGACTCGGCGTGGACGGCAGCTCCTCAAATGATAGTGGCAACCTGCTGGATGAGGCACGCCTGGCCATGTTGTCAGCCCGCGTGAGGGATCAGGAGCCCGGCGCCATGACCGCCCGGGAAGCGCTGCGGATCGCTACCCGTGGTGGCGCGGAAGTGCTCGGCCGGGGGGATGCCCTGGGCAGAATTCAGCCGGGCTACTGCGCGGACATCGTGGCTTTTCGCACCGATGATATTGCCATGGCCGGCGGCCAGAGCGATCCACTGGCCTCGCTGGTGTTCTGCACACCACCGCGCGTGCAATGGAGCATCATCAATGGTCGTGTGGTGATAGAAGAGGGCCACCTGCTGACCCGTTCCCTGCCTCACATCATTGAAGAACAGAACCGGATGGCGGAACAACTGATGGCTTAACGTTCCATGCTGTCCGGGCGGTCGGTTACCGGACAGCAAGAGACCCCGTCACTCGCTTTTCAGACGGTGGTAACCCCGATCAAAGTAGACCAGACCACCGATATCATCCTGATGGCGGACGTTCGCGACCTCACAGAACAGAATGTCGTGAGTACCCACACTTACCCGCTTGCTCACGGTGCAGTCGAAGCTCACCAGCGCCTCTTCCAATACCGGTGCGCCGGTGACCGCGGTGCTCCAGGTTGCGCCGGCAAAGCGCTGTTCCATGGTCGTTTTGCTGCCGAACAGATTCGATAAATCGGATTGGTGATCAGCCAGCGTGTTGACGCAGATGCTGTCATTCTGCCGGAAGGCGTCGTACACCGATGCGCCACGGTTCAGGCACACCAACAGGGTAGGCGGCTCGTCGCAAACGCTGCAGACAGCCGTAGCAGTGAATCCCGCTCGACCACCCGGCCCATCGGTAGTGACAACATTGACGGCTGCGGCCAGGGTGGACATGGCATTGCGGAACGACTGCTTGTCCACGAGCGGCGGCATGGTGAGCACCTCACGAAGTTGCGGTTGAGATTTCATCATTCTCTCCTTATGCCAGTCGGCAAGCGTTGTCGAATTCCAGGCGAGGCAATCTGCCATAGACCTTGTCCGGATTGCCGTGGCCAAGGTTGATCAGAAGATTGACTTTCCACGTATTCCCAGCGAAGAACGCCTCATTGACCTTGCCAGGATCAAAGCCGGACATTGGCCCGGTATCCAGGCCCAGCGACCGGGCAGCCAGTATCAGGTAGGCAGCCTGCATTGAACTGTTACGAAATGCAGTTTCGTAAGCCATTTCGGGGCTGCTGGTAAACCAGCTTCGAGCATCGCCATGGGGAAACAACTCGGGCAGTCGCTCGTAAAACTCTTCGTCATAAGCCACGATCACCGTGACCGGAGCACTCATTGTCTTGTCCAGGTTACCGCTGGACAGACAGGGCGCCAGTTTCTCCTTTCCAGCGGCACTTCTGACAAACACAAATCGAGCCGGGCTGCAGTTTGCAGATGTCGGGCCCATTTTCACCAGGTCGTATAACGCCCGGAGCGTGTCTTCCGGGATGGACTGATCCAACCAGCCATTGTGGGTGCGCGCCTCGGTAAACAGTTGACCGAGGGCCTTTTCATCAAGTTGTTGGCTCATAGGGCCTCCTGGGTGGTTAACGCCGCTGCGGGCAAACGATGTTTCCTGAGGTGATCGAGCATCAGTTCATTGAACCGTTCAACCTCTGTGACATTGACCCCATGACCACCTTCGGGCAGAAGCCGAATGCTGGAATTTGGCAGACGGGCCGCCAGCTTCTGGGAACAGGTCCAAGGCACCAATGAGTCATCACGGGTCGCAAGCACGAGCGTCTCTGCACGCACTTTGGCCAGCTCCTGCGCAGCCGGTTGCCAGGCCAGAAGCGCCGCGATGCGCCTTAGAACATTTGCCGGAGGCGGGAAACTGGCCAACGCATGAGAAGACTCCTGCTCCAGCCACTCAGTGTTGGCGGCTATCCATACCGGCGTGTACAGGAACAGAGGCTGGGCTTCGAGATACGCCTCAGGCCCGGAATTCAGCAGTAACTTCCTGCGCACCGAGAAGCATCGCCGGGAATGCGCATTGGGTTCTGACCAGGCGTTGATTAACAGCAGGCTGGCAACCAACTCCGGCGACCGTCGCGCCAACTCCAGACCGATCAGCCCGCCCAGTGCATGACCAATGAAATGCACCGGCCCGGACACCTGATCCTCCAGCAACCCGCCAAGCTCTGCCGCCATCGCTTCAACCGTGTAGAGCTCCGGGATTTCACCCCGGCTGCGCCCGGTGCCGAAATGGTCATAGACCAGCACCCGATAATACTTGGTTAGAGCGGGCAACTGAGCCGCCCAGTAATTCCTTGACCCACCGAGCCCGGCACTGAGCACGACGAGCTCACCGTCGGCCGGGCCATGGATTTCCCAATAAAGTGAGCTTACGGCACCAGTCATCATTTACCTACGTGCGCAATACTGGCGATTTCAACCAATGCATCCGGCTTCACCAGGCCACATTGAATGCAATAACGGGCCGGTTTCTCTCCCGGAAAGTACTCGGCATACACCTTGTTGACCGCCGCGTAGTTGTCCCAGTCGGTGACCATGATCATGTTGAAGGTAACGTCGTCCATGGTTCCGCCCGCCGCTTCAACAACGCCTTTGATGATCTCCAGTACGTGCCGGGTCTGGGCTTCTGCGTCGCCGACGTGAACCACGTTGGTGTCCTTGTCAAACGGCAAAGTCCCGGAAACGTACACAACGCCATCGGCCATGGAGCCGGGGACGTAAGGAGCCAGCGGTTTTCCTGAACCTGCGGGAATAATGGAAGTCTTTGGCATGGTGTATCTCCGTCTTTTATGCAGCTGTGGATTCAGTTTGAGCTGTTTCTGCGTCGCCTGTAGCGCCGCCGAAGGTCTGGCAGAAATCTTCTGTGCTGGACACCCAGCCGAAGAACGTTTCAATGTTGTACAACGCGGCCTGCTGGATGAACTCCGGGCCAGCCTGGTGCGTGGCATCGGCCAGAACCACCCCGAAGTACTCCAGGAAAAAGCCGTCTCTCAGGGTCGATTCAACACAGACGTTGGTCGCGATGCCGGTAAAGATCAGGTTGCGAATACCCCGACTGCGCAGAATGCTGTCAAACGAGGTGTTGAAGAAACCGCTGTAACGGGGCTTGGGTATGACTATATCGCCGGGCTGTGGCTGAAGTTCCTCCACCAGATCATAGTCCCAGGTACCCTTGGCAAGAAGGCTGCCATTGAGTTCCGGTTTCTTACGCATGGTTTTCAGGGCATTGGATTTGTACCAGTTCGGGGAACCGGGGCCACCAGCTTCAACGTACTCTGGGTCCCAGCCGTTCTGGAAGAAAATCACCGGAATGCCTGCCGCCCGCGCCACAGCGATCGCCTTTTTGATCTGCTGGATGACAGGTCCGGTTGTGGAAACGTCGAAGCCGGCCCGGTCCAGATAACCTCCGATCGTGGAATACGCGTTCTGCATATCCACCACGACCAGCGCCGACTCACTGGCGCGGACATTCAGGGCTTCCGGTTTTCCCGGCAATTCCAGAACAGGTTCCGCGCCGGTATTCAGGATGTAGCCCGATTGCTCCGTTTCGATGTTCATACGGCCTGCTCCAGTTCCTGGTTGATATGTACCCGCGTTTTCATCAGCGGCTGAATGTACTTGCCGAAGTCCTCAATGCCCTGAACGAAATCGTCAAAGGTCAGCATTACGCCACTGACACCCTCAACCGTACCTACTTCATCCAGCATCCGAGCGACACTCTCGTAGGAACCTACCAGGGTGCCCATATTGATGTTCACTGCGGACGTCGGATCTGCCATCTGACGGATGTTGGTATCGGATTTGGACTTCTTGTCCGCGGCACCCTGTTCACCGAGCCAGGCCACCGCCTCTTCATCGACACCTTCCTTGTAGGATTCCCACTTGGCCCGCGCCGCTTCATCAGTTTTGTCGGCAATCAGCATGAACAGGGCGACGGAACTGACCTCCCGCTGGGCTTCTTCGGTAGCCTTAACCAGGCGCTCAACGGTTGGCGCAAAGGCAGTTGGCGTGTTCACCCCTTTACCAAAGCAGAAGTTGTAATCGGCATATTTGGCGGTAAACGCCATCCCGGCCTCACTCTGCCCGGCACAAATAACTTTCATGTCGGCCTGCGGTACGGGGCTAACACGACAATCATCCATCTGGAAGTGCTCGCCTTTGAAATCACTGTGGCCAGTCGCCCAGAGATCCCGCAGCACCTGGGCATATTCACCAAGATACTCATAGCGGGAGCCGAAGAATTCATCGCCCGGCCATAGCCCCATCTGGGAGTATTCCGGTTTCTGCCAGCCCGTCACCAGGTTCACCCCGAAACGACCATTGGAGATGGAATCAATGGTGGAGGCCATACGAGCAACGATGGCCGGCGGCATGGTCAGTGTTGCCGCAGTGGCGAATAACTGGATTTTGCTGGTGACTGCAGCAAGGCCCGCCATCAAGGTGAACGACTCCAGATTGTGCTCCCAGAATTCAGTTTCACCGCCGAACCCGCGCAGCTTGATCATCGACAGCGCGAAGTCGAAGCCGTAGCCCTCTGCTTTCTGGGTAATCTCCCTGTTCAACTCGAACGTCGGCATGTACTGAGGCGCGTTCTTCGAGATCAGCCAACCATTGTTGCCGATGGGAATGAAGACGCCGATATTCATCTGTTCGCTCATGGGGTTCTCCTTGATGTTTCCGGTCTGATGGCGCACTCGGGCCACCACCTGTGACTCACGTTCCCCAACAGCAATGCATAATGTCGGCCATAATGCTTTTTATTATTACAAATCAATTACCTGCAACTTTTCACTTAATAATTTCAGACCATTTGGTCTGAAATAGAGCACTCGGTTTGTGCACTGCGGGCGTTTTTGGGGCAAACCGGCTGATCGCATCTAAAAGACCTATTCACCGAGAAATCCGGTGCTAGAATGAGCGTCCGGTCAATCCAGCGGAGAACTACGTGAGCGTCATCAGAAAGGGCAAGGAAACAGCCAGCGAGGGCAAACGGAAGCCACAGCGGGTTCCCTCCGCTGCGGCGCTCAATAGAAGAATGCGCAATAGCGAGAAGAAACGGGCAACTATTCTGGATGCTGCGCTAAGCACCTTCTCGAAATACGGATTGCACGGCGCCAGTATCGACCAGATTGCACTTCAGGCCGATGTATCCAAAACCAACCTCTTCTATTACTTCAGCAGTAAAGAAGAGCTCTACGTCAGCGTACTTCGAGAGCTTCTGGATTTATGGCTCAAACCGCTGCGGGCATTCACGGTCGAGCAGGATCCTATAGAGGCCATCAGGGACTACGTTCGGGTCAAGCTGGAGTTTTCGAGGGACCACCCCGCCGAATCCCGACTGTTCTGCATGGAAGTCATGCAGGGCGCGCCGTTAATGCTGACCGAACTGCAACAGCCACTGCACGATCTGGTCGAGAACAAAATAGAGGTTATCCAGACCTGGATTGATCAGGGCAAACTGGCGCCCGTAGAGCCTTACCACCTGGTTTTTTCGCTATGGGCGACCACCCAGCACTACGCCGACTTTCGCGTACAGGTAGAAGCCGTTGCCGGGAAAACGCTGGAAGATCCGGGCTTCTTTCAGGAAACCCTCAGTAGCCTCGAAACCATCATTCTTAACGGCGTCCGCCCCCGCTGATCGGAGAGCAGCTCGTTCCCCGAAACTCTCCTGCCCCTAATTTGGGCTCAAAGTAGAACCATACGCTCTAATTTAGACCATTTGATCCGGGTCAATTTTTCATAAACCACTAACTGATTGTTTTTTTAACAAAATCGAAAAATGGCACGCTTGCTGCTACGTCAATCAGCGAGCGAGAACGACTCCTTTGTTTTTTATCCGGGCCCTTCTCGCAAAACTGAATTGAAGGAGGTTGTGCCATGCAGTTGCAACACGTACCAACGATCGACCTTGCCCCTTACTTCGAAGGCACCCCTGAAGGGAAGGCCCAGGTGGCGAAGGAGGTCGACAGGGCCTGTAAGGATATTGGTTTCCTGGTCATCACCAACCACGGAATTCCCAGCGAACTGGTGGATCGCGTCTATTCACTGAGCCGCAAGTTTTTCAACCAGCCCATGATCGAAAAGCGGAAAGTGGATCGTCCCAGCCCTGATATGGTGCGCGGTTATAGTGCCATTGCCGAAGAAAGCCTGTCCTATTCGATGGAAGAAGCCGCGCCGGGAGACCTGAAAGAATCCTTTTCCATCGGGCCCACAGACGTACCGGACGACGAGTACCACCGGGGCGCCGCCGCAGGCCCTCACTTTGCGCCGAATGTGTGGCCGGAAACCATTGAAGGCTTCAAAGAAGCCTACTCAGACTATTTCGATGCCATGAGCGACCTGGCCCGTTCGCTGATGCGTATTTTTGCCCTCTCCCTCAAGCTGGACGAGCATTTCTTCGACGACAAGATCGACAAAGAAATCAGCATGCTGCGCACCCTCAGCTACCCCAACATGGGGACAAACATTGAAGCTGGCCAGATGCGTGCAGGGGCCCATACCGACTATGGCAGCCTGACCATTGTCAAACCCGACAACTCACCGGGTGGTTTGCAGGTATGCAACCAGAACGGGGAGTGGGTCAGCGTGCCCTATGTGGAGGGCAGTTTCGCGGTCAATATTGGCGACCTCATGATGCGATGGACCAATGACCAGTGGATCTCGACCCTCCACCGTGTTGTCAATCCGCCGCTGGACGCCAAGACCGCCGAGCCGCGCCAGTCCATTGTCTTTTTCCACCAGCCAAACTACGACGCCATGATCGAATGTCTGCCCAGTTGTCTGGACGAAGCTGGCAAAGGCAAATACCCGGCTGTCAGCTCCGGTGACCACCTGAAATCCAAATTCGTCAAACAGACAACCTTTGGTGGCACCCAGGAGGTGGCTTGATATGGGGACGCTCTCTTACGTCAATGTTTTCGCCAAAGATATAGAAGCCCTCAGTGTTTTTTACCGGGATCTGTTCGGATTCAAGGAAATTCCGGAGATCCGTTCACCCATCTTCCGCGGCCTGGACACGGGGCGCTCCTGCATCGGTTTCAATGCGCTGGATGCCTACGAACTGCTCAAGCTCGATGATTACTCGGACACAAAAGGCTGCAAGTTCCTGTTGAACATTGATGTGGACAGCAAGGAAGAGGTGGACGAGTACGTTCCCAAAGCTCTCACCTCTGGTGCAACGCTCATCAAAGAGCCCTACACCACCTATTACAACTGGTACCAGGCTGTAATGCTGGACCCGGAAGGTAACGTTTTCCGAATCAATCACATGATGTAGAGCCGTTTCTCCCAACCAAAGGAAGTACCAACATGAAAAAACTCATATTCAGTGCCTGCTTTGCACTGGCCGGTTTCCTGGGCCTATTGAACACCGCTCACGCCGAAGGCTTCACTCTCAAGAGTGACCCAAAGATCGCCATGCTCTATATCTCTCCGACCAATGACGGCGGCTGGACTCAGGCTTTTGATGAAGCCCGTCAGCGCCTGGAGGATGAACTGGACATCAAGATTCAGTACGTGGAAAGCGTTCCTGAATCTGCCTCGGCCATCCGGCCGGCCGTCGAGCGTTTTATCAAACGTGGCGCCAACATTATTATCGGTACCGCTTTCGGTTACTCCGATACATTCAAATCATTGTCTGAAGACTATCCGGACGTCGCCTTCCTGAACGGTTCTGGCACCACCAACGGCCCCAACCTGCTGTCTTACTACGGCCGTACCTACGAGAGCCAGTACCTTTGTGGCATGGCAGCCGGCGCAGCGTCTGAATCCGGCAAGCTCGGTTTCGTCGCTGCCAACCCGTTCGGTGTTGTGAACTGGACCATCAATGCTTACGCCATGGGTGCCCGTGAAATGAACCCCGATGCAACCGTCACCGTGGTCTATACCGGCGCCTGGAATGACCCCACCAAAGAGCGCTCCGCAACCAAGGCCCTGATCGATCAGGGCGCCGATGTCATCGGCCAGCACGTAGACACCCCGACACCGCAACTGGTTGCCCAGGAAAATGGCGTCTACGGCACAGGTCACCATCGTGATTTCCGCGAGTTCGCACCGAAGGCTACGGTTTGTTCGTCAGTCTGGGTCTGGGATCGCTTCCTGAAGAACGAACTGGAAAAAATCATCGCCGGCAACTGGGTACCAGCCCCCCATGGAGCGCTGCTGTCCATGAAAGAAGGCGGTACCGACATCGCCTGCTGTGGGCCGAACGTTGATGAGGAAGAAGAAGCCAAGATTATGGCGGCCCGCGAGAAGCTGATGAATGGTGAACTACAGGTCTATGCCGGCCCGCTGAAAGACCAGAACGGCACCGTTCGCGCAGCAGAAGGCGAAGTCGTATCCGATGGCGCCCTGTGGCAGATGGACTGGTTTGTTGACGGAGTGATTACCCAGCAATGAGTACACAGAACGCGATCCAGCTGAGCGGCGTCAGCAAGACCTTCGACGGTTTCAAGGCCCTGTCCGACGCTGACTTCACCGCCAGGTGGGGCGAAGTTCACGCCCTGCTCGGCGAAAACGGAGCCGGCAAGTCGTCCCTGATGAACATCGTGGCCGGCCTCTATGGTCCCGAAGGCGGATCGCTGTTCATCGACGACAACCCAGTAAAACTGAAAGGCCCGAAAGAAGCCGCCAAACTCGGCATCGGAATGGTTCACCAGCACTTCAAACTGGTGACTCCCTTCACCGTTGCCGAGAATATCCTGCTGAACCTGGGTCATATCCAGGCCAGCGGGCTTTATCGGGAACGCCTACGCCGGGTGTCTGACGACATCCGTGCCATGGCCGAGCGCATCGGGTTCAGGATTGATCCCGACGCCCGCATTGATCAACTCTCCATCGCAGAACAGCAACGCGTGGAAATTCTTAAAGTACTTCTGGCCGGCGCCAAGATACTGATTCTGGATGAGCCTACCGCCGTGCTTACCGAAGAAGAAGCCGAAAACCTGCTCACGACCGTGCGGGGATTCGCCCATGAGGGCGCTGCTGTCATCCTTGTAACCCACAAAATGAACGACGTGCTGCGCTATGCCGATCAGGTCACCATTATGCGTTCGGGCCGAACCATCAAAAGCCTGAAGCCGGATTCGGTATCCGTGGATGAACTGGTGAAGCTGACCGTCGGCGAATCAGCACCGGAGCAGAGGATTCCTGTAGAGGAACGGACATCTGGTGAGCCTTATTTGAACGTCAAGGGTCTCACCAGCACCGGTGACCACCGGGCCCTGAATGGCCTGGACCTGACCCTGAACAAGGGGGAAATATACGGTATCGCCGGCGTCGGCGGGAACGGCCAGAGCGAACTGGCCAACGCCCTGATGGGCATTCCAGAGGGTGTCGAAGGCACCATGAAGCTGATCGGCGAAGGCGATCTGGCCGACTTCGATGCAGCCCGGCGCCGCGCCATCGGCGTCGCCGCCATCCCTGCAGACCGTTATGGTTCTGCTCTTGCCGGCCCGCTCTCTATCGCTGACAACTTTGCCTTGGGCGACATCCATTCCGGACGATATGGCCCGTTCTGGTATCTCAAAACCGGAGCCATCGAAGCAGACGCGGCGGAAGCCGTTCGACAATTCGATGTCCAGGGTGTTCGTTCGCTGAAACAGAAATCGGCACTGCTCTCCGGAGGGAACGCACAAAAGCTGGTCATCGCCCGGGAGTTCAGTCATCCCCCTAAACTTGTCCTCGCCCACAGCCCCAGCCGGGGCCTCGACGTCAAAGCGACCGAAGCTGTCAGG
>PBRG01000128.1 GCA_002726615.1 Marinobacter sp.
AAAATCGTGCCCAGCCGCATCACCGGCACCAAAGCACGTTATCAGCGTCAGCTGGCTACCGCTATCAAGCGTGCCCGCTACCTGGCACTGCTGCCGTATTCGGACAGCCACGATAACTAAGTAACAGAATAAACAGGACCCGGGACCATGCGTGCACTGGCACAGTTTGTAATGCGCGGTCCTTTGCAGGCAGGCGGGGTGGCAGCAGTTACGACTGCAATACCCTTGTTGTTCTGGATAGGTGCGGCGGTTATTGGCCTGGTCATTCTCAGACTGGGTATCAGCCAGGGGCTTAGTATCGGCCTCTGGGCATTGCTTCCGGCACTCGGCTGGAGCTGGTTCGGGCAGGACCCGACGGCACTGGTGGTGTTGCTTCAGGCAATGTTAATGGCGTCCATCCTGAGAACAACCCTGTCCTGGGAGAAGGCGCTGCTCGCAGGCAGTTTCCTGGGGATTGTGACAGGCTTGATGTTGCCCTTGGTGTACCCGGATCTGTTGAACGATCTGGTGCAGGCCGGGGTGAGATTTTACGAAGAGTACAACGCCGAAATCGCCAGTAGTCTTGGCAGTGAGCTGGAAACAGTCATTCGGCAAACCATGAATGCGAGCATGGCGGGCACCTACCTGGTAATCGGGGTGTGCATGACCATGCTGGCGAGATCCTGGCAGGCCGGGTTGTACAACCCAGGCGGATTCCGGACCGAGTTTCACTCGCTCCGGCTGTCACCGGCAATCGCGGTTATTTGTGTGATTACCATGGTGGCGGGGCCCGTTCTCGGGTTGAATTCCATGTTGCTGGGCTGGGTTGGAGGTTTGCCGCTGTTTGTGGCGGGCCTGGCCCTGGTTCATGGCGTGGTCGGTCGTAAAAATCTGAGTGGTCAGTGGTTGGTGTTGTTCTACCTGGCGCTGGTACTGCTTGGTCCAAGCCTGATGATTCTGTTGGTAGTTCTGGCTTTTGTGGATAGCTGGCTGGACATCCGGAGGCGAATGAAGCCCTCCGGCCCGGCTGAATAAAGCACGAAGAGGTTAACGAGATGGATGTTATTCTGCTCGAAAAAGTAGCAAACCTTGGTTCACTGGGTGACAAGGTCAAGGTAAAGGCCGGTTACGGTCGTAATTTTCTGCTGCCTTATGGCAAGGCTGTTGCGGCAACCGCTGACAACCTGAAAGCGTTCGAAGAGCGCCGTGCAGAGCTGGAGAAAGCGGCAGCTGAAAAGCTGGCTGCGGCCCAGGCTCGTGGCGAAGCTCTGGAAGGCGCCTCAGTCACCATCACCTCCAAGGCTGGTGAAGAAGGCAAGCTGTTCGGCTCCATCGGCGTGCGTGACATCGCAGATGCGATTACCGCCACTGGTACTGAAGTTGAGAAAAGTGAAGTTCGTCTGCCCGAAGGCCCGCTGCGCGTGGTTGGCGAGTACGAGATCGAGCTTCAGCTGCACTCTGACGTAACCGTTCACATTAACCTGGCTGTTGTAGCCGAGTAAATTGACGGTTTAGTCTGAACATCGGGTTACTATCCGGTGGCAGCCATAACAGGCCCGGAATCCATTCAGGTGGATTCCGGGCCTGTTGCTTTCTGGTGTATGATTTGTGTTTTCCGTAGCTCTCCCATCGCATCGACAATCCCCGTAAACTGTCACGGATGTGATGCCCAGACGAAGACGTTTCCATGGCCAACCCGAATTTCAAACCGGTAAACAGCGACCCTGAGACCAGCCGAATCAAGGTTCCACCTCATTCAGTGGAGGCCGAACAGGCGGTGCTTGGTGGCCTGATGCTGGACAACCGCCGATTTGATGAGATCTCGGAGATCATTTCCGCTGGCGACTTTTACCGTCAGGATCACCGCCTCATTTTTGGTGCAGCCGAGCGACTGGCGGGCGAGAGCGAACCGCTTGATGTTGTCACGCTGACCGAATTCTTGGAGCGTGCCGGTGATATCGAAGACGCGGGTGGACTTTCCTATCTGGCAGAACTGGCCGAGAAAACCCCCGGTGCCGCCAATATCCGCGCCTATGCCGAGATTGTGCGGGAGCGCTCTATCCTGCGACAACTGGTGCAGGTGTCCGGCGAGATATCCGATTCGGCGTTTAATCCCCAGGGCCGGAACAGCAACGAGATCCTGGACGAAGCCGAGCGTAATGTCTTCCAGATCGCCGAATCTCGGGTCAAGGAAGGCTCCGGCCCCCAGGCTATCAACCCGATTCTCACCAAGGCCCTCAGTCGCATTGAGGAACTGTTCGAGTCCGGCGAGACTACAACGGGTCTGACAACGGGCTTCAAGGACCTGGATGAGTGGACGTCGGGGATGCAGCCCTCGGATCTGTTGATCGTGGCGGGGCGACCGGCCATGGGTAAGACCACCTTTGCCATGAACATCGTCGAGAATGCGTTGATAAGCACCGGTGCGCCGATTCTGGTGTTCAGTATGGAGATGCCGGCGGATGCGCTGGTCATGCGTATGCTGTCGTCCCTGGGGCGTATTGATCAGAGCCGGATTCGTAGCGGTAAGCTGGAAGAAGACGATTGGCCCAGACTGACATCCGCGGTGAGTCTGCTGAAAGACAAGCCGCTCTATATCGACGACACACCTGGCCTGAGCCCAACCGAAATGCGTTCCCGGGCTCGTCGTATTGCCCGGGAGAACGAAGGCAAGCTTGGCCTGATCATGGTGGATTACCTCCAGTTGATGCGGGTGCCCGGAAACACCGAGGGTAGGACCGCCGAGATTTCCGAGATCTCCCGTTCCCTGAAAGGGATCGCCAAGGAACTCAGTTGCCCGGTCGTGGCGCTTTCGCAGCTGAACCGGAGTCTGGAGCAGCGGCCGAACAAGCGCCCGGTCAACTCGGATCTGCGGGAATCCGGCGCCATCGAGCAGGATGCGGACGTCATCATGTTTGTCTATCGGGATGAGGTCTACAACGAGGACACCTCCGACAAGGGCATTGCCGAAATCATCATCGGTAAGCAACGTAACGGCCCCATTGGTACTGTGCGACTGGCCTTCATCGGCAAGTACACCAAGTTCGAGGATCTGGCCCACGGCGATTACGGCGGGGATTATTAATGCCACGGAAGACCGTTGCCCGTATTGATACCCGTGCACTCCGCCACAACTATCGCCTCGCCTGCCGGCTGGCCAGCCCGGCCCGGGCAATGGCTGTTATCAAGGCTGATGGCTATGGTCATGGCATCCGTGAAGTCGCACGGGCCCTGGCGAGCGACGCCCCCAAGTTTGCCGTTGCCTGTCTGGAAGAGGCCCTGGCGATTCGGGAGGCCGGAGTTGATCATCCTGTGGTGTTGTTGCAGGGCATGCACAGCGCCGAGGATGTCGCGACTTGTGTTCGCGAAGGTTTTGAAGTGGTGGTCCACAGTGGCTACCAGTTGGACTGGCTGGCGCAGGCTGGTGAGACGCCGACGGTCTGGGTAAAAGTGAATACCGGCATGAATCGGCTTGGCTTCGCGCCGAGCGTACTGGCCGATGTTATGGCACGACTGGATACCATTGCCGCGGCGGAGAAGGTGGCGGGTTTCGTAACGCACTTTGCCTGTGCGGACGATATCTCCCGCGATGACACTGACCAGCAGACACGGATATTCAGTGAAGCAGTGGTGGACTGGCCTAAACTTGAGAAAAGTGCGTCAAATTCCGCCGCCCATTTTCTCCCCGCCCAGCCGTCGTTCGACTGGACCCGTCCCGGCATCATGCTTTATGGCGCCTCCCCGACCATGGGCAAGACGGGCCCGGAGCTGGGACTGGAAGCGGTGATGACACTGGAAGCCCCTTTGACTGCAGTGCGAACCCTAAAACCGGGAGAGTCCGTGGGCTATGGCTATACCTGGACCGCGACCCGGGAGACACGAATGGGAATTGTGGCCGCTGGCTATGGTGATGGCTATCCTCGCCATGCCGGTACAGGCACTCCAGCGTGGGTCGGCGGTAATCGCATACGCCTGATTGGCAGGGTGTCCATGGACATGCTGGCCGTGGACCTGACGGGTGCCCCTGACGCCTGTCCTGGCGACTCGGTGGAACTCTGGGGGCGGCATGTCAGTGTGGATGAAGTGGCGCAACACGCCGGTACTATTGGCTACGAACTGCTGACGGGAATTACAGCCCGGGTGCCCAGGCTGTACGAGGATTCTGGCAACGCTGCAGCAGGGTAGGTGGTCAGGAAGCAGCGGGTTCCGGCTCGTGGATGATTTCCTCGATGAAGTCGAGAATCGCGGCCAGGCTGCGGTCGTCCAGTTTCTTCAAGACTTTATGGACGACCATCTTGCTGCCTTTGAGCATGCTGCTGATGCCCATTCTGGCCATACCCATCAGCATGCTGCTGGCATTCAGCCGGCGCAGGGGTTCCAGGAAAAAGAAATCCAGACCGTTGTCGGTCATCTCGACAATCAGTTCGAACAGTTTGTCGATGGCTATCTTGTCCGCCTTTCCCCGCTCCCGGAGCTCGTTGACGGTATAAAGTGCGCGGGTGCGGAGTTCATCCGGGATGGGGGCAACGATATGGCTTTGTTGTTTCAGCATGTAGGGTCCTGTTGTTGTATGCTCGTCAGGTCTGCTCAGTACTCCGACACGTATTCTATGAGGTGTACTTTGCGTGCCATTGGCTCTAACGGTATCGGGTGCCCGTCATATCAGTGATATCCCGGGTACGCGTTCCAACAAGCTGTGGGAACGATTACAGTGTGGTGAAGACATACATCAGTATACAGATGAAGTGGCAACGGTACTGTTACCCGTTGCGAAGATAGAAATCGGAGGTGGTGAGCGCTCGTGCACGTTCTTGTTGTTCATGATTATGGCCCGTTGGGGCGGGTATTGCTGGAGCGTTTGAGGAACACCTCGCTCCATGTCAGCCCGTTGCTGATCAGCGAGCTTGAAACTGCGGATCTTTCGGCGCTGGAAGGCTGGGTTCCCGACGATACCGACTTGATCGTGAACGCGCTTTGGCTTGCGGACCCTGAAAGTGCGGAAAAGAACCCCGAATTGGCTCACAAGGCGTCGTTTTCGTTGCCCGTGGCGCTGGCGGAGCATGCCTGTGAGCGCAATATCACGTTGTTGCAGTTGTCGTCTTCCTACGTGTTCGACGGCCGAAAGCAGAGTGCGTACATTGCCTCCAATCCCGGTCAGCCCTGTAACGAGCTGGGTAACTGGCAATGGGAATGCGAGCAGGCGCTGAGAACGTTGTTGCCGCGGCACATTATTTTGAGGACGGGCTGGAGCCTGGGGCGTTTTGTCCGCAAGGTGCAGTCCGTTGCCGCAGAGTCCGACACCATCAAACTACCCGGCAAATGCCGTGGCCAACCCGTGACAGTCAGTGATCTTGCCCGGGTGATTACCGCGATTGTCCAGCAGATCGACTGTGGCGCTGAGGTGTGGGGCACCTATCAGTACGCCGGTGCGGAAGATATCTCGCTCTATGAGTTGGGGCTTGCAATAACCGGTTTGAGGGGCATCCCCGATGGTATCCGGGTGGTGGATGAAACGCCCGCATGGGCAACCCTGGAGCCCGCGAACGCCACCATGATCTGCACCAAGATCCGCAACACCTTTGGCGTAAAGCAGCTCCCGTGGCGCTCGGGATTGGCCGAGGAGCTGGAGCTGCTGTCCCTGAACGGCGGCAAGGAACTTACTGACGAACCCACAAGCTAGGGTCGTCAGGGAGTCAGACTTTTCCGAATACCAATGAGGCATTGGTGCCACCGAACCCGAAGCTGTTGGACATCACCGTATTCAGTGGCGCCGCTTTGGAATCAGGCCCCACGACCGGCATGCCGGAAATGGTGTCATCCAGGTTTGTCAGGTTCTTGGTGCCCGCGATAAATCCGTTTTGCAGCATGATCAGTGAATAGATCGCTTCATGAACACCCGATGCGCCCAAAGAGTGGCCGGACAGGGATTTGGTGGATGAAATCTGCGGTACGTTGTCACCGAAGACGTTCCGTACGGCCTTCATTTCCGCCACATCGCCCACTGGCGTGCTGGTGCCGTGCGCATTGATGTAATCCACCGGCGCCTCAACCGTGGACAGCGCCTGTTGCATGCAACGCATGGCGCCCTCTCCAGAAGGAGCGACCATGTCATGCCCGTCGGATGTCGCGCCATAACCGGTCAGCTCGGCAATGATGGGGGCGCCGCGCTTGAGGGCATGCTCCAGCTCTTCCATCACCACCATTCCGCCACCGCCAGCAATGACGAACCCGTCACGGCCGGCGTCGAAGGGCCTGGATGCGGTTTCCGGAGCATCGTTGTACTTGGTGGAGAGCGCGCCCATGGCGTCGAACAGCATGGTCAGGCTCCAGTCCTCCTCTTCGCCACCGCCGGCGAATACAATGTCCTGCTTGCCGGACTGGATCTGCTCCGCAGCGTGGCCAATACAGTGGGCGCTAGTGGCGCAGGCAGACGACATGGAGTAGTTCACACCGCGAATTTTGAAGGCCGTGGCCAGGCAGGCCGACACGGTACTGGTCATGATCCGTGGCACCATGTAGGGCCCGATGCGTTTGACGCCTTTCTCACGCATGATGTCGACGGCCTCCACCTGGCTGGCGCTGGACGCGCCGCCGGAGCCAGCAATCAGGCCAGTACGGTCATTGGAGACCAGATCGTCCGTCAACTGTGAGGACGCAATGGCCTGCTCCATGGCAAGGTAGCTGTACATCGCCGACTGGCCCATGAAGCGTCGGGTCTTACGGTCGATGACCGACGTGTCCACATCAACGGAACCTGCCACCTGGCTGCGGAAGCCCATGTCACGATAGGTTTCATTAAACCGGATGCCCGATTTGCCGGCCCTGAGGCTTTCCAGCACCGCATCCGTGGAGTTGCCAAGGCAGGAAACAATGCCCATACCGGTAACCACAACTCGTCTCATACTTTCCTCCTTAGCAGGGCCTGCACCGCAAACCGGGCCGATCCCCTCTGTCTTTGATTATAACCATCAGTCTAGGCGCTTTGGCGCTGCGGCGATATTTGACCTTGGTAAGGTGCCAGAAGAGGCCAGGCGAGCCGGCATAGCCGTTACGTACAAGGCGGCGATCATGGACGTTGGTAAGATGCCGTTTATCAACAATAACCCGAGGGAGATCCACCGTGCGTTCACTGTCTCAATTTCTGCATGACTACGGCGACAGCCATCAGAACACCGTCAACCAGTGGGTCCATATTGCCTGCGTTCCGGCAATCCTGATATCAACACTGGGATTGTTCTGGCTGATACCGGTAGGGAGCTGGTTTGGCCTTTCTGGCTCTGGGGCGTATTGGGTCAACGGTGCCACGATTCTCGCGGGCTTGTCGGGTATCGTCTATCTGCGCCTGTCGCTTTGGGTATTCGTATTGATGGCGGGTTGGTTTGTACTGTCTTTGTGGGCCATACACAGTGTGCTGGTCAGTGGTCTGTCCCTGTTCTGGGCCAGTCTTGTGGTCTGGATCGTTGCCTGGGCGGTCCAGGTGGTCGGCCATAAAATTGAAGGCAAGAAGCCGTCGTTTGTGGAAGACCTTGTGTTCCTGCTGATCGGGCCGATCTTCGTTAGCATCGAGTTTGCGGCGAAGCTGGGAATACCGGTGCCCTATGCCCAGAGTGGCCCCCAAAGTGGCCATAACGGTGGGCGTCAGCCTCAGAGTCACTGAATCAAGGCGGCTTGAGGTATGCTTGCAGGGAAATGCAGAGTTGAGTGTAGCGCCATGCAGGCTCCGCCCCTTAAAAGGCCAACCAGCGATCAGGACCACAAGGGCACCGTATTTTTGTGGCAGGATCACTGGCAGGTACTCGGGCAATTAATGCCCAACCGCTCCCATCGCCACATTAGCGCTTCCTTGCTGGTGGGGCTCGACCGTCCCTTTCGGCTGGCTGTGGACGGTGAATGGCGGGAAACCCGCGCCGCCATCGTAGCCCCTGATGTTCCCCAGGCACTGGAGCCCGGGGAGGCCAGAATCTGGATCGCCCAGCTCGATCCCGACAGCGTTTACTGGCGGTCCCTGAAATACGTTACGGCAGGCATGGCCTCCACGGATCTTTCCTTGACCGGTGTGGATCTGCCTGATCCCGAAGAGACAGACTGCGAGGCCATGGCCGGCGCGTTGGCAAGGGTAGCTTCTCAGAGCGGGCACGCGCCCGTTGCACTGGACGACCGTATAGCGGCTATTTGCGGGAAACTGAGGGCGGAGCTGCCGGATCGCCTGGAGCTGAACTCTCTGGCTCAAAGTGTCGGGCTGTCCTCGTCACGGCTGACTCATCTGTTTCGTCAGGAAACGGGCGTGCCGCTGCGCCGCTATCTTCTGCACCTGAAGATCAACCGCGCATTGGCGTTCTGGGAGCCGGGTATATCCGTCTCCCGGTTGGCGACTGAGGCTGGATTCTATGATCAGCCCCATCTGGTTCGCACGGCACGTGATATGTTCGACGCACTGCCGTCCGCCTATGTGGCGGCGGGATGGTTCAACGTATGCCGTTGTGGTCTCGATGATCAGGCTTTGTCTGATTTCTCGCGTTGACGTTCAGCCTCTTCCCGGGCTTCTTGCTCCACCATGGCGGGTGTCTCCAATGAAATTCGCCCGAGCTTTCCGGAGCGGAATTCGTTGAGCAGTATTTCCGAAACCTTGTGCAGGTCCGGAACGCCGCCTCTCCCCAGGAATCGCCGTTTTGCCGCGATTCCGTCCATCAGGGCCAGGCCGTCTCGAGGCTTTTCTTCGAACCCGTAGCGCGCCATTGCCAGTTCGGGATACGCGTCCAGCAGATAATCCGCTTCGAATAACGCCACGTCCTCAAACTCAATCACCGCACTGCGAATGGCGCCACTAATGGCCAGACGGTATCCGCAGGCCTCCGGGGACAGCTTGGGCCAGAGAAACCCCGGTGTGTCATAGAGCAGGACGTTGTCGGGCAGCTTGATGGCCTGCTGCGCCCGGGTTACTGCGGGCTCATTCCCGGTCTTGGCTGCCGGCCGGCCCGCCATGGTGTTGATCAGCGTGGACTTGCCGACATTGGGGATGCCCAGGATCATCACCCGCAACGCCCGCTTCTGGCGATCATGATCCGGCGTCATTTCACCAGCCAGCCGCAGTATATCGAGGGCTTCCGCACGCTGGTTGTGGGTCATGGTGATGGCCCGCACGCCACGTTCCTTTTCGAGCCAGCTGAGCCATTGTTCGGTAATGGTCGGGTCAGCCAGGTCCCGTTTGTTGAGTACTTTAATGACGGGTGTATCACCGCGCAGGGCAGGGACCAGCGGGTTTTCGCTGCTGAACGGCAGGCGCGCATCCACGACCTCGATAATGAGATCCATCTGGGGCATTACCTTTTTGATTTCCTTGCGGGCCTTGTGCATGTGCCCTGGAAACCAGTTAATGGCCATGGTTGATACTCCTGAAGTGGCTGAACGGCGCCATTATGGACGGTAATGACTAAATTTTCACATTTCTCTCAACCCGCCCATGGTGGGAGCTGAGGCATGTGAGGGTGTGAAGTATGTACAAAAAGAAGGGGGTTCGGGGTGAAATACCCGGTTGTTTTGATTTAGGGTGTAGGGCTCGAAAACCGAAAGCGACTTAAATAATCGATTAGTGGAGATTTCTATGAAGCTCGTGAAACTGTTCGGAATTGCCCTGATTGCTATCGGGCTGTCCTCTCCGGCGATGGCGCAGCAATCTGGTGGGCAGCCGGACCAGGTTGATCAGCTGGCTCAGATGGTTGGCCTGAGTGAAGACCAGCAGAAAGAAATTCGCGGCATCATTGAAGAGATGCAGGCTGAGATTCAGGAGCTTCAGGGCGAAGCCCAGCAACTGCAGCAGCAGATCCAGGCCCAAATCAAGCCGGATTTCGACGAAGATGCGATTCGTGAAAAAGCGGAAGAGCTTGGTGACGTCACTGGCGAGATGACAGCCATGTCCACCCTGATGCAGGCGAAGGTTGATGCAGTATTTACCGAAGAGCAGCGCGATGAGCTGAACAAGCGTATGCAGCAAATGCAGCAGCAGATGCAACAGCAGCGTCAGATGCAGCGGCAGCAGCAGAAAGGTATGCAGTAAGCGCCGGTAGCTCCAACTGCTGCCTTCTGGGTTCGTGTCTGGAGCTTGGAAAACCGCCTTGGCTTATGGCCTTGGCGGTTTTCTCATTTATAGCCTGTGATTTCGTGCTTAAGCATTGCGGAGAGGGGGGCTTTCAGAAACTCGCCCGTGCGCCAAACGGCTTAACCAGCAAGATGAGCCGAGGCAACAACGTAAGCGCCCCCACCAAAGCCATGAACATGGCAAATCCCGTGAACAACCCGAAGTAGATGGTCGGGATGAAATTCGACAGCACCAGGATCGAAAACCCGGTAATAATCGTCAGCGAGGTAAAGAACATCGCCTGCCCGATGCTGCGGTGGCAGCGGTGCATGGTGGCGAGGTAGTCGCCATCTTTCTCGAATTCCGTCTTGAAACGGTGGATATAGTGAATAGTGTCGTCCACCGCAATGCCCACCGTAATCGCCGCCACCGTGATCGTCATCATATCCAGCGGAATGCCCAGCCAGCCCATCAGGCCCAGCACCGACCCCGCCGCGATCAGGTTGGGGGCCATGCCGATCAGCGCCAGCTTTATCGACCGGAACAGGATCAAGAACATCACCATGATGGCCAGGAAGACAATGCCGATGGTCTTGATCTGGGAATCGAACAGGCTTTGCAGCATGTTGTTGTACATCACCGTCATGCCCGTGAGCTTCACCTGATCGTCCTCAAAACCCATCTCTTCGGTGAGGTGAGTGCGAATGCGGTCCAGCAATGCCTGCCGCCGCAGGTCCGGGGAGGTCTCCAGGATGCGGATGCTGAAGCGGGCCTGGTCGTGCTCTTCGCTGATGTAGGGCGTCAGAAGAATGTCCTTCAAGTCATCCGGCACCGCTGAGGGCACGAACGCCAGTTCCAGGGCATTCAGGGGCTCGCCACCGTTAACCTGGGCAAGGATGCCCAGTGTGGTGCTGATGGACATGACCTTGCCGGTCTCTGGCAGGCTGTCCAGATAATCGTGAACCTTGCCCAGCCGATCCATCTTCTGATAGGTAAACCAGGTGTCCCGGTATTCCTCCGCACCCTCGCAGTCCTCTACAAACGGGTCGCAGTCACTGGCAAAGGGATCACCACCACTGGCAAAGGGATCGCCGCTGGCTTCGCTTTCAGGAGGCTTGTCGTCCGTAATCACCACATCCAGCGGGGTTGTGCCTCCCAGGCGATTATCGATGGTGATCATGCCCTGGTGGATTTCAGTGCTGGACTTGAAGTAGTCGATGAAGCTGTTTTCCACCGTCAGGCGGTTCAGGCCGATGACACAGAGCACCGCGAGGATGGCGGAGCCGACCAGTACGGTTTTGCCGTAGTGCTCGGTAAACCGCGCAAACCAATCGGTAAAGGGAATCCGGTTGGAACGCACCCGGTCGTCCACCGGCGGTGGCAGCAGCGCCAGCAGGGTTGGGAAGATGATAAATGTGATAAGGAACGCCACGGTCAGGCCGATGGTCATCATCCAGCCAAAATCGATCACCGGGCGGATACCGCTGAAGGTAAGCGAGCCGAAAGCAACGATGGTGGTGATGGCCATGTAGAAACAGGGTTTGATCATGGCCAGCAGAGTGCGCCGCAGCGTATCCCGTGATTCGGCTTCAGGGTCGTCGTGCTGGAACTCCCGATAGCGAACGATCAGGTGGATGGTCAGCGAAAGAGTCATGATCAGCAACAACGACACGAAATTGGATGAAATCACCGTGACTGGCCATTGCGCCCAGCTCAGGTAACCGATCACCAGCCACACTGTAAAGCTGCAGCACAACAGCGGCACCAGCACCCAGCGCCACTGGCGGAAAATGATCGCCAGGGTCAACAGCAGGAATATCAGCACGCCAATACCGAAGGTGGACAGGTCGTTCTGGATGAAACGGATCATGTCAGCAACGATCATGGGCACGCCGCCCAGGTAGATCTCGGCGCGGTCACGGTAGCTGTCGAGGATGTCCCTGACCCGTTTGATGGTGCGGTCCCGCTCCTCGCCCTGGGCTTCGGTAAACTCGATGAATGCCTGGCTGACGGTTTCCAGTCTTTGCTGTTCTTCTGCCGAGGCTTGGCCGTTCTGCGCTTTGTCCCGCAGCTCGTTGCGCTCCCGAAGCAGTTCGAAATAGCGCTCGGGAGTAGGCAGATTCACCTGTATCGCGGTGGTTCGTGCGTCTTCGCTGATTAGCAGGTTTGGATACAACGGGTTGTTGAGCAATGCTTTCCTGGCGGTCTCCGGAGCTACGCCATCCTCATCGATGGTCTTGATCTCGGAGTCAACGGTATCCAGGGTCAGGTCCGGGCTGTGGAGCAGGGGGACGTTGAGGATGCTGTTGGTGGAGTTGACGTTCTCCAGGGCGGCCAGTTCGTCCCGCAATGACGCCAGCAACGCCAGGCCCTCATTGCTGAACAATTCCTGGTCGGGTGTGTAGGTGACAACGAGGAAATCGTCGGAGGTGGTGAAGCGGCGATTCACCTCCCGGTATTGCTCCAGGGAGCGATCATCTTCAAGAACAAGCGACTCGGCCGAGGCATCCAGGCGGAACTGGTCCAGCCGCAGGCTGGCTATCAACAGCAGGGCACCGAACAGCAGGAGTACCAGAACAGGACGGGGAAAAATCAGCCGGTCATAGAAAGATCGAAGCCAGGACATCGCAAGAATTACCCTACACAGTGAAAGCGAGTGCAGAGTGTGCCACAAACAGCCAGTCGACGGCGCCCTTGTTTGAGGCCTATTCCAGGGAATTGATCAGTGGTTCAGTCTACCGCTTTGACCGGAATCTGCTGTGCGTTGGAGGAAGCAGGTACTTCTGGCACTGCAAGGCCCAGGTTGTTCTTTTCGAAGACACGATCGGCACGGTAGCTGGAGCGCACCATGGGGCCCGACGGCACTTCCATAAAGCCTTTCTCCAGGCCAATCTCACGGTAACGGTTAAAGTCTTCCGGGGTCACGTACTGTTCCACCGGCAGGTGGTTCTGAGTGGGGCGCAGATACTGGCCCAGGGTCAGAATGTCGACGCCGATAGCCCGCAGGTCATCCATGGTTTCGAGGATTTCCTCTTCCGTTTCACCGAGGCCCAGCATCAGGCTGGTCTTGGTGAGCACGTCCGGACGGTACTGCTTGGCGTGGGCCAGTACGCTGAGGGTTTTCTCGTAGCCGGCGCGGGGGTCCCGCACACGGGTGGTCAGGCGTTTCACGGTTTCCACATTTTGCGCAAAAACGTCCAGGCCGGAGTCCACGACCTTTTCAACGTGCGCCATGACGGCGTCAAAGTCTGGCGTCAGGGCTTCCACTGCCACTTGAGGCGTGCGTTCCTTGATGGCGGATACGCAGGCCGCATAGTGAGCGGCACCGCCGTCGTCCAGATCGTCTCGATCCACAGAGGTTAGTACGATATAGCGCAGGCCCATGAGTTCAACGGATTTCGCGGTGTTTTCCGGCTCCTCATGGTCCAGCCAGCCTTTGGGGTTGCCGGTATCAACGGCGCAGAAGCGGCAGGCGCGGGTGCACACGGAGCCCATCACCATGATGGTCGCGGTACCATTGGCCCAGCATTCGCCGATATTCGGGCAATGGGACTCCTGGCATACCGTACTCAGACGGTGTTCACTGACGTTCTTCCGAACCGCTTCGTAGCGCTCGCCACCGGGCATGCGTGCACGCAGCCAGGAAGGTTTGCGTTGGGTTTTGGTGTCGATGATGCCCGAGCCCGAGCGCTTGATGCCATCCTTGATCGCTGAGAATCCATGTTCGTTGCGGAACTTGGAACCACTGGTGACGCGTGATTTGGCGCTGTCGCTCATTACTGGGGGACTCTCTTCTCGGGGGCGGATAAAAAGCTTGGCTGACCCTAAAGGGTAATCTGCGCCAACAGAGGATACAAGACGGGTACGGATAATCACGGGGGTTCCGGGTACGACTTTCGTCGTACCCGGTGGCTATGTCAGGCGATGGCTTGGTCCAGTGCCTGACTGATATCAGCAATGATGTCATCCACATGCTCAATGCCAATCGACAGGCGCACCAGGTCTTCACTGACCCCCGCACTCGCCAGCTCTTCGGGATTGAGCTGTCTGTGTGTTGTTGTGGCAGGGTGGCAGGCCAGGGATTTGGCGTCACCAATGTTGACCAGGCGGTAGATCAGTTGCAGGGCGTCAATGAACTTTGCACCGTTCTCGAGTCCGCCGGTAATGCCGAAACTGAGAATGCCCGACGCACGGCCACCGCAGATTTTGTCACAGGTGGCTTTGTAGGGGCTGTCGGCCAGGGTGGCGTAGTTCACCCACTCCACTGATGGGTGATTCTGCAGGAAATTGGCCACTTTTTCGGCGTTTTCGCAGTGTCTTTCCATGCGCAGGCCAAGTGTTTCAAGCCCCTGCATGATCAGGAATGCGTTAAATGGAGCCAACGCTGCGCCGGTATTGCGCAGGGGAACCACCCGGCAGCGCCCGATGAAAGCAGCGGCGCCAAGGGCTTCGGTATAGACCACACCGTGGTAGGAGGGGTCCGGCTCGTTGAGCATGGGGAACTTCGCCTTGTTGGCGGCCCAGTCGAACTTCCCGGAGTCGACCACCACACCCGCTACAGTGGTGCCGTGGCCGCCGATGTATTTGGTCAGCGAGTGCACCACGATGTCTGCACCGTGTTCGAAAGGCCGGCACAGGAAAGGCGTTGCCACGGTGTTGTCGACAATCAGCGGGATGCCATGTTTGTGGGCGATATCGGCCCAGCGCTGGATATCCACCACGTTACCGGCCGGGTTGCCAATGGATTCGCAGAACAGGGCGCGGGTGTTGTCATCAATCGCTTTCTCCACTGCCTCAAAGTCGTCGTGACGCACCATACGGCAGTCGATACCCTGGTTTGGCAACGAGTGGGCAAACAGGTTGTAGGTGCCGCCATAGAGCTGGCCGGTACTGACAATGTTGTTGCCCACTTTGCAGATGGTTTGCAGGGAGTAAAGGATGGCCGCCATACCCGAGGCCACCGCGAGGGCACCCACACCACCTTCAAGCTGCGCCATACGCTCCTCCAATACGGCATTGGTGGGGTTCATGATGCGCGTATAGATGTTGCCCTGTACCTTCAGGTCAAACAGGTCCGCACCGTGCTGAGTGTCGTCGAACGTGTAGGACGTAGTCTGATAGATGGGCGTGGTTGCGGCGTTGGTCGTTGGGTCGCCGTCGAAGCCAGCGTGAAGGGCGAGGGTTTCCGGTTTCATGGTTGAGCATCCCTTTTGTCATGCGTTTTTGTCGAGTTCGAACATCCCGAGTGAGTATGCCACAGGCATGAGAATGTGAGCATTGTTTCATGTAGGCTCGCATCAGCTTGTGACTTCCGTGTTTCCGCGCTAGGTTCGAACAGATATGACTGTCTACAACCTGCAAACAATAGCGAGTAAAGCAAACCGGATGGAGGAAGGCAGCGGGCGCTGGCTGTCCCGTGCACTATTGGTCTGCCTGACCCCATTGATGTTCGTTGCCTGTAGCGATAGCGACGATAATCACGCAAAAGGTGGTGAGCGGGCGCTGGATGCTGCGGGTATTGATGCACCGGAGACCCGCCTGAAGGAAAACCCGACTACTGGAGAGAAGCTGGCACGAAGACAGATACTTGTTCGGGGCAACGCGAGCGAACCGGCTTCGCTGGACCCCCAGCTGGTGCAGGACAGCGTGGGTGGCGCCATCGTGGTTGACCTGTTCGAAGGGTTGACCCGCAGCGGCCCCAGAGGGGATACCGAGCCTGCGATGGCGACGTCCTGGGCCTCCTCGAACAACAACCTGACCTGGACATTCCAGCTCCGTGAAGACGGCCGCTGGAGCGATGGCAGCACCGTTACCGCCCAGGATTTCGTGTACGGCTGGCGCAGGGCGGTGGACCCGGAGGTAGGCTCAAACTATGCGTATTACATCGAGTCCGCCGGGGTGGCCAATGCCGGCGAGATCATCGCTGGGGACAAGGCACCGGATACGCTGGGTGTGCGTGCCGTCGACGACTTCACCTTCGAGGTAACCCTGGACGAGCCGATCACCTACCTGCCGGACATGACCGTTCACTACACCATGTTTCCCGCCCCTAGCCAGGCCATCAAGGCCCACGGTGAGGACTGGACCAGGCCTGGCAAGATGGTCTCTAACGGCGCTTATACGCTGCGGGCCTGGCATATCGGAGAGAAGCTGGTGGCGGCTCGCAATCCCCATTACTGGGGGGATGGCAGAACCATCATCGACCGGGTGGTCTACCTGCCGATCGAGTCTTCGTCCGCCGAGCTTCAGCGCTACGCCAGTGGCGAGTTGCACATGACCTCCACGGTGCCGGTGTCCCAGATGGCCCGGTTGAAAAAAGAGCGGCCCAAAGAGTTGGTGATGGTGCCCAGCATGGCCACGTACATGTATGCCTTCAACGTCAACAGGCCGCCCTTTGACGACGTGAGAGTGCGGCGGGCGCTGACCTACGCCATTGACCGCAATATCATCGTCAGCTACATCACCCGGGGCAACCAGATGCCGGCATTCACGCTGACACCTCCCTACGTCAGCGGTTTCGACTTCCGGCAGCCGGAGTACGCTACCTGGCCACAGACCCGCCGCGATGAAGAGGCGCGCGAAGCCCTTGAGGAAGCCGGCTACAATGAAGATAACCCACTGGAATTTGAGCTGCTCTACAACACTGATGAAAGCCACAAAGCGCTGGCGATCGTGGTCAGTCAGATGTGGAAAGAGAAACTGGGGGCGAAGGTCACCATCAGCAATCTGGAGTGGAAGACCTTCCTCTCCGAGAAGCAGGCTGGCAACTATGGTATCGCCCGGTTTGGCTGGAAAGGGGATTACAACGAAGCCTCCACCTTTCTGACCCTGCTAACCCGCGACAGTGGTAATAACGACGGCGGCTGGAGCAATGAAACATACGACCAGTTGCTGCTGGATGCCCGTTCCAGCGACGATCCCAATCCCTATTATGTCAGGGCCGAGGAGATTCTGTGGCAAGAGTTTCCGGTGGTGCCGGTGTACTTCAACACCACGGTGGCGCTGGTGAGCCCATCCCTGAAGGGTTATCCGGAGAAGAACCCCCGTAACATTGTTTACAGCAAGGATATGTACATCACGGCAGACTGAGGGAAGCCATGTTCAGTTTTATCATCAGGCGTCTGGCTGTAGCGGTACCAACCATACTGGCGTTGATCACTGTCTCGTTCGTGCTGATGCACGCGGCCCCTGGCGGCCCGTTCACCAACGAGCGTAATGTGCCCGAAGCGGTGATGGAAAACATCGAGGCCAAATACAACCTGGACAAACCCCTGTGGCAGCAGTACCTCATCTACGTGGGCAACGTCGCCCAGGGCGACCTGGGTCCCTCGTTCCGTTATAAGGACTTCACGGTCAATGAGCTGATCGAGTCCAGCTTTCCCCGGTCCGCCTACATCGGCGCCTGGTCCTTCCTGTTCGTGGTGGTGTTCGGGGTAGGGCTGGGGGTGATTGCGGCCCTGAAACAGAACCGTTGGCCGGACTACACGGTGATGACCGCCGCCATGACCGGGGTGGTGTTCCCCAATTTCGTGATGGCGCCGTTGCTGGTGCTGCTGTTTGCCGTCACGTTGCGCTGGTTGCCTGCCGGCGGCTGGGAAGGCGGGCAGGTGGAATACATCGTGCTGCCCATCATCGCCATGGCGACATCCTATATTGCGCAGGTGGCGCGGATTACCCGTAGCAGCATGATCGAGACCCTGCGTAGTCCGTTCATCCGCACCGCGCGGGCCAAGGGCATTCCCCGCCACAAGATCGTATTGCGCCATGCCCTCAAGCCCGCGTTGATTCCGGTGGTGTCGTACCTTGGGCCGGCTTTCGTGGGCATCATCACCGGTTCGGTGATTATTGATCAGGTATTTTCCACGGGCGGCATTGGCCAGCACTTCGTCAATGGTGCCATCAACCGGGATTACTCGCTGATTCTCGGGGTTACCATTCTGGTGGGTGTGCTGACCATCGTCTTTAACGTCGCGGTGGATATTCTCTATACCTGGCTGGACCCGAGGGTGCGTTACTGATGTTTTTCTCCGACAAACATGCGGGCATGGGCGAACTGGCGGATACCCTTGCGGAAGACGCCTACACCGAAGGCCGTAGCCTGTGGCGAGACGCGCGACGGCGCTTCATGGGTCATCGGGCCGCGGTGGCGAGCCTTTTGGTGCTGGTCCTGTTGCTGTTGTTTTCCGCTTTCGGCCAGTTCCTGTCCCCCTGGGACAACGAGTCCATTGACTGGGCAAGTCTGCCGAACCTCGACGAAGACGGCGTGCCCAGCCTGGCCAGTCAGCACTATTTTGGCCTTGACCCCATCGGTCGGGACCTCTACCAACGCACTGTGCAGGGCAGCCGCATTTCCCTCATGGTGGGCGTTCTCGGAGCCCTGACGGCCGTGGTTATCGGTACCCTCTACGGTGCCATATCCGGCTATGTGGGCGGCCGAACCGACGCCATCATGATGCGAACGCTCGAAGTGCTCAGCGCCTTTCCCTTTATGTTCCTGGTGATCGTGCTGATGGCGGTGTTCGGGCGCAATGTGCTGCTCATTTTCGTGGCCATCGGCGCGGTGAGCTGGCTGAATATGGCCCGGATTGTGCGGGGTCAGACCCTGAGCCTGAAACGCAAGGAGTACATTGAGGCCGCCATGTCCGTCGGTGTGCATCCCTTGCTGATTGTTCTTCGCCACATCGTACCCAATGTGCTGGGTGTGGTGATTGTTTATGCAACCCTGCTGGTGCCGGAAATGATCCTGTTCGAATCGTTCATTTCGTTTCTCGGGCTGGGGGTGTCGGAACCTTACACGTCATGGGGTGCATTGATTTCCGAAGGGGCTGACGCCATGTGGACCGCCCCCTGGACCCTGATTTTTCCCATGCTGATGCTGGTGCTCACTCTGTTCTGTTTCAATTTTCTTGGCGACGGGCTGCGGGATGCTCTCGACCCCAAAGACCGCTGAGCCGGCAGGAACCCGATCTATGGCAATGTTGGAAGTCAGCAATCTTGAAGTGGCCTTCGATACACCGGATGGCGCCTTACAGGCCGTGAGGGGCCTCAGCTACCAGTTGGAGGCCGGGCGGACTCTGGGCATCGTGGGGGAATCAGGTGCCGGTAAAAGCCAGGGAGTGTTTGCCCTCATGGGCTTGCTGCCCGACAACGCCCGGGTCAGTGGCGAGGTGATGTTTGAAGGCGAGTCACTGCTCAACTTGCCGGAAAAGCGCATGAATCAGATTCGTGCGGCCCGCATCGGCATGATTTTCCAGGACCCGATGACGTCCCTTAACCCGTTCATGAAAGTCAGCGACCAGCTCATCGAAGTGCTGGTGCAACACAAAGGCATCAGCCGCAAGCAGGCCCTGCAGGAATCCCTGCAGATGTTGGACGCGGTGCGTATCCCCGAGGCCCGCAACCGTATTCATTGTTACCCCCACGAATTCTCCGGGGGCATGCGTCAACGGGTAATGATCGCCATGTCCCTGCTGTGCCGGCCGCGCCTGTTGATTGCGGACGAACCCACCACCGCCCTGGATGTCACGGTACAGGCTCAGGTGATGGACCTGCTGCGGGAGCTGCAACAGGAATTCAACACCGCGATTATCCTGATCACCCACGACCTGGGCGTAGTGGCTGGAAGCTGCGACCAGACGTTAGTGATGTACGGCGGCCAGATGATGGAGTTTGCCTCCACCCGGGACCTGTTTCGTGAGCCCGCCCATCCCTATACCAAAGGCCTGATGGGCGCCATTCCGCGTATTGATGAGCAGATGGAGGAACTGGTTACCATCCCCGGCAATCCGCCCAACCTGATGAACCTGCCGCCGGGATGTCCGTTCTGCGACCGTTGCCCCGTGGCGGAGCCGCGCTGCTATCACGAACTCGACCCGCCTGAGCGATTCGGGGCAGAGCACATTCGTGTATGCAATCTGCCAAGGGAGGCAATTTGATGAGTGAACAGCAACGCCTGCTGGCGGTGGAAAACCTGCAGGTCACTTTCGACATCATGCCTCGCAATGCCTGGCCCTGGACCCGGCCGCAGCCACTAAAAGCGGTGAACAACGTCAGCTTCACCCTCAACGAGGGCGAAACCCTTGGCATTGTGGGGGAATCCGGCTGCGGCAAGTCCACCCTGGCAAGGGCCATCATGGGTATGGTGCCCAGCCAGGCGGGAAAGGTGGTGTGGTTGGGAGAGAACCTGCGGGGGCTCAGCCTGAAACAACTGCGTAAACGTCGCCAGCGCCTGCAGATGGTTTTCCAGGACCCACTTGCCTCCCTGTCGCCCCGCATGACGGTC
Organism: Marinobacter sp.; assembly: GCA_002726615.1. GTDB lineage: Bacteria > Pseudomonadota > Gammaproteobacteria > Pseudomonadales > Oleiphilaceae > Marinobacter. Next base: position 20,337 of record PBRG01000128.1, read on the forward strand.
GGCGATATCATCGCTGAACCTTTGCGTACCCACTACCCGGACATCAAGGGTGCCGAACTGCGGGAAAAAGTTGACGCTATCATGGACCGCGTCGGCCTGCACCCGCACCAGAAAAACCGCTACCCCCACGAATTCTCAGGCGGCCAGTGCCAGCGGGTGGGCATTGCCCGGGCGTTGATCCTGGAGCCGAAACTGATCATCTGCGACGAGCCTGTCTCCGCCCTGGATGTGTCGGTACAGGCTCAGGTGATCAATCTGCTCAAAAATCTGCAGCGAGACATGGGGCTGTCATTGATCTTCATTGCTCACGACCTGAGCGTGGTCAAGCACATCAGCGACCGTGTGATGGTGCTGTACCTTGGCAATGTGGCCGAGAACGCCACTCGAGCTGAACTGTTCGCTAACCCCCGGCATCCCTACACTCAGGCCCTGATGGCCGCGGTGCCGATTCCCGATCCGGAGAGGGAGCGGGCCAAGCCCCCGGTGGAACTGGAGGGCGACCTGCCTTCACCCATGAATCCCCCAAGCGGCTGCGTGTTCCGCACGCGATGCCCGCTGGCCACTGAATATTGTGGTAAAGAGATACCAGTGCTGGAAGACAAGACCGGGGCAGGGCATTGGGTGGCATGTCACTACGTGGAGCGAGAGGAAAAACTGAACTAAGCTTGTAGTGTGAATGGATCTCCGTGTTGGCGGGTCACTCTTATGGACAGGAAGTCTGCGCGCTATCAGCCCCTACTTATCGCCCTTCTCGCGATCATGATGTCCTTGAATCTTTTACGCGCCCAGGAACCACCGGTTCGCGTCGGGATTGTTGCTGGAATAGAGCGGGAAATAACGGTCTCGGAGGGAGCGTTGGAGGGGCGCTATTCCGCGTTCTATCGATGCGTGTTCGAGCGGGTCCCCGGGAATTTTCAGTTTGTTGAAATGCCTTTGGCGCAACTGCTGTACCAACTGCGAAAGGGCGGTGTTGCAGTGGGTTTTCCACTGGTTCAGACCTCTGAACGGGACCGCTACGCTGATTTCGGTGGGCGACTCTTCCAGACAGAGTACGTGTACCTGTTTTTGAAAGAGATGCCTCCCCTCAACCAGACGGCTGGCCTCACCTACGCGTTCGTCAGGAAGTTCGTTGGGGATCAGTTGGTTCAAGGCGAAAACGCAAAGATTCTACACGTATCCGAATGGCGTCAGGCAGTCTACTTGCTCAAGTTGGGGCGGGCAGATGTTGTGGTTATTCCCTGGGTACTCGTTGACAAGTTTATGGCCGGTTTTGAGGGCGATTACTTTGTGCGCAGGGCGGCTTGGGTAGACCTGTCCCTTTACGTTTCCCATGAGCATGGGAATGGCCTGCTGACGGAAAAGCTGCGGCAGGCCATTCGATGGTGCCGGTATCGAAACGATCTCAACTGAGTCTGGCGTCGTTGTCAGGGAACACGGTGTCGTAGCACCAGGTGAAAACGAACGCATAGACCAGATAAAAGACCACGAAGGCGATGTCGACGACCAGCGCCTCAACCAGACCAATACCCATCCACCAGGCGATGACTGGAAGGAAGGTTATCATCAGGCCCAGTTCAAAGCTGAGGGCATGAAATAAACGCATCTTCAAGGACTTACGAGTAGAGCCGGTAAGCCGTTTCAGCCCATGATCGAACATGAGGTTGAAGAGGTAATTCCAGCCGGTTGCCATGGTTGCACCGATGGCAGCCAGGACACTGGTTTTGTCGAACTCGAAGCCAAATACAAGTGCGGCTAATGGGATGGCGATAAGCAGGCCAATGACCTCGAACGAGACGGCCTGACGGATTCTGTCTTTGGTGGTTCTCATGGCTATTCAGGAACAATGGAGGCGGGTCGTCCCGCGTTCAATTCCCGGGAAGGGCGGGGGCGTCCCCGAAACGAAAAAAAGGTCACGACCCAAGTCGCAACCTTTTAAATTCTGGTAGCAAGGGGCGGAGTCGAACCGCCGACCCCGGCATTATGAGTGCCGTGCTCTAACCAACTGAGCTACCTTGCCGAATTCGTCTGGATGAGCTCCAAACGAGGCGCGTATTTTCTGGATTTTACCCGGTACTGTCAACCCTCTTTTCGGATTTGTGTTTCCGGATTTTACAGATAACGACAGTCGGCCCTTCTTCGGGCCTTGATAATTCATTAATGATAATTATTATCATTAATGATATGCTCGCATTAACTTTTCAGCCACTTAACAATGGTGTAGTTTCATCGATGACCATTCCTGCGCTTGCGCCGCTGTTTGTTGGCGACTTTGAGTACTACCGGTCGATCCTGGTGTTGCCCGATGATACGCGCCCGGCTACTCCGGCGCGGGATTTGGCTACGGAGGATGGCTTGTCGCGGTTGTTGGAGCGTTATCGTCTTTCTCAACCCGGTGACGATGATCGGGCATTGCTTTCCCAATGGTCACGTACCTATTTTGCAAAGCTCGTTATTCCGACGATAACGGCCAACCTCGTGTTAGATCGGGAATTGCCGGTCGGTCTCGACACACTTGAGATTATTATGGGCTGTGATGGTCTTCCCGAAGCTTTTCGTATTCCCGATGAAGGCCGCCCCTTTGAGGGAGTGCCAGCGAGTCCGTTTGAGCGCTTTAGGGAGCTTCTGGAGAGTAATTTCGAGCCGTTAGTCGTGGGGTGGAGTCGCCAGGTTAAATTGTCTCGCAAGGTGCTCTGGAACAATGCTGCGAATTACATTGAGTGGTTGGTGGGTGCCCTGGCGCAAATGGGCGTGCCGTCGAATCGACTGGAAGATGGGCGGCGGCTGATAGAAGCCGAGTACCGGCCAGACGGACAGCGAAATCCAATGCACCGTCCCGTGCGATATATTCCGCGTAACGTGGGCCCTTCTCCGTTGCGGCAGCGTCGACAGTGCTGCATACGCTACCGCTTGCCAGGGTTGGAGTTGTGTGAGAACTGCCCCCATATTGATCGCCCGCCCAAAGGGGCAAAGCTACCTGAAAGTCTTGCCGTTAACGTCTGACGTTACGCTTGAAAAGCAGGATATCAGCAGGTTGGAACCACTATCAGGCTGACAAGCCGATGGTCTTCCCGAATAAACCATGCATCCAGTTCAGTGTGCGATACCCATTCAGGTGACAGGGTTTCGAGCAAGCGCAATCGGGCGCGGCCGTCGGGTTGCCAGGACAGCAGTTCTGCGTGTTCAAAGTAAAATCGCCTCTGAACCAGGGGGTAAAGTGCTTTGAAGAGCGTTTCCTTGAGGCAGAATGCCAGGGTAATAAAAAACCCCGCCTGACTGGCCAGCTCGGCACTGAATCGCTCCTGCTCTGAAGATGTCAGAATTTGCCGGCAAAGTGGCAGGGCACGTTCATCGGGCATGATGGTTTCTGCATCAAGGCCAAGCCCGGCGTAGTCCTGTTGCTGGCCAATAACCGCAGCAGCCCAACCCTGGGTGTGGGTGATTGAGCCTACGCAGCCTGTGGGCCATACCGGCGCCCGATCATCACCGAGCACCGGAACCACCGGTTGACCTGTTGCGCGCATCAACCCTTCACGGGCGCAGACCCGGCCAGCGAGGTATTCCGCCTGGCGTTTGGCAACGGCTCTTGCCACAGACGGTGGCGGTGCAATATCGCTGATCGTGAAATCGTCCGGTTTTAGATTGCCGGGATCAAAGTCCAGACTGATCAGCTGAAGCCCCGGAAACGACTGGGGCCAGGGCCACCGGTCATCCGGGGTACTGCAGCATGCTGGCAGGAGGCTCACTGCTGGACGCTCCGAGGTGATCAGACATTGAACCGGAAGTGGATAACGTCGCCGTCCTGGACGATGTATTCCTTGCCCTCAAGGCGCCACTTGCCGGCGTCTTTGGCTCCGGCTTCGCCGTTGTACTGGACAAAGTCATCGTAGCTCACCACTTCGGCGCGGATGAAGCCGCGTTCGAAATCGGTATGGATTACGCCAGCCGCCTGTGGTGCGGTGGCGCCGACGCGCACGGTCCAGGCGCGCACTTCCTTTACCCCTGCGGTGAAGTAGGTTTGCAGGTCGAGCAGGCTGTAGCCGCCACGGATCACCCGGTCCAGGCCGGGTTCGTCCATGCCCATTTCTTCCAGAAACATGGATTTTTCGTCGTCTTCCAGCTCCGAGATTTCGGCTTCTATCTTGTTGCAGATAGGCACCACAACCGCGTTCTCGGATTCCGCAATCTTTTTCACGGTGTCCAAGTGAGGGTTGTTCTCGAACCCGTCTTCGCTGACGTTGGCAATGTACATGGTTGGCTTTACCGTGAGCAGGCAGAGTTCGCGGATCAGTGCCATCTTCTCTTTGTCGAGATTCATGCTGCGAACCGGTTTGCCTTCGTTCAGCACAGGAAGCAGGGTGTCGAAGACTTCAAGCTGGGCTTTGGCTTCTTTGTCGCCACTTTTTGCGACGCGCTGGACCCGTTTGATGGCTTTCTCCACGGTTTCCAGATCAGCCAGGGCCAGTTCTGTGTTGATGATTTCGATATCCGAGGCCGGGTCGATCTTGTTGGCAACGTGAATGACGTTGTCGTCCTCAAAGCAGCGTACCACATGGGCAATGGCGTCGGTCTGGCGGATGTTGGCCAGGAACTGGTTGCCCAGGCCTTCACCCTTCGACGCGCCTTCTACCAGGCCGGCGATATCCACGAATTCCATCGTGGTTGCCACCACCTTTTCCGGCTTCACGATTTCGGCGAGCTTGTTCAGGCGGGGGTCGGGCATGGCCACGACGCCGGCGTTAGGCTCAATGGTGCAGAAGGGGAAGTTTTCCGCACCGATGCCGGATTTGGTCAGCGCGTTGAACAGGGTGGATTTGCCCACGTTGGGCAGGCCTACGATGCCGCAGTTAAATCCCATGGAATGCCTCTGCTGGGTATGAAAAATTTGGCCGGATTATACCGGTTTGAAGCTGTGCAAGCGATTCATTGCCGCGGGAAGTTTGCCGCTGGCGGCGTCAGGAAGCACCCGAATGATCTCGTCGATCACCGCATTCAGCTCTTCGGTTTCCTGCTTGCCCAGGCGTCCGAGGACGTAACCGGTAACCCTGCGGCTGTCGCCGGGGTGACCTATGCCGATACGAAGTCTCTGGAACTCGTTGGTGCCCAGGTGGGCAATGGTGTCCCGCAGGCCGTTGTGTCCGCCGTGTCCGCCGCTTTTCTTGAACCTGGCGGTACCGGGGGGAATGTCCAGCTCGTCGTGTGCAACCAGAATCTGTTGGGGCTGAATCTTGAAGAAGTCCGCCAGTGCCTTGATGGAGAGGCCGCTGCGGTTCATATACGTGGAAGGGTTCAGCAGATGCAGGTCGAGACCCTGAAGCTGAATTCGGGCGTAGAGCCCATGGTATTTCTTTTCGGGGCGGAGCGACTGGCCCGTTTCACGGGCCAGTGCTTCGACGAACAGGGCGCCGGCATTGTGGCGGGTATTCGCATAGTCGGGGCCGGGGTTACCCAGTCCCACCACCATGAGGATATCCTGTGCCATCTGCCATTGCCCTCATTCGTACAGGAGCGATTACTCCTTGTCTTCGCCTTCTTCACCCGCTTCGCCGTCTTCGCCTTCGTCAGTATCTTCTGTCTTGGCAGCGCGCGGCTTGTGGATTGCAACGACTGGCAGGTCATGGTCTTCACCCTGCAGCAGAGCCGCAATACGAACGCCTTTCGGCAGTTTGAGGTCGCTCAGGTGAACAACCTGGTCCATCTCCACGGCAGTCATGTCGACTTCGAGGAACTCAGGCAGATTTTGCGGCAGACAGATCACTTCCACTTCGTTGATCTGGTGGTTGGCAACGCCGCCCTGGAGCTTGATGGCCGGTGCAGATTCTTCATTCAGGAAGTGCAGCGGTACGTTAACGTGGATCTCGTGATCCTTGTCAACGCGCAGGAAGTCAGCGTGGGTCAGCAGCGGCTTGTAAGGGTGACGCTGCAGATCCTTCAGGATCACGCTTTCTTTCTTGCCTTCCAGTTCGATGGTCAGAATGTGTGAGAAGAAGGCTTCGTTTTCCAGAGCTTTTTTCAGCTCGTTGTGCCAGATGGAAATCGCAGTGGCTTCTTTCTTCCCGCCATAAATGATGGCCGGAATTTTACGCTCCTCACGACGCAGGCGGCGGCTCGCACCTCTCCCCTGATCGCCACGAGGAAATGCTTCGATAAGAAATTCCTGAGACATGGTTATAACCTCAATTTTCACCAGAACGGCCCGCGACCAGGTCCTGAACCGGTGACATTTTCGATATGCCGGATGTTTTTCCGGCGGACTAAACAGACCGGGAGCCCACTGGGCTCCCGGTCTGGATTCTTTTCACTAAATCAGGCGGTTAGCTGATCAGGCGTTCTCAAACATCGCGCTGATGGACTCTTCGTTACTGACGCGACGAATGGATTCCGCAAGCAGCCCAGCCATAGTGAGGATGCGGATCTTATCACAATTACGCGCTTTGTCACCCAGTGGGATGGTGTCGCAGACAATCAGCTCGTCCAGTTCGGACGCATTCAGGTTGTCGACCGCCGGTCCGGACAGGACAGGGTGCGTGATGTAGGCAACAACCCGGGAGGCGCCATGCTCCTTGAGCGCGTTGGCAGCCTTGCAGAGAGTACCGGCGGTGTCGATGATGTCGTCCACCAGGATGCAGGTCTTGTCTTTTACATCGCCGATGATGTGCATGACCTGCGACACATTGGCCTTGGGGCGGCGTTTGTCGATGATGGCCAGGTCGGCGTCATCAAGGCGTTTTGCCACAGCGCGAGCGCGAACAACGCCGCCGACGTCCGGGGAGACGACGATGAAATTTTCAAAACGCTGCTTTTCAATGTCTTCGAGCATGACAGGGGTGGCGTAGATGTTGTCCACCGGGACGTCAAAAAAGCCCTGAATCTGGTCGGCGTGCAGGTCAACAGTCAGGACCCGGTCAACGCCAATGCTGGAAATCATGTCTGCAACCACTTTGGCACTGATGGCAACGCGGGTGGAGCGAACACGGCGATCCTGGCGGGCGTAGCCATAGTAGGGGATAACCGCGGTAACCCGGGTGGCGGATGCACGGCGCAGTGCGTCGGCCATCACGATCAGTTCCATCAGGTTATCGTTGGTGGGGTTGCAGGTGGGCTGGATGATGAAGACATCATGCCCGCGAACATTTTCGTTGATTTCAACGGTGGTTTCACCATCGCTGAAGGTTCCAACGGTGGCCTGGCCCATGGGGATGTGGAGTTTCTGGGCGATGGCCTTGGCAAGCTCCGGGTTGGCGTTGCCAGTAAAAATCATCAGTTTGGACACGACGGCATCCTTCTCGGTATCGGCGTTTGATTCAGAAGAAGCGGGAGAAAGGTGGCTGGGGTGGCAGGATTCGAACCTGCGCATGACGGGATCAAAACCCGTTGCCTTACCACTT
>PBRG01000129.1 GCA_002726615.1 Marinobacter sp.
AAGAGGATGGCGTATGGCTACCGGGATAACGGCTACTTCTTCTTGAAGATAAAAGCAGCGTTTCCCGGTAAAGCGCGATGAACCAAAAAAAAGGCACCACAGCAACACTGCAGCACCCGTCAATCGCGCGATCATCGGTTCTTTTCCGGGGGCAGGATATGAGCATATCTACCCATAACCGACACCGGGTACATCCGCCTTTACCTCACACCGCAACCGGCCACAAAGGCGCCGGCCCAGTGGGGCCGTTGGGATCTTCGGGCTCAGCCTGGCGCTGCAGATAATCCAGAATTGCGGTTTTCAGATCACTGCCCTGACCCAGCCCCTGATTGCCAAATAGCCGATTGAACTCGAGCACGTAGGGGTAACCCTCTACCAGAGCAATATCAAACCCCGCGTGATCCACTTCCAGCTCCCGCGCAAGGCGCAGTGCCAGGTCGGTTACCACGGTGGGTACCGGCCCCCGGTCAATGCGCCCACCCTGCGACACGTTGTTGTAAAACCCCTGGTCTGCCTGGGTTCGCCAGTAGGCAGACACCACCCGATCCCCGACAATCACCACCCGCACGTCCCGATCTATCGGCAGGTATTCCTGAGCGTAGAGAACGTTGGTCCGCTCACAATATCGCTGCCAGTCGGCTTTGCTCTCGATCAGCCACACCCCCTCACCCATGCTGGCCTTGGGCAGCTTGGCCACGAAGGGCACGACCATGGCATCCCACACCGCCTGCTGTTCCTCCGGGCCATTGGCTTCAATCAGCGTCCACGGGGTGTGCTCAGGTGCGACCGCCTGGAAAGCCCGAGTCATTTCCACCTTGTCGTGACCGATGCGATAGCTGGCGACACTGGGGAAAACGCGGCATTTCAGGCCGTGTACGAGGGCATTCAGCTGCCAGTATTCCGGGAACAGCACCCAGTCTGCGTCTTTAAGCAGTTCTTTGTGAGCCAGGATTTGTTCGGGCTTGAGGGTTTTGGTATCCGGGAAGCCGAGGGTGCGGAATATGTCGAAGGAGACCAGTTTCATTTGGGTTGGGTGCGTGGTTGGGTTGGTCGCATTTTATACAGGTTTGGGTTGGGTGCAATGTTTATTGTTTGCTTTGGCTTTGAGTTGGACTGGGGGTTTAGGGGAGGGGCATGGGGGTGTTTTATTTTTCAAATGAAAATGAACTCGCTTCGCTCAGACACCATTTTCTTTATTGAAAAATAAAACACCCCCATACCTTTAGTTAACGCCAGTTGTCGCGACGATTTACTGTGGTTTTGACTGGGTTTACCTGAGAGCTTTTTACCGCTGGTACGGTGTCCGCACGCATACATTCGAAATCAAAGCGCAGTTGAATTCCAGCTTTCCGTAACGACATCACCATTTGTCAATAGAGCGGGGAGGTGGGGGTATTTTTCCGCCAGGAATGGGTGTCTGAGCGCAGCGAGTTCCATTCCCAAGGAAAAATACCCCCACCTCCCCGATCCCCACAAAGGCCTCAGTCCTACCCAAAGCCAAAGGTAAAGAATCAACGAACAGGACGCTTCTTAGTCCCCTGACTCGCATCCGCCGTCAGGGGATCTTCCGGCCAGGGATGCTTGGGATAACGACCGCGCATATCCTTGCGGACCTCCGGATAGGCGTTCTGCCAGAAGCTTGCCAGATCGGCCGTAACGGCCAACGGGCGCTGGGCCGGGGACAACAGATGGATGACCACCGGCACCTGACCTCCGGCAACCGTCGGGGTTTTGGTCCAGCCGAACAGGGCCTGGAGCTTGGCCGCCAGTACAGGGCCGTTTTCTGCGCTGTAATCCAACGCCACGGACTGGCCGGTTGGGGTCGTCAGGCGGGAGGGTGCCAGCTCTTCAAGAGCCTGTTGTTGTGGATACTCCAGCAGGCTGGAAAGAGCGTGATTCAGACTGAGTTTGTCCAGGTCACGCCAGCGGGTCATCCCTGCCAGGAACGGGCCTAGCCAGGTTTCCAGGTTGTCGGTCAGCCAGCGCTCGCCGACCTTTGGCCATTCTCCGGGAAAGCGCTCTGCCAGCAGGGAGACCCGGGCAAGCCACTGCTCCGCCGCCAGCGTCCACGGCAGGCTCCCAAGGCCCTTTTTGCGCACGGCGGCCAGCAACCCCTGCTGCACCAGTTCCGGCGACGGGGCCGGCAAGGCCATTTCTTCCAGCTCCAACTGCCCCAGTTTTCGGACGCGACGGGCCACCACGGTTCCGCGTCGCTCATCCCAGACCGCCTCCTCGTATTCTTCAATGTGACCGGACAGGTCCTGTTCCAGCACCGCTGGGGTAACCGGTGCAGCAAGATAGATCGTGGCCTCCCTGGCCCTACCGTCCAGTTCAGCGGCAACCAGCCACTCATAGCGGGCCAGCCGGTCGTCGCTGCGAAGGGCCGCGCCACGACCGTTGCTGAGCTGATATCGCGGTTCCTCGCCCCGCCGCTTACGGGCAATCCGGTCCGGGTAAGCCTGTGCGAGTACGCGTCCTACCTCATCCTCGGAGGGCATTGCCTGTGGTCGTTCAAGCCCGGCCGCCAGGCGGGACACCGACTTGATGATCGATGCCACCCTGGCGGTATCCACACTTTGTCGGGGGCCGGAGCCCCGCAGCATTCTGACACGCTCCTGCATATCCGCCCCGACTGATCGGCCCGCCAGATCACGCTCTTCCAGCAGCGCCGCCAACTCGGCCGCGAGATAGCCATGGCCGATATCCCGCCCGCGAAGAATCATGTGCGCCAGCCGCGGATGAACGCCCATGTCCCGGGCCGCCTTGCCATGTTCCGTAATGGCACTGTCGGCATCCAGCATATCCAGCCACTGCAACAACGCCACGGCCTGCTGCCAGTGCGCGGCAGGGGGCGGGTCAATCCAGTCCAGCTGAGCCGACGACCGCGCGCCCCATTGCGCCAGTTCCAGCACCAGGGGGGTGAGATCCGCTTCCTGTATTTCCGGCGGGGTGAACTCGGCCAGGCCGAACTGGGAGGACTCACTCCAAAGCCGGTAACAGGCGCCAGGCTCAATCCGACCGGCCCGGCCCTTGCGCTGCTCCGCAGACGCTTTCGACACCCAGCCGGTCACCAGCCGTGTCATGCCGCTGTTGGCATCAAACACCGCCCGGCGTTGCTGACCGCTGTCGATGACGACGCGCACGCCTTCAATGGTGAGACTCGATTCAGCGATAGCGGTGGCCAGAACCACCTTGCGATAACCGTCGGGCGCCGGCGTGATGGCCCGGTCCTGCTCCTCGCTTTTCAGGTTGCCGTACAACGGCGCCACGATCACCTCATTGCCTGTCTGACTCTGAAGCTGGCGCTCAACCCGACGAATCTCGCCCGCACCGGGCAGAAAAACCAGCAACGACCCACTCTGATCCGCCAGGGCCTCATGAATAACGGACACCACCTGTTCTTCTACCCGGCCATTGCGCGGAATCGGACGATACGCCACCTCCACAGGGAACGCCCGGCCTTCACTACTCAACACCGGCACATTGCCCAGCAACCGGGCAATGGGTGCGGTATCCAGCGTGGCGGACATCACGATGACCCGCAGGTCCTCCCGCAAAGCCTGGCGGGACTCCCGAACCAGCGCCAGCCCAAGATCGGCCTGCAGTGACCGTTCGTGAAACTCGTCGAAAATCACAACGGCGTAGTCTTCCAGCGCAGGGTCGTTCTGAATCAACCGAGTAAGAATGCCTTCGGTGACCACCTCGATCACCGTGGCAGGCGTCACCCGGGTATCCAGCCTGGTTCGATAACCCACCGTCTGACCCGGCTTCTCTCCCACCTGCCCGGCCATGTACCTTGCCGCCGACCTGGCTGCCAGCCGTCTCGGCTCCAACATCAGGATCTTGCGATCCTCACGCCAGGGAGCATCCATCAGAGCAAGTGGCACCCTGGTGGTTTTACCGGCGCCCGGTGGTGCCTGTAGCAGAATGGTTGTTTGGGACGCCAGGGTGTTTAACAGGTCCGGGATGATGTTGTTGATTGGGAGCATTTGTTTCTGGCTATGTTTAGGACTGGTCGGGTTGGGGGAGGGGCGTGGGGGTGTTTTATTTTTCAAGTTGAAAATGAACTCGCTTCGCTCAGGCACCATTTTCTTTTATTGAAAAATAAAACACCCCCACACCTTTAGGTAACTCGTCGGTTTTTCAAAAGCGTACTATGAGCCTACTCTGTTTTGCATGAAACAGTGATGATCCTATCTCATAAGAAACGAGAACTCCGGGTTACCTGAGAGTGGGGTGGTGGAACTATTTTCTGCCAGGAATGGGTGTCTGAGCGCAGCGAGTTCCATTCCCAAAGAAAATAATTCCACCACCCCGCTCCTGCCACCAAACAGTCAGTCCTGAACAGAACCAGGCCGAGGGACAAAAAACGCAAACACCGCTCCAAGAGCCAGCGCCGCCACCCCAATGCCAAAGGCCGTGGTCAGGGTGCCACCGGCTTCCAGCCATTGCTTGGTGAGCCAGGGGCCGGCCATCTGGGTGAAGCCGTAGACCGACACCATTGCCGCTGACAGTCGCGGCCCCTGGTGCGGATGCAGGGCCCGGCCGATGCGTTGGGTGAGCATCACCGTACCCACGAACGTGCTGCCCACCAGAGCGGCACAAACAGCCAGGCCAAAGGCACCGGGCAAGATCACTGCTGCCAGGACGCCGGCAAGCTGCACCACGAAGTTCATCCGCAATGCAGGAAGATCGCCGATTTTAGAGCCCAGATAGTTCCAGATCGAGGGCGACAGGATCGTCGCCAGAGCTGCCAGGAACCAGGCACCATCCAGCAGCCAGTGGTCAGCCGGTAACTGATCCTTGGCCAGCAATGGCAGGAACGTCATCGGCAGTATGTAGCCGAGACCGGCGCCGGCGTAGGAGAGAAACAGGGGCACGCTTGCCCGGTCGAACAGGGGTGATTTTCCCGCCGGCGTTTCGCCATCGCTTTGCGCCCTCACCGGTACGTCCAGTCGGAGCAACCGCGCCGTGGCCCACCAGGCCAGAGGGATGGAAAGCACGACAGCGGGCCACCAGCGTTCAGTCCCTTCAAGCCAGTGGGCGCTGGAGCTGACCAGGCCACTTGATACCAGGAGCCCCAGCCCTACACCGATGTAAAGATGCCCGCTCAGGGTGGCGCGGTTGCGAAGCACCAGCCATTCCAGGATCAATGCCGGAGCCTGGACAAAGACAACACCGTTGGCGATGCCGTTGAACAGGCGGGCGGCGGACATGGCGACAAGGTGGTCAGTCTGCGTCATGGCGAGGGTGGTCAACAGGTGAACCGCGAGGGAAACCGGCAGCAGCATGCGAATGTGGCTGATGGTGTGCCAACGGATGGCCAGCAAGGCGCCCAGTAGGTAGCCAAGGTAGTTCCAGGTGGCCACCGCAGCACCCTGCCCGGCGGTGATCTGACCATCGTCCACCAGATATGGCAGTAGCGGCGTGTAGATGAAACGGCCGAGGCCGTGGGTGACCAGCAACAGGATGGCACCCGCTACCACGACCAGATAGAGATCCCGCGGCGGTGTGCAGGAAGGATGGGAATTTGGCATCACAGAACCCCAGGGGAAAGCCGGTAGGCAGTCTAAGTCAGTGCGAGCAGGGAGTCAGCCGACTCAGGGCGCAGGAGCGCGAGGTCATGACTGGGACGCCCGCGGATGATTTTCCCGGGCCCACTCGTAGATCTCACGATAGGCCTCAACCAGATCTTCAGGCTTGTGGGGCGGCTGAAGCACGGCAGTCATTTCGCCGTCCGGATTGATCAGTGTGAAATGCCCGCTGTGTTCCACCAGTCGTTCACCATCCACCTGACGATGGGAGAAAACCGCGTTCATGCTTCTGGCAAGCTCTCTCAGCGTCTCAATGTCGCCGGTCAGGCCGTGAAAGTCGTCGCCGAAAAAGCCGACATAGTCTTTCAGTCTCTGGGGCGTATCGTGTTCCGGGTCAGCAGAAATCAGCAGGAACTCTGGCTGCGGCAGCTCCTCTGACAGCATCTTGTCGGTTTTGCGCAGGGTCGCCATAGCCGCCGGGCAGATGTCCGGACAATTGGTGTAGCCTACAAAGGCGAACGTCCATTTGCCCTTTAGACTATCCTGGGTGACTGTTTCGCCCTGTTCGTTAAGCAGTTCGAAATCAGCAAGTGTACGACTCTTTTCGTACACGTAGGCATTGATGTCGCGGAGCTCCGGCGGTGGAGAGGGCTCGTCATTTCCGACCAGCAACACCTGCCGTCCAACCACCAGCCCGAAGATCAGCACGACAACCAATAGCAGCAGGATCAGCGTCAGGCGAATCGAACGGTCCATGGAATCTCCGGTAAATCAGTCTTCAGAAAAACACAAAGTGGTCGACCAGCAGCACCACAAACAGGGCCATCAGATAGGTGATGGAATATTTGAAGGTATTGAGCGCCACACGGCGGTCATCCCCCCTGAGCAAACGTACGGCATATTGCAGGAAACGCAGGCCAAGGGCCAGTGCCCCTGCCAGATAGATAATGCCGGACATACCGGTGACGAACGGCAGCAAACTGACGGCGAGCAGCATTAAGGTGTAAAGCAGTATGTGCAGCTCGGTGTACTTGTTGCCATGGGTGACTGGCAGCATGGGAATACCGGCCTTGGCGTATTCTTCCTTGCGATGGATGGCCAGCGCCCAGAAGTGTGGCGGTGTCCACGCGAAGATGATCAGTACCAGCAGCAGGGCGTGGCCTTCCACCTGCCCGGTCACTGCGGTCCAGCCCAGCAGCGGCGGCATGGCACCGGCCAGGCCACCGATCACGATGTTTTGCGGGGTCATACGCTTGAGAAACAGGGTGTAGACGCCCGCGTACCCCACCAGCGACGCCAGGGTCAGCCAGGCTGTCAGCGCATTCACCTGCCACACCAGGATGACCATGCCGGCAACCGCCAGCACCGTCGCAAACAGCAGCGCGTCCAGCGGCGAGATTTTCCCGGTGGCGACGGGCCGCTTGCGGGTACGGGCCATGACTGTGTCGATTTTCTGATCCACCACGTGATTGACCACGGCTGCCGCGCCCGCCAGCAGGGCGATGCCAAGGTTACCGTAGATCATAACCTCCCAACCCGGCACACCGGGCGTGGCCAGCAGCATGCCTATGACTGAGGTGAGGATCATCATCGCCACCACAGTGGGCTTGGTCAGCTCCAGAAAATCCCGCCAGGAAATGCCCGCAGCAGCGGACTCGTTGGTCGTTCCCTGCGCCGGCAGTGCCTTTACGTGCTCGCTCATGCCGTCACCTCTCGCTCGATTGTTGTTGTAGGTTTTGTTTTCGCTGCCTCTGGCAGGGCCTGTTGGTGAAATCGCCAGAGCAGGTTAATCACTGCCAGTAGAAGCCCTGCGCCCATCGCGTTGTGCGCCACCGCCACTGACAGGGGTATGTGAAACACGATGTTGGCCAGGCCCAGCGCAATCTGCGTAATCAGGGTCACGGCCACCAGCTGCACATGCCACGCCAGGGGTGTTTGCTTTGTCCTGCGCCACAGTAATGCCAGAAAAACCGTGAAGTACGCAAGCACTATCATCGCTCCCAGCCGGTGACTGACATGGATGGCGACACGACCATCAGCCGTTAGCTGCCCGCCCAGGTAATTCGGCCCCACATGCTGGGCAACGTCGAATCCATGCTGAAAGTCCATATCAGCCGGCCACCATTCACCCTGGCAGGTGGGTAGGTCGGTGCAGGCCACGGCCGCGTAGTTGGCCGCTGTCCAGGCTCCCAAGGCGATCTGCATAACAACCAGCACCAGGCCGCCGTACAGCCACGGCCGGAAACGGCGCACCCCGGGGAGCCGGTCTGCGCCGGACTCTCCGCCTCCAGATTGTCGTTTACCGCGTAGGCGAAGCGTGAGCAGCGTCAGCAGGCTCAGGGTGGTAAACCCTCCTAGCAGGTGCAGGGCAACCACCTGCGGCCAGAGCTTCAGGGTCACAGTCCACATGCCAAAAGCGCCCTGCAGCAAAATGAAGGCAGCAATAAACAGTGGCAGTCGAAGTGGTACTCCGTCACGACGATGACGGAACGCGTAGGCCGCCAGACCAAACACCACCAGCCCCAGCGTGCCGGCGGCGTATCGGTGAATCATCTCAGGCCAGCCTTTCTCCACGTCGACCGGCGTGTCGGGGAAACGCGCGTTGGCGATGGCCATCCGCGGCTCATCATGGGGCACCGTCAGAAACCCGTAACAGCCGGGCCAGTCCGGACAGCCAAGGCCCGCATCCACCAATCGGGTCCAGGCCCCGAGCATGATGACGACCACCGCCAGCAGGGTGGCCAGCAGCGACCAGCGCGCCATGAGGTGGGCCGGGCGGGAAAGACGGGGTTGAGTGGTGTTCAACGGGGCATCTCCGGTTACTGATGGTCAGCCGATCTGTGACAGCTTTAACAGGTGTTTCAAATCTTTCAGCATATCCTTTCCCGTGTGTTCGGTGCCGTAGTGCATGATTACGTTACCAAAAGGATCCACCAGCAAAATCCGTGGCTGGTGCTCCGGGTTGATGCCGGGTGGCCATTTCGGAGCGCGGCCCTCCAGGATACTCAGTCGTTCCATGGAGCTGTATTCGTTGCTCCAGCGGGCCGATAGATCGTCAGGGACACTACCGAGCCAGGCCGAACGATTTACCCGGTTAGCGTTCTTGCCCAGGGCAATATTGACCTGGCGCGCCAGATACAGAAGCTCTTCACACTCCGAGGCACATTGCTCGGAAACCACCACCATCATCCATTCGGCGTCGGGTTTGTCGGGGCCAAAGCGGTCGACAAGCGGGTTGCCGCTGGCTCCCTGAAGCTGTATTTCGGCCAGAGGCGCTGGCGGTTGGATCAGCTCGCCATGATTGCTATTGCCGGCAGGATTCAGCCAACCAGTGTAGTACATGATGGTGGCGAAAATCATCGGGCCGAAACCGATGGCAAACAGCAAAAGGGCGGTTCGCCTGCCGCGACGTACCTGCTCGGGGGAAACGTTGTCGTCCTGATTTTTCTGGTCCATGCGCTCAGCCGTTGTCATTGTGGTTACGGACTCCTGTTTTGCGATAGCTCGCTACGACCGTCAATATAACCAGCGCGATGGCCAGTGAAAACCATTGCACCGCATATCCATAATGAGTTTGTGGCCCCATCCGGTCCGGAGCCCAGTCGGCGCGGTAGGCGCCTGGTTGTTCCGGCCCGGACAGCCTGAGCACCAGGCTGGCAACATCACCCTCAATTTCCTGAGCCTGCCCGTGGGACAGGGACTGTGTTCGCTTCGGCCAGCCGGCTTTATCGGATGGCACGGACTTGAGCACCGGGGGTTCCGGAAACTCACTCAACCGCCCCTTAACACTAAGCTCCCCGGACGGTTGGCGGACATAGGGCAGTTGATCACGTCGCCGGGGCGCTTGCACCCAACCGCGATTCACAACCACGGGGCGACCCTGAACCGGGAGAAAAAGGGTCAGTACCTCATAGCCCGGCGCGCCATCGCGTGTGCGGTTATCGAGAAGCCAGGATACCTCGCTGTAACGGCCGGACAGCGTCACCGGTTGCCCAGCTTCGAGGCCTGCCGTCAGATGTTGCGACCAATTCAGGTTTTCGGCCTGTTGCTGCCACTGTTCAAGCTGGGCCTGTTTCTCTCCAGCTCGCTCCAGCTGCCAGACACCCAGGCCCACCAATATCGGCAGAAAGAAGCCGGAGAACACCAAAAGGCGCCAATCAAAGTGCCATTGGCGACGAGAACGAGCGGTTGGATCAGACATGCTCTGCTATAGTGGGCCTTGGATATATACATTCCCGTCTACAGGATTTCCCATGCTGAAGATTCTCATTGTCGTACTCATGCTGGCCGTTCTGGTGAGCCTGTTCAGCGGTCTGTTCTTCCTGATCCGGGATGGCGGGAAAACGAACCGTGTCCTGAATTCCCTGGCGTTGCGGGTCGCCCTCAGCGTACTGCTGCTGGCAGTCATTCTGATCTCGGTATGGCAAGGGGGCCTGACCCTGAATCCGACCCCCTGACGCGCGCCGTCAGAGCACGTAAACGAAGACGAACAGCCCGAGCCAGACCACATCCACGAAGTGCCAATACCACGCCGACGCTTCGAAGCCGAAGTGATAATCACCCGTGAAATGGCCTTTGTGTATGCGGATTAACATGATCGTGAGCATCAGGGTACCCAGTATCACGTGGGCGCCGTGGAAACCGGTCAACATGAAGAAGGTGCTGCCATAAATGCCGGACTGCAGGGTCAGGTTCAGATCCTGATAGGCATGAGCGTATTCATAACCCTGGACACACACAAAGATCAGGGCCAGTGCAATAGTGGCACCCAGCCAGAGCTTGACCTTTTTGCGATTGTCTTCCTTGAGGGCATGGTGGGCAACCGTGACCGTGAAGGACGACGTCACCAGCAGGATGGTGTTAATCAGCGGCAACCCCCAGGGGCCGATAATGCCTTCCGGTGCCGGGTAGGCGTCGGGGTCGGGGTTGTTGATCAACGGCCATGTCGCCTGGAAACCTTCCCAGAGGATGTTGGAACTGCCGCGATCGCCTTCACCGCCAAGCCAGGGCACCGCAAATACCCGGGTGTAGAACAGGGCACCGAAAAAAGCCGCGAAGAACATGACCTCGGAAAAAATGAACCAGCTCATACCCCAACGGAAAGAACGATCCATTTGCGGGCTGTACAGGCCTGACCGGCTTTCCTTGATGACCGTGCCGAACCACCCGAATAGCATATAGGCCATGATCAGGGAGCCTATCAAGAACATCACCCAGGAGCCGGTGGTGCTCTCACCCTGCTGGCCGTTCACCATGATGGCCGCCGCGCCGTAGAGGGTAACCCCCAGCCCGACGGTGGCGACAATCGGCCACTTGCTCTGTTCCGGAACGTAGTACGTCTGGTTTTCCGCCATGACAATCTCCGATGGCTTATCCGTTATCGTTTGTTGTTGTGGGCGCCAGTCAGCCTCTGTTTCACTTCACTTCCGGCGGCGTGGCAAAGGTGTGGTAGGGCGCCGGAGAAGGCACCGTCCACTCAAGGCCTTCAGCACCATCCCACGGCTGGGCAGACGCCTTTTCACCGCCCTTGACGCACTTGACCACAATCACCAGGAACAGGATCTGACTGGCACCAAACAGGAATGCGCCGATGCTGGACACCATGTTGAAATCGGCAAACTGCAGCGCGTAATCCGGAATACGCCGCGGCATACCCGCCAGCCCGAGAAAGTGCATCGGGAAGAACGCCAGGTTCATGCCGATGAACGACAACCAGAAATGCGTCTTCCCCAGTGTTTCGTCGTACATATGGCCGGTCCACTTGGGCAGCCAGAAATACGCCGAGGCAAAAATGCCGAAGATGGCGCCCGGTACCAGTACGTAGTGGAAGTGTGCTACCACGAAGTAGGTGTCGTGATACTGGAAGTCAGCCGGCGCAATGGCCAGCATCAGGCCGGAGAAACCGCCGATGGTGAACAGGATGACGAAGGCGACCGCAAACAGCATCGGCGCCTCGAACGTCAGTGAACCCCGGAACATGGTCGCCACCCAGTTAAATACCTTCACGCCAGTGGGCACGGCAATCAGCATGGTGGCGTACATGAAGAACAGTTGCCCGGCGATGGGAATACCGACGGTGAACATGTGGTGAGCCCAAACCACAAACGACAGCAGGGCAATAGCACCCACCGCATACACCATGGAGGCGTAACCGAACAGGGGCTTGCGGGAAAACGCCGGGATGATGTGCGACACCGCACCGAAGGCCGGCAGGATCATGATATAGACCTCCGGGTGCCCGAAGAACCAGAACACATGCTGGAACAGCACCGGGTCGCCACCACCAGAAGCGTCAAAGAAGCTGGTGCCAAAGTTGATGTCCATCAGCATCATGGTGACCACGCCCGCCAGAACTGGCATGACAGCAATCAGCAGGAACGCCGTTATCAGCCAGGTCCAGACGAACAGGGGCATCTTCATCAGTGTCATGCCCGGCGCCCGCATGTTCAGGATGGTAGCGATCACGTTGATAGCACCCATGATCGACGACACGCCCATGATGTGAATGGCGAAGATGAAGAACGTGGTACTGGGCGGGCCGTAGGTCGTCGAAAGCGGCGCGTAGAAGGTCCAGCCGAAGTTGGGCGCACCACCCTGCATGAACAGTGTGGATATCAGAATCAGGAAGGCGCACGGCAGGAGCCAGAAGCTCCAGTTGTTCATTCGTGGCAGCGCCATGTCAGGCGCGCCCACCATCAGCGGAATCATCCAGTTGGCAAGACCAACAAAGGCCGGCATAACCGCGCCGAACACCATGATCAGACCATGCATAGTGGTCATCTGGTTGAAAAATTCCGGCTCAACAATCTGCAGGCCCGGCTGGAACAGTTCAGCCCGGATCACCATGGCCATGGTTCCGCCGAGCAGGAACATCGTGAAACTGAATATCAGGTACATGGTCCCGATATCTTTGTGGTTGGTCGTCAGCAGCCACCGAGAAAAGCCCTTTGCGGGGCCGTGGTGATGATCGTCCTGGGCGTGGGTATCTGCAACCGCACTCATGAAAAACCCCCGTTACCGCCGTATATTCAGGCTGGTGATGTCATTAATCTGGCGTCATTGGATAGGGTGGGCTGAAGCTTTCGCTGCAACCCACCCGGTTCATCATTCCTGATTCTTGTACTCAAAGACTTCTTTTGGCGTCACCATTTCACCGGTGTCATTACCCCAGGCATTCCGCTCATAGGTAATGACCGCCGCGAGGTCGACTTCGCTCAGCTGACCGCCAAACGCTTGCATGGCAGTGCCGGAAACGCCGTTTACAACAATGTCCAGATGCGCCTGCATGTCTTCAGTCGCGACTTTGCTACCCTTCAGGGCAGGGAATGCTGGCGGCGCACCGCTACCATCCGCCTGGTGGCAGGCAGCACACGCGCTGGCATAGGCTTTTTCGCCACGTGCCATCAACTCTTCCAGGGTCCAGTCCTTCTCGGTCAGCTCACGCTCACGCTGGGCCGCTTCCTTCTGCTCAGCCACCCAGGCATCGTATTCATCCTGAGGAACAGCCTTGACCACCACCGGCATGAAACCGTGTTTTACGCCACACAACTCGGTGCATTGACCACGATAGATGCCCGGCTCGTCGACCCTGGTCCAGGTTTCGTTCACAAAACCGGGAATGGCGTCCTTTTTTACGCCAAAGGCAGGCACCCACCAGGAGTGGATCACATCATTGGCGGTAACCAACAGGCGGATTTTCGCCCCAACGGGCACCACCATCGGGTTATCGACTTCCAGCAGATAGTTTTCGGTTTTCTCGGTGCGGTTGTAGATTTCGTCGTCGCTGGTGGTGATGTTCGAGAAGTACCCAAACTCCTCATCGACGTAATCATACTTCCAGCGCCACTGATAGCCGGTGACCTTAATATCGACGTCAGCCTCAGTGGTGTCGTACATGTCCACCAGAGTTGCTGTGGCAGGAATGGCCATCACAACGAGAATCACAAGGGGAATGATGGTCCAGAGAATCTCGACCAGGGTATTCTCGTGAAAATTTGCCGGCTTCCGGCCCGGGGACTTGCGATGAGCGAAGATGGACCAGAACATGACCCCGAACACCACGATGCCGATGACAACGCAGATCCAGAGGATCGTCATGTGAAGGCTGAAGATTTCATTGCTGGTACCGGTGACCCCGGGACTCATGTTCAGCGTCCAGTCCGCCATGGACAACGCTGGCGTCATAAGCCCGCCCAAGAGGACACCTGCCCGCTTAGCGTGCACGCGCATAATACTGTGTCTCCACAGAGTGTTATTCTTGTCGGATTTTGCGTCCAATCCGCCCTGCTCCGGCCAGTGCTCGCACACACTATTCAAGACAGGGTGGAAGTCTGCTATGGATAATACACAACCCAGTATAGACATAGATGAAAAAAATGCGAAAGTCCGTCCACCGATAAATGTACTAAAGAAGGAAGCTGGCTCATTCCCGTAGAATCGTCTCCGCGACTCGCCACCACCGATCGCAGGCTCTGGGCACTGGCCTGGCCACTGATGCTCACCAATCTCACGGTTCCATTGCTGGGACTTGTGGATACCGCTGTGCTGGGGCATCTCGACACGCCGGAATATCTGGGTGCTGTCGCGGTGGGCGCAAACCTGTTCAGCATCCTGTACTGGACCTTTGGCTTTATGCGCATGGGCACGACGGGGCTGGCTGCCCAGGCCTGGGGCAAACGCGATGAATTCGCGCAGATTGCCCTGCTGCTGCGCTCCGTGCTGCTGGCAATCGGTATCGGCCTGCTGCTGATTCTGTTCCATCAGCCACTGATCAAACTGGGCCTGACCCTGATGAACCCCAGTGAACGTGTTGCCGCACTGGCATCGGAGTATGCCAGCATCCGTATCTGGAGCGCTCCAGCCGTGCTCTGCCAATACACGTTGGTGGGCTGGCTGATTGGCACCCAGTATGCGCGGGGGCCCATGGTCATGCTGATTGTGGCTAACGGGCTCAACATTGTTCTTGATGTGCTCTTTGTGACCGGCTTTGGCTGGAACAGTCGTGGCGTTGCCATGGCCACCGTGATGGCGGAGTACTCGGCGGCCGCCATTGGATTTTACATGGTGCTGAAACGGATGCCGGACGGCCAGGGGATCGAACGGGCGTTGTTCGGGCAGTTGCGGGATTACCTAAGAATACTGCAGGTGAACCGGTACATTATGGTGCGCACCATTGCCCTGCTTCTGGTGTTGGCCTTCTTCACCGCACAGGGTGCGCGACAGGGCGACACCATACTGGCCGCCAACGCAGTGCTGATTACCTTTCTGCTGGTTATTTCCAACGGCCTTGACGGCTTTGCCAATGCCGCAGAAGCGTTGATTGGTGAAGCCGTGGGGAAAAACAGTCGGCGCCAGTTCAAAAACGTATTCCGGGTGGCGTTCCGGTGGTCGCTATGGGGCTCTGTGCTGTTTACCGTCGCCTTTGTTCTTGGCGGACGCTTTCTGATTGGTTTGCTAACAGGTATCGAGGAAGTGCGTGCAACCGCGTGGGATTATCTACCGTGGTTGTGGATGCTACCGCTGGCATCGGTGTGGGGCTTCCTTCTGGATGGCGTGTTTATCGGCGCAACCCGAACGCGAGACATGCAGAACACGATGCTGTTTTCAGCACTGGTGGTTTTCCTGCCGGTCTGGTGGCTGACGACCGGGTGGGGTAATCATGGACTGTGGTTCTCGCTGATCTGCCTGATGCTGGCACGGGCAATTTCCATGGGTTTGCTGTTTTTGAGCCATTCACGGCACGATCGCTGGTTTTCAGGGCAGTAAGTGGGCGTGCTGGCAAACCAGGTACAACCTGTTCAGGTTTAATGCTCACACCACAGCAGCCTGTCAAAACTCGTCTACACTTGTGAGAAAAGGCAGGCATGTTGCGGTAGCCAACCGCTTCCCATGCCCCTGACAATCCCAAGCGTATAACGGGAGGCGCCTTGCGACCCCATTCCGTTCAGAGACCGGCTTCTCCTGAAATGACACCAAAGGTAGTTCTCGACATCATTGATCAGGCCCGAAGGCAGGAAGCCCGCTCCGGCACCTTTCTAAAGCAGATGCGGGAGAGGGCGTCGTCGCTGCCTGCCACCATCACCATTGACGGTTACCAGCCAGCGACCTGCCTGTTCCAGTTTGCCATTGAGTACATCGAAATGGCGCCCCGACTGATTGAATGCGTGGAAGCCTGTGCAAGAGAAGCTCGCAAGGCCGAGCTGTTTGCGCCTTTTGTCGAGGCAGCGATCGGCTATTTTACCCAACCATCAGTTCTTCTGGTACGTTATGATGGGCTTGACGGACTTCTTATCAGGGCCTATCTCTGTCACCGGCTGATGGAGGAAATGTACGAGAACAATCGTTCCACCCGCGCCAGCGAACTGGTCGATGTGGAGGCAACACGGGCCAATTTGCTGGCACATCAGTTGATCGGCGAACCATTCGCCAACGAACTGGACCAATCTATCACCGTGACGGTGTTGCAAATTGCCGGCTCGCCAGACTATTACGAACTGAATCTGGACCCGTTCGTAGAACAGACAAGGAACGCCGCATGGGACTGGATGAGACACTATTGGGAAAACCTGCTGGTCCGCAACCACATACGTTTGTCGTTGGGTGCGGGCCTCTAAAACAATACGGATGACTCACATTGATCTACAAACTGACTGTTGCCCTGTTACTGGTGCTTGTGGGCGCTCTTTGCCACGCAGCTGAGACCAACACAATACCACTTGAACTGACCGATAGTCTGTCAGGAGAGCCGGTCGCCGATGCCGTGGTGATTCTGGAAGACGGCCCCTCGGAGCCCCCTGTAGAGGCTGAAATTGTTCAGAAAAACCGTAATTTTTAGGTTCATCGCACTTTACCGGGAAACGCTGCTTTTATCTTAAGGAAGAAGTAGTCGTTGTCCCGGTAGCCATAGGCCATCCGTTTGATGACCTTAATCT
>PBRG01000130.1 GCA_002726615.1 Marinobacter sp.
CACGCCCCACGAACGCCGTGACTGGGTCATCGAGGGCGGTGAAAAATTCCAGGTGTTTGACACCGACGCCGGCCGCGTGGCCATCATGATCTGTTACGACATCGAATTCCCTGAATTGGGGCGTCTGGCTGCCATTGAAGAGGTGGATATTATTCTGGTGCCGTTCTGGACGGACACCAAGAACGGCTACCTCCGGGTCCGACACTGTGCCCAGGCGCGTGCGATTGAAAATGAGTGTTACGTCGTGATCACCGGTAGCGTAGGCAACCTTCCGAAGGTTGAGAACCTGGATGTCCAGTACGCCCAGTCCTCTGTATTTTCACCGTCGGACTTTGCCTTCCCCCACGATGCAGTAATGGCGGAAACAACGCCGAATACGGAAATGATCATGTTTTCGGATATGGATCTGGAAAAGCTGAAACTGGTGCGCAATGAAGGCTCCGTGACCAACCTGAAAGACCGGCGCACGGATATTTACGAACTCAACACCCTACAAACAGGCCAAAATAGTAAAAGCAGTTGATGAACCGCCTGAGAGCTCTATCGTATGACACTGAACACGTTGCCAAACTGACAGAGTGTGGCTATTGTTCAACCATATACTTTAAGGAATATCCCCTCGGGGTGTCATCTGGACGCCCTCGGGGTGCCTATAGAGATCATTTTTAGATGAACGAAGCACTGCCGGATCTTGTCGCACATTTTCACATCAAGCGTGGTCTGTTCCGCCGGGAGCGTGTGCAGGCCGCGATTTTCGGTCTGGATCACTTCGGATGTGTGATGAAGACGGACAAGATATTCAACCCCGGTGATACGGTTATTCTGGATCTCGTAATGGAAATGCCGTTTGACGACATCAGGGCGGATGGCATCACCGGCCTTGTGACGGAGCGCAGGAAGCACTGTAGCAATTTCTTCTATTCCGTTGATTTTATAGAACTCAATGACAACCGCTCGTCTGCTCTGAGCGAAAAACTCAGGCGCATTCGGGAGGTGGTAATCAAGAAACAGACGCTGAAGTCCAGACGTTCCTCGGGGCCCGCCTCCAGCATTCGGCAATTGGCCTGAACCCACCCATGCCCCTGCATCAACTCGCACTTTTAGGAGAAAGTCCTCATGGCGAAGAAAGCCAACAAGCAAAGCGTTGATAAAGTCGTCAAGAAAGTGAACAAAGAGTTCGATAAAACATCATCACAAATCGAAAAGCTGATCAACGACGCCCTCAAACAGTTCGACAGCTTGCAGAACCAGATTCAGGAACCCGTCCGCAAGCTGTTAAAAGAAGTGGATGAGCTTCGTGATCGTGAAATGAAACGTTTTAACGAAGAATTTGAACGTCGCCTGGGTGAATTTCACGATTTGCAAAACAATATACTGGACCGTCTTGGCATCGCCAGCAGGGAAGCCAGCGAAGAAGCGAAGAAGGTTACGGACCAGGCCGCCAAGAAGGCGACTACCACGACCAAAGGCAAGTCTGCTCCGAAAAAAACCACCGCCAGTAAGGCTGCGGCTAAAAAACCGGCCGCCAAGAAGCCCGCCACACCAAAAGCGGCAACTGCCAAGAAAGCCGCCAAGCCCAAAGCGAGCGCAGCCGCCAAAAGTCCGGCCGCAGCCACTAAAGCCGCTCCCAAGAAAGCCACCGCGACCGCGAGGAAGCCGGCTGCAACGAAGCGAACTCCGAAGCCGAAGGACAAGAGCGACCTGACCCAGGTTAAAGGTATTGGGCCAGCCACTGCCCGTAAAATGAAGGACGCCGGTATTACCTCGGTTGATCAGATCGCCAATCCGTCTGACGCGGACAAAGAAAAGCTTCAGGCATTTTCAAGCGTGAAAGGCTTTAACACCTTCAGCGACGAAGCCAAGAAAGTTATTTAATGCAACAATCCGAACAGCCTGTTTTACGGGACATTGTCCTGATTGGCGGCGGACACAGCCACGTTGGTGTTCTCAAACGTTTTGCCATGAACCCCGTGCCTGGTGTCCGCCTTACCCTCATCTGCAGGGATACCCACACACCCTACTCCGGCATGCTGCCCGGATACGTGGCTGGGCATTATTCCTACGACGACGTACATATCGACCTCAGTAAACTGGCCGAATTCGCGGGCGCGCGCTTCTACCGCGATGAGGTTATTGGCATCGACCGCGGTCGAAAGCGGATAATCTGCCGTTCCCGGCCGGACGTGCCCTACGACATTTTGTCGGTGAATATCGGCTCTGCTCCCAAGGTAGGTGATGTCAGCGGAGCTGCTGAGCATGCAGTGCCCGTCAAGCCTATTAACGGATTCAATAATCGCTGGCTGTCATTGCTGTCGCGGCTAGAAAACCATGACGGCCCGATGACCGTTGCTGTGGTCGGTGCGGGTGCGGGTGGCGTTGAGCTCACACTGGCCATGCAGTTCCGGCTACGAAATGAGCTCGAGAAACGCGGCCACGACCCGGACCAGCTGCACTTCCATCTGTTTGATGCAGACCAGCAGATCCTGCCTACCCACAACGCCAAGGTGCGTGCGGTATTCGCAGAAACGCTCGCAAACCGTGGGGTGAAGGTTCACCTGGGATCCGCCGTCTCAGAGGTGGCAGCCAATCGTTTGACCACGGAATCCGGCGACACCCTGTCGGTTGACGAAGTGCTCTGGGTCACCCGTGCCGGCGGCCCCGAGTGGCTGCGGGACACTGGCCTGGCCTTGGACGACGGTGGCTTTATCCGGGTGACGGACACCCTGCAGACAGAGACCGACGACGATATCTTTGCCGCCGGTGACATTGCCAACGTGGTGAATTATCCCCGGGAAAAAGCGGGCGTATTTGCCGTTCGTCAGGGCCGCCCGCTGGCGGACAACCTCCGCCGCCATGCCCTCGGAAAGCCGGCGAAGCCATTCCGGCCGCAGAAAAAATGGCTGGCGCTGATCAGTACCGGCGACAAATTTGCCGTGGCCTCCCGGGGTGACCTGTCTTTGGCTGGCTCTTGGGTCTGGCGCTGGAAAAACAGCATTGACAGACGTTTCATGGCGAAATTCAATGATCTTCCCGCCATGGAAGAGAATGCCGCCCTTCCCGACACTGGCGCCGCACAAAACCCTGAGGAAGCCTCACAGGCCATCTCCGCAGTAGCCATGCGTTGCGGTGGCTGCGGTGCCAAGGTCGGCAGTACCGTGCTGTCGCGGGCGCTGGGAGAGTTACGACCGATAGAGCGTGAAGACATCCTGATTGGTCTACATGCACCGGACGACGCCGCCGTACTGACCGTCCCACCCGGAAAGGCGGTGGTTCACACCGTCGATTTTTTCCGCGCCTTTATTGACGACCCCTATGTGTTTGGCCGGGTGGCCGCCAATCACGCGCTGGGCGACGTGTTTGCCATGGGCGCTGAAGCTCAGAGCGCCACCGCCGTTGCGACCGTGCCCTACGGCATAGAGTCCAAGGTGGAAGACGTGGTTTACCAGATGATGTCCGGCGCCGTGGAAGTGCTGAATGAAGCTGGCTGCGCGTTGGTGGGCGGCCATACGGGCGAAGGCCGCGAGCTGGCACTGGGGTTTGCAGTCAACGGACTGATTGATCCGGATGACGTCATGAGTAAGGGAGGCCTGCGGGCCGGAGACGTTCTGCTGCTGACCAAGCCGATCGGCACCGGGACGCTGTTCGCGGCCCACGCCAAACTGGCTGCAAAAGGCCGCTGGATTGATTCCGCCCTGGCCTCCATGATGCAGTCCAACAAGGACGCGGCACAGTGCCTGCGCCGATATGGGTCACGAGCCTGCACCGACGTAACCGGTTTCGGTTTGCTTGGCCATCTGGTTGAGATGACCCGCCCCTCCGGCGTTGATGCGGAGCTGGATCTCACGGCAATACCGATTTTGCCTGGCGCTGAGGAAACTGCGGCAGCAGGCATCCTCAGTTCCTTGCAGCCCGCCAATATTCGTCTGCGGCGTGGCATTCGTGACCAGGAAAAGTGGGTCAACCACCCGCGTTACCCGTTGATCTTCGACCCGCAGACGGCCGGTGGCCTTCTCGCCAGCGTACCCGCAGACCAGGCCGACGCCTGTATCAGCGAACTGAAAGCAATGGGCTATCCCCATACCGCCATTATAGGGCGGGTGTTGCCCCAGGACGAAAGCGGGCCTATTGAGCCGATCACGCTTCGCGACTGAGCCTGGCGCGCTCGGCCACGGCCCGATCCATAGCTGCCAATAAGGCAGCCTGTTCGGCCTCTGGGGTAAAGTTGCTGGCGAGCTTAACAACAAGATCAGCCAATTCCTCGAGGAATTCGGGGGATTGTTCCGCCCGGTGTATAATCCTGGCGAGATCGGTATCGTCCCCCACACTGAAGTAGCCCGGATAGTCATCGCCCAGAAGGCCGACATTGCCGGAGATATCCGACGCAATAACCGGGAGGCCAGCACGGCATGCTTCCGATACCACATTGGCGCCGCCTTCCATGATCGAACTGATCACCATGGCCCGGGATCGCAGCATTAGTTGTTGGATGGTTGGCTTATCGACTTCACCCAGCCATTTAAAACGAGGGTTGGCTGCCTGCTCGGCCAGTGCGTTATTCTCCCACTCTGGTGAATGCGCCCTGCCAGCGTTGATAATGCGAATCGCCGATGTCTCGGGTAAGTGTCTTGCGGCCAACGCCGCTCTGAGAGGGTCTTTTTCATCCCGCAGATGGCCAATAACGCAAATGCCAAATTTACTGTTGTCAACGATGGCCCGGCCTTTGGGCTGTTCGGCCGACTGCAGTACAGTGACCAGTTTGACGGCAAATCGCTCGGGAATGTCGCGAGCGACCCGGTGATGAAGCCCGATCAGGCAATCGGCCAGCGCCATGGAGTTGAAGGTTGGTTCGGGGTATCGGTATTGGTGGTCGTAGATGTCGGTACCTGTCAGCACCACGATCAATGGTGTATCTGGATGGTGGTCGCGAATACGCGCTACCGCGTCGCTGCTTCTCCAGGCATGCAATGCGATAAACAGGTCGGCAGGCTGGCTACTGTACTCGGTGAGGATGAAAATCTGATGCCCAGCCAGCCCAAGCAAATGGCTCCACCGCTCTGCCGTGGCTCGGTTACCGGCCTTCGAGCCAACCGGTGCAGGTGTGATTATTGCTATTTTCATCGCCATGGGCTTCCGTAAAACTTTCAGTTTTGAGTCAATATCCATAACCTGTTTGGATAACAGAATCGTATAGATGTTCAGAGTTAGCGTAAATCACGGTATTCTGACGGGCCTTGAACGTTTGTTCGTGATCTGCTCCTGCTAAATCCAATCTCAACTATAAGGAAATTCAAATGGCTTTGAATCTCATACGGAAATTGATGGTTTCCAGCCTTTTCTGTTTCGGTGCTGCAACTGCTTCAGCAGAAACATTCGTTTTCACAGCAATCCCGGATGAAGACGAGACCAAGCTGGTTGAGCGTTTTCGCGGTGTTGCTGATTACCTTTCCAACGAACTGAACGTCGACGTGCGCTACATCCCTGTTAAGTCCTACGCCGCAGCCGTCTCCGCATTCCGCAACAACCAGGTTCAACTGGCGTGGTTTGGCGGGCTGTCCGGCGTTCAGGCCCGTCGCCTGGTGCCAGGTTCCGAGGCCATTGCCCAGGGTGTTGAGGATCAGGCCTTCGAGACCTATTTCATCGCCAACACCAACACCGGAATTGAGCCAGCGGATGAGCTCTCCTCCCTGGAGGAGGGCTTGCAGGGTAAAACCTTTACTTTCGGCTCCAAAGGCTCCACATCAGGCCGCCTGATGCCCGAGTTCTATATCCGCGAAACCTTCGGCGAACAACCAGACGAGTTTTTCTCACGAGTGGGCTTTAGCGGCAACCACACCCGCACACTGCGCCTGGTTGAAGCAGGCACCTACGAGGTGGGCGCCCTGAATTTTCAGGTGTGGGAGAAAGAACTCGCAGACGGCAACATCGACACTGACGCCGTACAGGTAATCTGGAGGACACCGGCTTACCCGGACTACCAGTGGACCATTCGTGGCGATGTGAACGAACGCTTCGGTGAAGGCTTCAAGCAGCGTGTAACGGAAGCTCTGCTCAACCTTGATGACCAGGCGCTCCTCGAAAGCTTCCCTCGTTCCGGGTTCATCCCGGCCTCCAACGATGATTACGAGCCCATCAGCAAGACCGCAGAAGAGATCGGAATCCTCGATTGATGGCGGGATTCGACTTATCAGGCCTCACAGCCTCGTTTGGAGGGGAGCGGGTAATCGGCCCGCTCTCCCTCAAAGTCAAGGCGGGTGAACAGGTTGCCCTGGTGGGTAAAAGCGGGGCGGGAAAATCGACCCTGATGCGCTTGATCCATCAGCATGTCAACCGCAATTCGTCCCTTGTACCTCAGGAACTGGGCCTGGTGAATGCGTTACCGGTGTTCCACAACGTGTTCATGGGGCAGCTCGATCAGCATGGCAACTGGTACAACACGGTTACCCTGATGAGGCCATTCTCGCGGGACAAGGACAAGGTACGGGAGTTGCTGAAAGCGCTGGGCATGGCAGAAAAACTGTGGATACCCACGGCGTCGCTGTCCGGTGGCCAGCGCCAGCGAGTGGCGATTGCCCGTGCGCTTTATCGCAGTGCGCCCCTGCTGCTGGCTGACGAGCCAATTTCCGCCCTTGATGGACCGATGGCGCATCAAGTGATGCAATTGCTGAAAGACCGCTTTTCAGCCAGCGTGTTTGCACTTCATGATGTTGATATGGCCCTCGCCTACTGCAGCCGCATCGTTGGCATTCAGGACGGCCAGATAGCACTCGACGAACCGGCAGAACGTCTGGTCGCGTCGGACATCATGTCTCTCTATTAGCGAAGCCGATCCGTTTCATGTTCCAGTCGCCAACCGTCCGAACGAGCTTTATTTTCCTGGCCATTGCGCTGGTTGGATTGTTGTTTGCCGACATTGCGATCACTGCCTCCAATCCCTGGCGTGATCTCGGTAATTTCTTTTTCGGTGTCGTAACGCCGAACTTCTTCAGCAACGAAGGCCTGATGACGGCCCTGCTGAGAACCGTATCGTTTGCCTTTGTGGGTGTTGCTCTCGGAAGTATCAGCGGCTTCCTTCTGGCGCTTGTTTATCGCTGGCTGCCGGTTCGTATTCTGTGCGCGTTTGTGCGGGCGATACACGAGCTGTTCTGGGCGCTTATTTTCCTGCAGTTTTTTGGCTTCCACCCGCTGACAGGCGTTCTAGCCATCGCTATCCCCTACGCCGGTATCTTCGCCAAGGTCTATTCAGAAATCCTGGAAGAAGCCGACCCCGAACCTGGTCGCCTGTTGCCGCCTCGTACGGGCGTCATTTCTGCCTTTCTGTACACCAAAATACCGGATTGCTGGGTGCAACTGCGAACTTACACCGCCTACCGGCTGGAATGCGGCTTACGCTCCAGTGCCATTCTTGGCTTTGTTGGCTTGCCAACCCTCGGCTTCTACCTCGAATCGGCCTTTTCACAAGGCCACTATTCCGACGCCGGGGCCATGCTGATCCTTTTCTACGTGCTGATAGCCACCATGCCGCTCTGGGTCAAGCCGAAGCTGTTGCCCGCTTATATTCTTGGCGCTCCGTTTTTTCTTGGCGAAGGCCTTCCGATTGTCTGGAGTAACGTCGGCCGGTTTTTCACCCAGGACATTGTGCCGTCACCACTGCGCGGCGAGGAAGGCTGGGCCGGTATGGGCGCATGGCTGGGGGACATGTTTATCAATCAGGCCATGCCGGGCATCTGGAATACGGTGATCCTGACCCAAGTAGCCCTGGTTGCAACCGGGATCATTGCACTGCTGGCCTTCCCGTTGATTTCCACTCATTTCGGTGGGCCGGTGCGCCGCACGTCCGGGCATGTCTTCCTGGTGATCATGCGGTCCACGCCGG
Organism: Marinobacter sp.; assembly: GCA_002726615.1. GTDB lineage: Bacteria > Pseudomonadota > Gammaproteobacteria > Pseudomonadales > Oleiphilaceae > Marinobacter. The sequence goes on from PBRG01000130.1 coordinate 7,874, forward strand.
AATACATCCTGGCGTATATCCTTTTGCAACTGTGGGGACCGTCCATGTTGCCCGCCGTCGTCGCGTTGGCGTTGCATAATGGGGGCATCATAGGCCATCTGATTGGCCGGCAGTCCAGCACCATCCGGTTACGCCCGGATGCGCCGAATGGTCTTAATCGATATACCTACGAACTGGTGCCCAGGGTCTATCGGTCATTCCTGGCGTTCCTGTTCTATCGCTGGGAAATCATCATGCGGGAGACCGCCATCCTCGGCATACTGGGCATCTACACTCTGGGTTTCTATGTCGACAGCGCCATTCAGAACATTCAGTTTGATCGCGCCATGGTGCTGATCCTGATCACCGCATCGCTGAATATTGGTGTCGATGTGCTGGGCCGCTTTATCCGCAGGAAACTTGCCCTGCAGACCATGCCCACCTGCTAGCTTGCCTACCGCGTCACAGTTCCATGGATTCCTGCCGCTTTTGGCCCGGCTTCCCTTCGTGCCCGAGATACATTTGGTTACACTCGGAATAACGAATGCAACAATCTCCACCAGAACACCGCTCGGACGGATTTGAATAGGGTTTGAGCAAGAGGGAACACCTATGATTAGCAGCTTTATTATGCTGTTCGAAGTCGGGCTGATTGCACTGCTGCTTTTACTGGTTTTTCGAATGCTGACGCTGGTCCGAAACGATCCGTTCGTGCCGGCTTCCATGGTGACAATGGTGGCCGGCCACCAACATTCAGCCCAGCCGTCACTGCCAGAGGTTCAACAGAAACGCTCCGTTGCCGCTCCGCAACCAACCCGAACACCCCCTTCAAACACGTGTGGGCTGATCACCCAACTGCATATCCTGATTAGTCTTCAGGACCGGGATTGCCGGGAACACGGGCTGAATCTGGAAAGTGCACCCCAGGCGGTTCAGGAATACGCCGTTGTCTGGTTGTACGGTGCTGCCTGTGCCCTGTGTGAAAAACCGCAGCGGCATTCAGATGCGTTGCTTACCCTGGTGAGCAAGCTGGCCAGCCGAAAAATCGGCCTACGGCAGCCCGAAGCCGTCCAGGCGCTATCGACCATGACCGGCAGCTCAACCCTGTTAGCCTGTTTCAGAAGTGGTGTAAGCGGCGCAGAGCACTGGAGCGGGCATCGCTATGTTCCCGAGGAACACAGCCTTTACTCAGCGGTTACTTCAAACGCCTTTATCTAACGTGTAACAGGAACACCCGCTCAACGGCGGGTCTCGGGGCGGGTAACGGGGTCTTCCAGCGTCCAGTCAACGCCGAGGTTCACGGCTTCTGCGGTATCCGGCTTATCGACAGGGCTCCCTGCGACCTCTGGACGGGAAAAGCACCCGTCGTCCAGACGTTCCATCGACTCCACATCCACGGAACGCACCACGTAGCTGTTGCCATTGCTGATGACCCTGGTGCGATGGCTGAGCCCAAAGATGAAACGGCAATAATCCAGTTTGAGCTGAAGCAGATCCTGTTCCGCTTTCTGAATTTTCCTTAACAGGACTTTCTGTACGCTATCGCCATAATCCATATGTTCTTCCCTGGACGATGTGTGGTGGTCTGCTGATTTTACACAATCCTGACACACTGTCATCCCATCGTCAGACGCGGTCCTTGGCTACAAAGGTCAGTTTTACGGGCATCGCGAAGGCGTGATCCATACCGGCCTGAAGGTCGATCCGCCAGGTCATGTTTGGGTCCGTGGTGCAGAAAGGTGCGGTAAACCGTGCCTCCCAGATTTGGCCCTTACCATCGGGCGACATCCCCGCTTTAGTCATGGGAACAGGGTACTCCCCCAGGTACATGGACTCTCCCCGCAGCACGGCCAACATCCGGGGCTGATTCCTATCGGTCTTTACCGTTAGGTGGTATTCCGTGCCCTGGGCCTGAACTCCGCTTTTTTGCAACCGCGCCTGCCAGCTCTGGCCCTCTTGTGCCCAATGGCACGTCTTATTGAGGAGATTGCAATCAACCGTGCCCTGATCGGCCTCCCCGGCGTCTTCAGACATCAACCAACGCGGCCCAAAAATGCCCAACGTAACCACGCCGGCAATGGCAAGCACAGCAACAAGCGCTCTCAACAGATCCACTCCTCCACAATTAAGGCGGCATTATGGGGATAATCGCTGACAAGGCAAAGCTTTCTATATCATCACCGGTCATGAGAAAATACCGCGCTTTGATTCACCACCAACAGGACAAGCCAGTGCAACCGGACATCTCCGTCAAGCACCTCAACAAAGTCTATGCGGATGGTTTCAGGGCCCTCAACGACATCAACCTCGACATCGAGCGGGGAGAGATCTTCGCCCTGCTCGGCCCGAACGGCGCCGGCAAGACCACACTGATCAGCATTATCTGTGGCATTGTGAACCTCTCCGACGGCGAAGTGAACGCTGCCGGCTATGACATCGTGAAGGATTATCGCAAAGCCCGTGAGAGCATTGGCCTGGTTCCCCAGGAGCTCAACACCGACGCCTTCGAAACCGTCTGGGACGCCGTTTCCTTCAGCCGGGGCCTGTTCGGCAAGGCGCCCGCACCGGATCATATCGAGAAGGTCCTGAAAGACCTGTCGCTGTGGGACAAACGCAATAACCGTATCATGTCCCTTTCCGGTGGCATGAAGCGTCGCGTGATGATTGCCAAGGCGCTGTCCCATGAGCCACGCATCCTCTTCCTTGACGAGCCCACCGCCGGTGTCGACGTGGAGTTGCGCCGGGACATGTGGGAAATGGTGCGCAAGCTGCGGGAAAACGGCGTCACCATCATCCTCACCACTCACTACATCGAAGAAGCGGAGGAGATGGCCGACCGCATCGGCGTTATCCGCCAAGGCGAGATTATCCTGGTCGAGGACAAGTCCCGGCTTATGAGCAAGCTGGGCAAGAAAGAGCTTCGCCTGCACCTGCAGAACCCGTTGGAGAAGATCCCCGGCACACTCACACTGGAGCCGGTGGACCTTTCCGATGATGGCTACGAGCTGATCTACACCTTCGACTCCCAGCAGGAGCAGGCTGGCGTAGCACGGCTGCTGCGAACGCTGGGCGACCTGGGCATCGAATACCGGGATCTTCAGACCAGGGAAAGCTCCCTGGAAGAGATTTTTGTTGGCCTGGTGCATGAATAAAACCAACCGGTATGCGGGAGTAACGCAATGAACCTTTACGGTGTCCGAGCAATCTACAACTTTGAAATGGCCCGCATGCGCCGCACCCTTATGCAGAGTGTCGCCTCGCCGGTGATTTCCACCTCACTGTACTTCGTGGTGTTTGGCTCCGCCATTGGCAGCCGCATGGGCGACATCGACAACATCAGCTACGGTGCCTACATCATTCCGGGACTGGTAATGCTGTCGCTGCTGATGCAGAGCATTTCCAATGCCTCGTTTGGTATCTACATGCCGAAGTTCTCCGGCACGATCTACGAGCTCCTGTCGGCACCGGTCTCCTATCTGGAGGTCGTTCTCGGCTATGTCGGTGCCGCCGCCACCAAGTCGGTCATACTCGGCGTCATCATACTGATTACGGCCAAACTGTTCGTTGATTATGACGTACTGCACCCTTTCTGGATGTTCGCCTTCCTGGTGCTCACTTCCATTACCTTCAGCCTGTTCGGTTTTATCATCGGCATCTGGGCGGACGGATTTGAAAAGCTGCAGATTGTTCCGCTGATGATCGTGACACCGCTGGTGTTCCTTGGCGGCACCTTCTACTCCATCGAAATGCTGCCGGAGATCTGGCAGACCATCAGCCTGTTCAATCCGGTGGTGTATCTGATCAGCGGCTTCCGCTGGGCGTTCTACGGCGTGTCTGACGTGCATGTGGGCATCAGCGTGGGCATGACGCTGCTGTTCCTGACGGCGTGCATGGTTGCGGTGTGGTGGATCTTCAAGACCGGCTACCGGCTGCGGTCGTGAAAGCCCTGCTGGTTTGCCTGGCGCTGTTATTCTCCGGTTGCCTGGCAGCAGTCCCGGATAACGACGCCTTGCCGGTGGAACAGGTTTGCCTGATCTCCGCCGACAAGGCGGTACCTATCACGGTTGAAGTGGCGCGCACGTCAGCCGAACGTAGCCGCGGGCTGATGGGCAGGGAGAGGCTGGCGCCAAACGCCGGCATGCTGTTCGTCTACAACAACCAGCGCCGGGCCGACCACGGCTTCTGGATGTACCGCACGCTGATTCCACTGGATATTGCCTATCTGGACCGTGACGGCGTCATCGGCGCCATTCGCCACATGGTGCCCTGCCCGTCGGACCAGGGCCGGGACTGCCCCACCTATGAAGCCGGCGTCCCGTTTTATCGGGCCCTGGAAATGAATCAGGGCTATTTCGAAAACCAGGGCATTGGCGTGGGAGATCAGCTCTCCCGGAAACCATCAGACTGCCGCTAGCCGCCCTACTCGTCCTTCCATTCCGGTTTGCGCTTGTCCAGAAACGCGCAGATGCCTTCGTGGGCATCGGCTGTCTGCAGGTTCTTCGCCATCACTTCCGACGTAAAGCCGTAGGCGTCTGCCAGCCCCATCTCCAGTTGTTGATAGAACGCTTCCTTGCCGATTTTCAGGGTATGGCCGGATTTGCCAGCGATGGTGGCGGCCAGGCGGTAGACGGTTTCATCCAAAACCTGTTCATTCACCACCCGATTCACCAGCCCGATCTGCTCTGCCTTCAGTGCGTCGACCATCTCGCCGGTTAACAGCATTTCCATGGCCTGCTTGCGTGAGACGTTTCGGGACAACGCCACCATCGGCGTGGAACAGAACAGGCCGATGTTCACGCCCGGCGTGGCAAAATGCGCGGTATCCGCCGCTACCGCAAGGTCGCAACTGGCCACCAGCTGGCAACCGGCAGCGGTCGCCACGCCAGCCACACGGGCGATCACCGGTTTCGGCAGGTTCACAATCTGCTGCATCACCTTGCTGCACTGGTTGAACAGTTTCAGCTGGAACTCATGGCTGTCGAGCTGGCCGCGAATTTCCCGCAGGTCATGTCCCGCACAGAACACTTGCCCTGCGGCCGCAATCACCACTACCCGCGTGTCCTTGTCACCCGAAACAGATTCCAATTCGGCGGAAAGCGCTTCCAGCATGGCCATGGACAGGCTATTGCGGCGCTCCGGCTGGTTCAGTGTGAGCGTGGTGATTCCGTTTTCGGAGTATTTCTTTACCAACACCTCGGTTTGCTCGGTCATCATGCCCCCTACCTCGTTTTCCTGATGTATCCTTTATCCCATGAGAGATACAAAGAAACAACGCCGGGAACTGGAAAAGCAACTCACCGAAGCCTCTTCCTACAAGCACTGGCTCGCCACCGCCACAAACCTGGATGAACTGGAGGGAACGCTGGCGTGGCGGGAAGAGGATGGCTGCGAACTGCTCCACGAAGCCCTGATTCGAGACCACATCACGGCCATGAAACGCTGTCGCGACAAGGGCGATACCCGAGCGCTGACGCGGGTACTGCAGGAAAGCCTTTATCGCCACCTGGGTGAGATTGGCAACCCTGATCTCTACACCATCGCCTGGAGCGGCACCAAAGTCCTGGTCAGTGAGTTCCTGGATGAAGTGGAACGTTCCATGAACTTCATCTGCGACAACCCCATGCCGGGCGTATCCGACCAGCAAAAGCTGCAGCTGTTCCGGGATGCCGAGCGAGTGTACGGCCGCCCAGCCCTGATGTTGAGTGGTGGGGCCGCCTTTGGGATTTATCATATTGGTGTCACCCGCGCACTCTGGCAGGAAGGCCTGCTTCCGGACGTGATAGCCGGCTCCAGCATGGGGTCGATTGTGGCCGGCGCCATCTGTACCCGGAACAATCACGAGCTCGAACGCTTTTTCAACGAACCCGGTGAGATCCACCTGGACGCCTTCCGCTGGCTTGAACCCAAACGCATCTGGCAAAAGCGCCACGCCATGGACCAATTCCAGTTGCTCCACCACATTCGCACCAACATCGGCCGCACCAGTTTTCAGGAAGCAGCGGAACGAAGCGGCCGTACCCTGAACATCTCGGTGTCACCGACCCGTACCCGCCAGAAACCCCGCCTGTTGAACAACCTGGCCTCACCGGAGGTAATGGTGGATTCCGCCATTCTGGCGTCCTGTGCGGTCCCTGGCATCTACCCACCGGTAACGCTCCAGGCCAGGGACAAGGATAGGGGCGAGAAAGGGGGGAAGCCCTATATGCCAACGGAACGATGGATCGACGGCAGCGTTCATGGCGACCTGCCGCTGATGCGCATGGCCCGCCTGCACAACGTCAATCGCACCATTGTCAGCCAGGCGAATCCCCACGTGCTGCCCTTTATCAGCCATCATCACCAGCGCGGGCCCGGCGCGTCCGCCAAACAGGCGGCAGCATCGCTAATGCACGCACAGGTAGCGACAACACTGAAGCTCACCCGCAACAGCTGGTCGTCAACGGTGCTGCGGCCTTTACTGGAACAGGCTCATGCCATGGCTACGCAGACCTACCTGGGGGACATCAACGTTCAGTTCCCGTTCAAGCCGCTGCTGTATCGCAAGATATTATCCAATCCCAACAAGGAAGACCTGGAAATGTTCATCCGGCTTGGGGAGCAGGCCACCTGGCCACGAATGGCCATGATTCGCGACCAGACACGCATCAGCCGCACGTTCAGCGACTGTATTGCCCGGCTTGAGAAAGCCTGTGCCGCCAACGACAACGCTGCGGAGTAGCGGCTTGCAGTCTACACGCATCAAGGGCCTGACCATTGCCGCACTGGGGGTGCTGTTCATCGTGCCGGACGCGCTGCTGGTGAAGATTACGTCTGTGGAGCCGGTGGTCTTTCTGTTCTGGCGCGGCCTGTTGCTGGCATTCAGCTTTCTGGTGATCAGTTCGGTCCGTTACCGAGCCCGCCTGGGGGCTGAGATCCGTCGATGTGGCTGGAAAGGGGTATTCTGCGCCGTCGCCTTCGGGTTGAGCCAATTGGGTTTTGTGATGGGCATGAAAAACACCGCTGCTGGCAACGTGCTGGTCATCCTTAATACTTCGCCGGTCATTGCCGCACTCATCGCCTGGCTGGTCTGGAAAGAAGCCCTGCCGTGGCGAACCTGGATGGTCATCCTCGTGTGCGTGGCCGGCGCCACCCTGATGGCCCTGGGAGAATGGGGCCGTGGTGATCCGTTGGGGTTGATCATGGCGGGCGTAGCAGCAACCGCTCTGGCATTGAATCTCAACGTGGCGCGCTCAAAGCCCGGCAGCGATATGAGTGTTGTACTGATGTTCGGCGCGCTGCTCGTTGCCGGCACCGCAGCGCTTATGGGCGGCGCAGTGATGCTCTCTCTCCGGGACGCCCTGTTTATCGCCCTGCTCTGCCTGTTCTTCCTGCCGGTGGCCTGCGTGCTGATCCAGATCGGCCCACGCTACATACCGGCCGCAGAAGTCAGCCTGATGCTGTTACTGGAAACCATACTGGGCTCTTTTCTGGTGTGGCTGTTTCTCGGCGAGGTTCCCACCGCCCTGAGCCTGACCGGCGGTGCCATTGTTTTCTCCGCATTGGTGGCCCATGGTTGGATAGAGGTAAAACGCTATCGACAAACCCGGACGGCCTGACACATCCGTTGATGTACGGACATTCCCCGCCGATTTGTAAGCCACCCAAGACGCAGGGCGACAAAAACTGGATAATGGCCGTCCGGCTTTTGAAAGCCCGCTCAATTCTGCAAACCCGGTACGCTGTTCATGGAAATCAAAGTTAATTTTCTCGAAAACCTCAGGCTTGAAGCCAAGTTTGACGATTTCACCGTGGTCACGGACCAGCCCATTCGCTACAAAGGCGACGGCTCGGCCCCCAGCCCGTTCGACTATTTCCTGGCGTCATCGGCGCTCTGCGCGGCGTACTTTGTGCGGGTGTACTGCAAGGCGCGGGACATTCCCACGGAAAACATCCGCCTGTCGCAGAACAACATCGTCGACCCGGAGAACCGCTACAACCAGATCTTCAGAATTGAGGTGGAGCTGCCGGAAAACATCTCCGACAAGGACCGCCAGGGCATCCTGCGCTCAATCGACCGCTGCACCGTGAAAAAAGTGGTACAGACTGGCCCCGAGTTCCAGATTGAAACCGTCGAAAACCTCGACGAAGACGCCCAGGCCCTGCTAATGGCCCCGGAAGGTGACACCAGCACCTACATTGAGGGCAAGGACCTGCCGCTGGAACAGACCATCGCCAACATGAGCGGCATACTGGCGGACCTTGGCATGAAAATCGAAATCGCCTCCTGGCGGAACATCGTGCCCCACGTATGGTCACTGCACATCCGCGATGCAGCTTCCCCCATGTGCTTCACCAACGGTAAGGGCGCCACCAAGGAGAGCGCACTGTGCTCGGCCTTGGGAGAGTTCATCGAACGCCTGAGCTGCAACTTCTTCTACAACGACCAGTTCTTCGGCGAAGACATCGCCAACAGCGATTTCGTCCACTACCCCAACGAAAAATGGTTCAAGCCGGGACCGGACGACGAGCTTCCCGACGGCATCCTCGACGACCATTGCCTGGCGATCTATAACCCCGAAGGCGAGCTCTGCGGGTCCAATCTGATCGACACCAACTCCGGCAGGACCGACCGGGGCATCGTGTCGCTACCATTCGTGCGCCAGTCCGACGGCGAAACGGTGTATTTCCCCTCCAACCTGATCGAGAACCTGTTTCTCAGCAACGGCATGAGCGCGGGCAACACCCTGCCAGAAGCCCAGGTACAGTGCCTGTCTGAAATCTTCGAGCGCGCGGTCAAGAAGCAGATCATTGAAGAGGAAATGGCGCTGCCGGACGTGCCACAGAGTGTGCTGGATAAATACCCGCACATTGTGGAAGGCATTAATGCCCTGGAAGAACAGGGGTTCCCGATCCTGGTAAAAGACGCCTCCCTGGGTGGTCGATTCCCGGTGATGTGCGTAACGCTGATGAACCCGCGAAACGGCGGCGTGTTCGCCTCATTCGGCGCACATCCGAGTTTCGAGGTGGCGCTGGAACGCAGCCTGACCGAACTGCTGCAAGGCCGCAGCTTTGAAAATCTCAACGACGTACCGGCGCCCACCTTTAGCACCCAGGCGGTGACGGAGCCCAACAACTTTGTTGAGCACTTTATCGATTCCACGGGCGTGGTGTCCTGGCGGTTCTTCAGCGCCAAATCCGATCTGGAGTTCTGCGAGTGGAACTTCTCCGGCACCAACGAAGAAGAAGCCCGCACCCTGTTCGGCATTCTGGAAGACCTTGGAAAGGAAGTGTACGTGGCGACCCATGAAGACCTGGGCGCGCCGGTATGCCGCATCCTGGTGCCCGGCTATTCCGAGGTCTACCCGGTGGAAGATCTGGTGTGGGACAACACCAACATGGCGCTGGACTACCGCGAAGATATCCTCAATCTCCACGCCCTCAGCGAAGATCAACTGGCCGATCTGGCCGAGCGCCTGGAGGCCAGCCAGCTCGACAACTACATGACCATCATCAGTCTGATTGGCATCGAGTTCGACGAGAACACAATTTGGGGCCAACTCACCATTCTGGAACTGAAACTGTTGATCTGTCTTGCCCTGCAATGGCACGAAGAAGCCCAGGAATTCGTCGACATGTTCCTGCAGTTCAACGACAACACCGTGGAACGCAACCTGTTCTACCGCGCCGTGAACACCGTTCTGGAAATCACCCTGGACGACGAACTGGAACTGCCCGACTACCTGCCCAACCTGCAGCGCATGTTCGGAGAGGACACCATGGCAGCTGTCGTTGGTTCAGTGACGGGCGAAGTGCGCTTCCATGGCCTGACGGCCACGAGTATGAAACTGGAAGGACTGGAGAAGCATCAGCGGTTGGTTGATAGCTATAAGAAGTTGCATGCGGCGCGGGCGGCTAAAGCGGGTTTGTAGTAAGAGGCGCGAATGCGCCTCCTTGGAGTTCTGTCAATAAGTGTACGGTGCATAATCGCGCCACATGAAGCCGATCGATGCTATCTAAAGATAAAACCAAGAACATCTGAGCCTTGCCTTAGCTATCTAGAACGGCAGCCGCAAGACCACCCACCGTACACCTAAACTGGAGCAGATCGGCTCTATGAACTAGCGTTTTCCGTAAGATACTGGGTTTCTGTTCTTTTTCTTACTGGCACTCTTTAACACCTTGTCGCTTTCCGAGGCAAATTGAATCTTAGCGCGACTACTAAACATTTCGCTTTCAGGCATATCTAATGAGAAAATTTCTCTTTCTCGAAACTCTTCTTCACTGAGATAGCTTATAAACTTTTCTACCCGATCCAGTCTTACCTTTATTTTTTCTAACCTATCTCCATCAGAAAAAAGGCTAAACTCTTTTCTCGCAGCTTCGGTTAAATGATTGCTAGCATTTTGAGAAAAAACGCCACAATCGGTGCTTACCAGATCTAAGTATGTAAAATAAAACGCTAAATTATTTATCATATAAAGACCGTAGTTTGTTACTTTTATGCTATCTACCGCGTCAGAATAAAAATCTAATCGGTTACTGGACTCAATAAAACTATGTTTTAACAAAACATCAATATTCTTTTCAAAATCCTCGACCATATTGAAGGTCTCAGCAAAATAACTGCGAAGGCCAGACATTGGATGATACGAGGGCGAAGTCCTATCTGAACCTTTCGAAATCTTTCTTAAAATTCTTAAAGCGGTGAAGTGTGACGCACTTCTATTAGATCGTAATTGATAAATGTTCGGGATATCACTGAGGGATTCATCATAAAAATAGCGACTTGGGGTCATTACTGGCTTAATCACTTGGTGAATCTGAAAATTCCATCGACCTGCAGATATCATTTCATCCACATTTGTATACCCAGAAAGCAAAAAGCTCCTAAACAAATCCAAAGATAGCCGTGTATCACCATGCGAACATGCAGTAAGAAATTGAGTAAGATGAGAGTTAAGGTTAGATAATTCGCCCGAAAGGATTTTCAAGTAACTGATGCAATCTTTTGCTACCTGAGAATCAATAAAACCAGCATATTCTAGGCGCCTAGCCGAATCATTTAGGATGCTGTTTGTGTAGCTTATTCGTTTTTTGAACACTTCAGAAGGGTTTGGCGAACTTATGTGGAAACCTGAATTTTGAAACGCATCCAATACACCGTGAATTTTTGAGTCATAAAACCGCTCTTCTCTCATTGAAATAAGAGTAACGCACCTAAGCTCGCTGGATATTTCCTGAGCTGAGGTGAAGCAGAAGTCTTGGATCGAGGAAGCGTACTGGTCAGTATTATCCACTACCACAATGACGCCTTTTGAACGGCTTGACCAAAAATTCACCAATCTTTTGGCGCAATAATTATGATCAGATTTCCAAGTAGCTATTAGTTCGTTAAGCTTAACATTATATGTTTCAGAATCTGGACTCAGCCCTGATAGGTCTTGACATTTTGCAACTTCAAAACGATCTGAGAACAAGGTATTCAAAAGAACAGAACGATTTCCTTGAAGCAAATTTTCTTTATCTAACGATTTTACAAGATTGCTCCATATATAATTTCTAATGACCTCCTTCTCATCTGGAACCTTCAGGAGATCCAGTATGCAAATTACAGAATGATCAATTAACCACCTAGGAGGTTTGTGATGTAGGAGTCTTTTAATAAATGTAGACTTTCCTGAACCTTTACCGCCGAACAGCACTAAAACTTCACCATGCCGACCTTTTTTGAGATTTTTCGTTAGACGGCCACCCAATTTCCCTCCCTTCCCAGTATCTTCCAACTGTTTCACCCCATAGTGCTCTAAGTACGGCGTGAGCGAGTCATGAATTAGACTATGCATTCCTTCGAATGTTGTTCGATAATCACGCTGAGAGACATAGCACCTCTCCATGAACTCGGTATCGTCATCTGAGATGACCCCAAAATAGTTGTATGCAAGCGGTCTAAGTGTAGACGCGAGCCTATTCGAAGCAATGGCATGAGAGTATGAGTGAATTTTTTCCTTAGGGTAATAAATACTCCTGTCTTTCGGCGACGCTGTTGTCAAAAGAGTGGGCAGAGATGCGTGCTCATTTATTGCGACGAACGATAGAGAATTTACTGCCTGGGTGTAATTATCTACGAAAAAATTTAGGTTTCTTATCACGAAAGCCTGGGACTCGTCCCAACGCTTACCTTTTTCAAAGGTTTTAAAGAAAATCCATTCATGGCCATTGGTAATAGCCGCGTACTCACAGCCTGTGTCGAAACAGTAAGTTCTAACCTGCTGTATCGCTTCCTTAATCGGCTGGTCGCTTATAAGCTTCTTAATCGACATGTAGCAGGAGGTTTCTGTTTTTGAGTGCGGCACAGGCAGTTCAAAAAATACTCCTTCCTTTTTGGCCTCTATAAATAAAAAATCATCGCCATTTTCTTTCTTCAAAATA
>PBRG01000131.1 GCA_002726615.1 Marinobacter sp.
CGTGGCCAGTTCCTCCGGCTCCACCGGTGACTCTGCTCCCCACGACAGGGTGTATGAATAGAGATGTTCCTGCCCCGGCTCCAGGGGCTTCTCTGGGTGCCAGAAGGCGACGATATTGTCGAACGTTTCGTCCTTGGTGGGAATCTCCACCAGCATCACACTGCCCTTACCCCAATCGTCGTGGGGCGTAACCCAGGCGCTCGGACGTTTCTCATAGAACACACCGTCGTCCTGGTAGTTGGCAAACCGACGGTCACGCTGCAACAGGCCAAACCCACGAGGACTATTGTCTACAAATGTGTTTACCCGGAGCGACCGAGGATTGACCAGTGGCCGCCACAGCCATTCGCCCTGCCCGTTCAGAATCGACAAACCATCAGAATCGTGAATCTCCGGGCGCCAGTCATAGGCCATGCGGCGATCGTTCTCACCGGTCTGGTACATGCTGGTCAGTGGCGCGATCCCTACCCGCTGAATGGGTTTTCGTGGGTATAGCGCCGCATCCACGCTCATCACCATGTTCCGTCCAGGGGTCAGCGTAAAGGCATAGGCACCGGTCGTGCTGGGGGAATCCAGAAGCGCATAGACCACCATGTTCTGGCTGCCCGGTTTCGGCTTCTCCAGCCAGAAGGCCGAAAACTGGGGGAACTCTTCCCCGCTTTCCAGTGCGGTGTCGATCGCCAGGCCCCTGGCGGAGAGCCCGTATTGCATCTCGGACCCCACTGCCCGGAAGTAGCTGGCGCCAAGGAAGGCGGCCAGGTCGCGCTCGTAGTCCGTGTGGAAGTGAACACGGAAACCGGCATAGCCAAGATCTTCCGGCAGCGTTCCCAGGGGCTGTTCCCCCTCGTAACGGAAGTATTCCGGCTTGTACGCCAGCTCCCGGGCTTCGCCATCCTCCACTTCGTGGATGCGCACCGGGGTTTTGAAGTAGAGACCAAGATGGAAGAGCTGTACCTGGAACGCATTGTCGTCGTTACGCCATAGCGCCTCTTCGGCGCGAAACCCGATCGCCTGGTAATCGTCCCAGGACAGGTCCTTTAACGAGCCGGGCAACTCCCCTTCATGTGACACCCAGGGCTCACCGGCCAATGCCCGCGCGTGGCCTTTTAGCCAGGCGTAACTGAATGGCTTGGGCTCACCAACCTCGCCCGCCACGCTGGAACCACTGTATATCAATGCCGAGAGGGGCAATGCCTGGGCTCCCGCCAGACTGACGAAGGTTTTGATCAGTGTGCGTCTGTCCATGTCATGCTCCCGTCTTATGTTGAGGCTTTTTGCTCGTCAGGCTCTGTATTGCCCAGACTCGCTATTCGCCGCCCCCAGAAACTGTCCGGCGCTGAGCGCCAGGCAAGCCGGTGCAGCTCCGCCAGCGCAGTGCGGTCACGGAACACCTGGCTGAGTTCGTTCCGGGACAATGACTCCGGCCCTTTGTCAGCGAGTCGTTGCACCAATGGCGCCAGCAACTCTGCCCTTCTGGGGTGGCGATCTGTGCGCGCCAGGGCAAGGTGAAGCTGGTTCAGTCGGGGGCGGATCACGGCGGCTTCCACGGTGGTAATCACCGGGACCTCATCATCACTCACGGCCCTTGCGCGTCTGGCGTCGTCTAATACCGCGACCGGCGTAAGCTCTTCCGGTATTACCAGAAGCCCTTTTTTTCGGAACGCCCGGCCGAGACCTACGCGACTGAGCACCACCGATGTCGGGGCCGCCAACACAAGTGGCACCGCGACGGGCAGGGACCAGAGAAAAAACATGGGGTCCAGGCTCCAGGCGAAAGCGGACCAACCAGCCCCCACGAGCATGCCGGGAAACTGGGTCAGAAAAGCGTCCCGCCATGTCGTTTCTTCGGTACGGTTCTGCCCCGCCCAGGACAAAGAGACATTGAGAAGAGCGCCAAGGACATATCGGCTGTGGGCCATCATCCGGACCGGAGCCAGCAGGACGGAGACGACGATTTCCAGCAACACACTGAAAAACAGCCGCCAGACGCCTCCGAAGCCCCGCACAAAGCCGTGGATTACAGCATCAAAGATGGCCAGAAACTTGGGCAGGAACAACAACGACAGGGTGCTCAACGCCAGCCCGATAGCCCACTCCGGCCGCCACTCCGGCCATAGAGGAAACAACCCCTGATGCCCCTCCGGGAAATAATTGATGCTGGCGACCGTCATTTGCACGGCCTCAACGGTCGTCAGAATCAGGAATGCCAACCAGAGTGGCGACGCGAGGTACGCCATGATGCCGTTAAGCAGCGCCATGCGGTGGGCCAGACGCAACTTCCGCCCGAACAGCAGGATCCAAAGATGCTGTAGGTTTCCTCTGGACCAGCGATTGTCCCGGGAGAGTTCATCCGAAATGGTCGGCGGTGATTCTTCAAAGCTGTTGCCAAGCTCAGGCTCAAGCCACACCTCATAACCGGCACGCCCCATGTAGGCCGCTTCGACGAAATCGTGACTCATGATGGGCCCACGAAAAAGCCCGAAGCCCCGCAGCTTGCGAAGACCGCAGTGCGTCATAAAGGGCTCAACACGCAGAATGGCGTTGTGGCCCCAAAAGGCCGCGTCTCCCATCTGTATGGCTGCCAGGCCTGTAGCGAATAACGACGAGTAAAGACGGTTTGCGAATTGCTGCACTCTGGCAAAGAGAGACTCACCGTTGATAATGGTAGGTGCGGTCTGCAGGATGCCCACGTTGGGTTCCCTCTCCATCAGTTGCACCATTTTCACGATGGTTCCCGCGCTTAGCAGGCTGTCGGCATCCAGCACAACCATATAACGGTAACGACGGCCCCAATGCCGCAGAAAGTCCGCAACGTTGCCGCTTTTGAAATTGAGATTGACGCGCCGCCGACGATAGAACAGCCGCCCCTCGGCCCCCAGTTCCTCGCACAACCGGTGCCACTCGGCCTGTTCCTGGAGCCAGACGTTCGGGTCCCTGCTGTCGGAGATAATGTGAAATTCAAAGCGATCCAGGTGCCCGGTCCGTTCAATGTCCTGGTAGACGGCCTTCAATCCACTGAGGGTCCATTGCACGGGCTCGTGGTAGATCGGCATTACGATGGCGGTTTTGGCCAGCGCCGTGTTTTCCAATTCCGACTCTGGATGGCGTTTGAGAAGACTGTGACGATCGCCCCCTATCAGCCTGAGCACGAAGCCAAACACGGCCGTCCAGAATCCCACTGCAATCCACATATAAAGAAGGATAAAAAGCGCAAGCAGGCCGAGCTCTACCCATGTTCCGCCGTGATAAGGCAGAATCCAGAGCAGGAAGTAACTGGCAACAACGGTTTGCCCAACCACAAACAGTGTCAGGAAAAAACGACGCACTGTGGCGGTGCGGCGCCAGGCACCCGAACGCTCGCGGGGGGCTTCATCAACGACCTCAGTCATGGGGGTAGTACCCCAGGTGGCCGCGCATCAGGGGCGGAATGGGTGCCGGGATATCCATTCCCGGCAGGTTGAAGTAGTCCGGCACGAGCTCAATACACCGGGCGGGCAAATCCAGCCCACCACCGTCCTTCATGGCGCTATCAACCAAACGCAGCACCTGTCGACACGTTTCCGCGTCCAGTTCCACGCCATCGTCGCGCAGATAAGTCATGACCCTCTCGATCGCCTGCTGGCATACGGTTTCCGGCATGAACAAATCCCCGCTCTATTGTTTCTGGCCAAGCCCGGAATCCGGGCCTATGGAATAGGTCCAGGTCTCGGTCAGTGGCTCGTTATCGAGCAGGAGTTGTCCACGGAGGACCGGGGCCTTTTCACTGACGGGGCGAACCAGCATCGACAGGCGCCAGGTGCCATCCGCCTCAACGTATTCAACAAAATGCTCTATGATCTCAACGGCTTCGCTGTTTCCGCTCCCTTCACTGACCTCACTGACGATGGCAGCATTGGGTTTAAGATCGTCCAGCGGCCCTCCCGCAAAATCAACAATGATTCGGTAGGCACCCTCTTCCGTGCCGCCTCCGGGGCGATTGCCATCTCCGACAAACGTTTGTACTGCGCGCCCGGTGCTCTGCCCCGATACGTCCTCGTCACCGAAATGAAGGCTGTAGGCAAGCGCCCGGTGGTCACCCTGCTTTACCGGCTCCTTCGGCTTCCAGAAGGCAACGATGTTGTCGTTGGTTTCCGCGTTGGTGGGAATTTCAACCAGCACAACCTCGCCGTTCGACCACCCCTGTCTTGGCGCAACCCATGCGCTGGGACGTTTATCATATCGGGCCTCGGCATCCTCAAACTGGTCAAACTGGGTGTCCCGCTGCATCAACCCGAAGCCAGCCAGGCGATCAACCTGAAGGTAGCTGAGCCGGAGGCGAGATGGATTTGTCAGAGGTCGCCACAACCATTCGCCCGCGCCCTGGTCATGAATCAGAAGTCCGCTTGAGTCGTGCACCTGAGGCCGCCATTCACCGCGTGGTCTGGCGGTATTCTCGCCGTAGTAGAACATGGAGGTCAGCGGCGCCAGGCCTGGCTGATCCACCGGATTGCGGTAGAACAACTCAGCGGTGACATCGATACGTGTGGTCGAGCCGGGCTGAATATCGAAACGGTACGCGCCGGCTACGCTAGGACCATCCAATAGGCCATAAACCCGCATACGGTCACTGCCACCTCCCGGCCGCTCAAGCCAGAATTCAACAAACGATGGCACTTCCTCCCCGGAAGGCAGCCCGGTGTCAATTGCGATACCACGCGCCGACAAGCCAAAGTGATTATCGGCACCCACACCCCGAAAATAGCTTGCGCCTGCAAAGACCAGGAACTGGTTTTGTTCCTCACCACTGCCCATCGGGTACGTGAGCTTAAAACCTGAATATCCCAGATCTGCGGGAACCCTTTTGGCAAGCTCCGGGTCCGGGAAGCTGAAGCCGGATTTATCAAACGGAATGGGTTTGACGCCGTCGGCATCCACCTCATTCAGCTTGACCGTGTGGGTGTAATAACTCCCCGGCGGGACCATCATCACCTGGAATCGGGAGTTTCCCTCGCGCCAAAGACTGGCTTGCGGATTGAAGCGGATGGATTGGTAATCCCGGTAGCTCAGGTTCCTGAGAAACCCGGGCACCGCGGGTGGCGACTGATACTCACCTTCAGCCCTTGCTTTGGCCTTTTCCACTATCTCCCTGAACTCAAGCGCCCCCGCCGCATGGGCGTAGAGCAGCCCCGGCAATACCAGGCCGATCAGCCATCGTTTCCCTGAATGCATGTAGGTCCCACCTCAAAAAATGTCCATCGACTTTTTAATGTAGCACCTGCGACCCGCGCCGTCTCAAGTGACATCTTTGTAAGGCAGGTTGGCGAGGGGGGCCAGAGAGCCATCAGAGAGGAGTTAGAGAGAAATTAGAAAGAAATTAGAGAGAAATTAGAGAGAAATCAGATACCCATGGTGAGAGAGAACCGAACGTCCGGGCGTTCGGGCATCGTCATGGCCATAGTGGAGGCACGAATCATACGGCCGACGCTGACATTGGCCGTGAACGCACGGCCCTCGAATTTCAATGAAACCTGGCCAGCACTGGCCCGGCCGTGGCGGTCGGACTGGGTTTCGGAGTACGGAACCCAGCCGTGCAACACCGCAAAATTCACGCTGGAAAGTACACCGTCCATAAATGGCATCTGCCACGAGGGGCTGGCAGTATCCAGGCGCAACCAGCCACCCTGAACAACCGACACGGATTGGCCGTTAAAACCGGCAATCATGGAGGGACCGGCCACGGTCAGATACTCCGACACCGGAAGATCTTCATCAGCGAACTGGTAACGGCCGTGAATCCGCCAGCGCCACCGATAGAGCTCCTGTTCCAGCGAAGCGGACATGGCCACTTTGTAGAATGCGTCTTCGCGCCCGACATCTTCCTTCAACCGGTAATCGGTCGAACTGTACTCGCGACCACTCACCGCCTGAAGACCAGTGTTGGCCTGCACACCCCAAAGCTCATGACCGCCCTTTGCCTTGACGCCAACTGAGGACAGCTCGTAGCGGCTCTCTGATACCAGGCTACCCTTCTCCAGAGCGCGGCTGTCCCGCCCGGTATGGCGGGCAATACCATCAAACGCCAGACCAAATCCTGAAAACAGCGGACGACTGGCCCCGACGCCTACAACACTGGATTCGCCGCTGGCGTTGTAGCGCCTGTCACCACTAGTAATGGCACGGCTGTAGTATGAACTCCCGGTTTCCACAGTGACCTGGTTGGCTCCGGCGGGAAAGCGGTACCGAAACGACGTAGCATTGACGTCTGAGCGGTTTTTGTGGGACCGCGCATCGCGATAGCGAAACCCAATAGCATCGCTGCTGCCGACAAGACTGTCGGCAGATACGCCAATGTCGCCATTCATTCCGTCGCTGTTCAGGGAGGTTTTTCCGGAAAATTTCAATCGGGATCTAAGCCAGTGTTCACGCTCATCGCGAAACGCATTCACGCTGCCCGCGAAGTTATCGGCATAGGGTTTCCAACCATTACGCAACCACGCCCCCGATGATTCAGCGTACAAGGGCTGGCTGAGAACGCACAACAACAGTGCGAACAACAGAGAATGTCTCAATGTTTCTGATCCTGCCAGTGAGCGCCGGCCGCCTGTCGAGATGAGTGCCGGTTATTCTTAAAATATCGTCACTGCGGAATGTATTGCATTAAAGCCCTTAAATCCATCGCCGGTTGCTAAAATTTACAAAGTTAATCTTCATCTAAAACAGATGATTACGAACGTCTCTGAAAGTTTTTTCTATATATTTCAACAAGCGGCAGCTATTGATAACTGGTGCCAGTTATTACCAAATTCTACATTTCGCTACCAAGACCTCCATTTGGATCACTAACTTGGTTACACTTGGCACAATTCGTGAGTCAGCCTACACGGACGACTGACCTCAAACAGGCCGTGACCGAAACGAAATAAGGACGAACGTTATGATCAAGAAGTGTCTCTTCCCTGTTGCCGGCTACGGCACTCGCTTCCTGCCTGCCACCAAGGCCATGCCCAAGGAAATCCTGCCCATTGTGAACAAGCCCCTTGTTCAATACGGTGTGGAGGAAGCCGCAGAAGCGGGGGTTCACGAGTTCGGTTTCGTTACCGGTCGTGGCAAAAGGGCCATCGAGGATCACTTCGACATCAGCTATGAGCTGGAGCACCAGATTGCCGGTTCGGGCAAGGAAGATCTTTTAACGTCGATCCGGGAGCTGATCGACAACAACTCTTTCGCCTTTACCCGTCAGAATGAAATGAAG
>PBRG01000132.1 GCA_002726615.1 Marinobacter sp.
AAACACCATCAGCAGCACGGCGGCTATAATTAGCCAGAGAACCAGATTTTTTGCCATATCGTTCAAGGATCGTCACCTGTGAATTGAAGGATCGCCCCGTCAGGAGAAAGACTTTTCTGACACCTTACACCAATTGTACGCCCGTCCACCAGAATCGGCCTATCCGTATCGACCACTGCAGGGGTGTCAATCCCACGGCCATTCCGTTCCGGGGCGGGTCAGCCCTTAAATCCCTTGCACACCTGATAGATCTCCCTGGATCTTGCACGGGAGGAGTCAGGCTTCCTGCTGACAACGGTGCCAAAACTTTTACGCATTTCAGCCAGCAGGGCATCAAAGCCCTCTCCCTGAAATACTTTGGCGACAAACACGCCACCGGGCTTCAGGACTTGCTGCGCCATATCCAGCGCCAACTCCACCAAACCCATGGCGTTAGGAATATCCACTGCCGCCATACCACTCATATTGGGTGCCATATCCGAAATTACAACGTCAGCGCGGCGATCACCCAGTAAATCCAGCAATTCGTCCAGTACTGACTGCTCGGTAAAATCGCCCTGGACAAACGCCACACCCGCAATCGGGCTCATTTCGAGAATATCGCTGGCGACCACCGTGCCGTTGTCACCAACCCGCTCTACCGCCACTTGGGACCAGCCGCCAGGCGCGGCGCCCAAATCGACAACCGTCTGCCCGGGCCGGAACAGGCGATCTTTATTGTCGAGCTCAATCAGCTTGTAGCTGGCCCGCGAACGATAGCCGTCTTCCCGGGACTTTTTGACCCAGACATCATCAAAATGTTCCTTCAGCCAGCGGTCACTGGTTTTCGAGCGAGCCAAAACCTACCTCCATAAAGCGCTCCAATTAGGCCTCCGATCATATGGGTACGTGGTAACGGCGATTTCACCGGCCGATTGATCTGATACAATCCCGCGATTATACGGAATTGGCGAGCGTTTCGCCGCTGACGTTTTATTAATCGCACCCATAAAGAGATCACATAATGAGTCTTTCGCCGGAACAGCGCCGGGAATACCGGGGCATCGCCCACAACCTGAAGCCCGTTATCATTGTCGGCGACAAGGGCCTGACCGAAGGGCTTCAGGAGGAACTCGAGCGGGCCCTGAACGACCACGAGCTGATCAAGATCAAGGTTGCCAGCCAGGACCGCGAAACCCGCCAGGAAGCCGTTGCCGCCCTGTGCGAAGCCTCCGGTGCGGAGCTGGTGCAGACTATCGGCAAGATCGCCGTGATCCTGCGCCGGGCGAAAAAGCCCAACCCCAAGCTGTCCAACCTGCTGCGCCAGAAACACTGACGCTGTCAGCACGCTAGAGCCACACAATGTAAAAAGCCGGCTGTTGTTCGCAGCCGGCTTTTTGTTTGCAGAATCCGCACCCGACGAATGTCAGATGTGCTCTACCTGCTCGATTTCATACTCAACGGTGCCCGAAGGCACACGCACGGCAACCACGTCACCCTCGCTCTTGCCTACCAGCGCCCGCGCAATCGGCGAAGAAATGGACAGCTTTCCGGCCTTGATGTCCGCCTCATCCTCTCCAACGATCTGGTAGCTGACCTGCTCATCGGTATCGACATTGAGCATTCGCACGGTGGTGCCGAAGATCACCTTGCCAGTATTTTCGATGGTGTTGACGTCGATCACCTGGGCTGCGGACAGTTTGCCTTCAATTTCCTGGATACGCCCTTCGATAAAGCTCTGCTGCTCCCGAGCGGCGTGGTATTCCGCGTTCTCTTTCAGGTCTCCGTGTTCGCGGGCATCGGAAATAGCCGCAATCACCCGGGGACGATCTTCGGACTTCAGTTTCTGAAGCTCCTCACGTAGGCGGATTTCACCCGCCTTTGTCATGGGTACTCTGTCAGCCATAGTCTTACTTTCCTGCGTGTAGATCCTGGAGGCGGCGCACAGTGCGCTCGGGGCCGAATTTGATGGCCCTGCAGAAGGCTTCGCCGCCCGCCAGTGTCGTTGTGTAGGTTACCTTGGTCTGCAGGGCCGACTGGCGAATCTGTGCCGAGTCGGAAATCGCCTTGCGACCTTCGGTGGTGTTAATAATCAGCTGCACCTGACCATTCTTAATCGCGTCCACGATATGCGGACGACCTTCACGAACCTTGTTCACCCGATCAACGGTGAGCCCGGCCTGCTTCAGCGCCTTGGCGGTACCGGTGGTGGCAATTACCTTGAAACCGGCGTCAATCAGATCCTGTGCCACTTTCGCGGCCCCGGGCTTATCGACGTCCCGCACGGACATGAAAGCCGTGCCCTTGGCCGGCAGGCGCTCACCAGAGGCCAGGGCTGCCTTGGCAAAGGCTTCGTCGAAGCTGTCACCAATACCCATCACCTCACCGGTGGACTTCATCTCCGGCCCCAGGATCGGGTCCACCGCCGGGAACTTGTTGAACGGAAACACCGATTCCTTGACCGAATAGTAAGTCGGCACAATTTCCTGGGTGAAGCCCTGCTCTGCCAGTGACTTGCCAGCCATGCAACGGGCCGCCACTTTGGCCAGGGACACACCGATGGCCTTGGACACAAACGGCACGGTACGGGACGCCCGCGGGTTGACCTCGATCACGTAGATCTGACCACCCTGCCAGGCCAACTGGACGTTCATCAGACCGATGACATCCAGTTCAATGGCCATCTTGCGTACCGCCTCGCGCATCTCATCCTGCACGTCTTTCGGCAGGGTGTAGGGCGGCAGGGAACAGGCGGAGTCACCGGAGTGCACGCCGGCCTGCTCAATGTGCTGCATGATACCGCCGATCACCACGTCCTTGCCGTCACTGATGGCGTCAATGTCCACCTCGATAGCGGCATTGAGGAAGTGATCCAGCAGCACCGGGCTGTCATTCGACACCAGCACCGCGTTGCGCATGTAGCGAACCAGCTCTTCCTCGTCATAGACGATTTCCATGGCACGGCCACCCAGCACATAGGACGGGCGCACTACCAGTGGATACCCGATCTCCCGCGCCGCCAGGATGCCTTCCTCGTGACTGCGCACGGTGGCGTTTTCCGGCTGGACGAGGCCCAGGCGGCCGATCATCTGCTGGAAACGCTCCCGGTCTTCGGCGCGGTCGATGGCGTCCGGGCTGGTACCGATGATGGGCACGCCCGCCGCTTCCAGGCCACGGGCCAGCTTCAGCGGGGTTTGGCCGCCGTACTGGACAATCACACCCTTGGGTTTTTCGACGTGAATAATTTCCAGCACGTCTTCCAGGGTTATCGGCTCGAAATAGAGTCGGTCCGAGGTATCGTAGTCGGTGGAAACGGTTTCCGGATTACAGTTGATCATGATGGTTTCATAACCGTCGTCGCGCATCGCGAGGGCGGCGTGAACACAGCAGTAATCAAACTCAATACCCTGACCGATGCGGTTGGGACCACCGCCGATCACCACGATCTTCTCGCGACCAGAGACATCCGCCTCGCACTCTTCCTCATACGAGGAATACATGTAGGCCGTCGAGGACGCGAATTCAGCCGCACAGGTGTCCACCCGCTTGTAAACCGGGCGGATGTCCAGATCATGACGCAGCTTACGCAAGCTGACCTCGGAAATACTCAGCAGCTTGGCCAGGCGCGCATCGGAGAAGCCCTTGCGCTTGAGACGGAACAATGTGTCGCGATCAATATCCGCCTTGCCAGCGGACTTGAGGGCAGCCTCTTCTTTGATCAGGTCCTCAATCTGCACCAGATACCAGGGGTCGACATGGGTGTTGTTGAACACCTCGTCGACGGTCATGCCGGCGCGGAAGGCATCGCCGATGTACCACAGGCGCTCGGCGCCGGGAACGTTCAGTTCCTGGGTCAGGGTTTCCTGGCCGTCGGTGGTGTTCAGATCAACCTTCTCTTCGAATCCGTCGGAGCCCACCTCCAGGCCACGCATGGCTTTCTGCAGGGACTCCTGGAAGGTACGGCCGATGGCCATCACTTCACCCACGGATTTCATCTGGGTGGTCAGGCGCGCATCAGCCTGAGGGAACTTCTCGAAAGTGAAGCGCGGAATCTTGGTGACCACATAGTCGATACTGGGCTCGAACGAGGCCGGAGTGACGCCACCGGTGATTTCGTTGCGCAGCTCATCGAGGGTGTAACCCACCGCCAGCTTGGCGGCCACCTTGGCAATCGGGAACCCCGTTGCCTTGGACGCCAGCGCCGAAGAACGTGACACACGGGGGTTCATCTCAATCACAACGACACGGCCGTTGTCCGGATTCACGCCGAATTGCACGTTGGAACCGCCAGTTTCCACACCGATCTCACGCAGTACCGCCAGAGAGGCGTTCCGCATGATCTGGTATTCCTTGTCGGTGAGGGTCTGGGCCGGCGCGACGGTAATGGAGTCACCGGTGTGCACGCCCATCGCATCAAAATTCTCGATGGCGCAGACGATGATGCAGTTGTCGTTCTTGTCGCGGACAACTTCCATCTCGTACTCTTTCCAGCCGATCAGGGACTCGTCGATCAGCAGCTCGTTGGTCGGAGACAGATCCAGACCACGGGTACAGATTTCCTCGAACTCGTCGCGGTTGTAGGCAATACCGCCGCCGGAACCACCCATGGTGAAGGACGGGCGGATGATGCAGGGAAATCCGATATCATCGGCCACTTCCCAGGCTTCCGCCATGGAATGGGCGATCGTGGCGCGTGGGCACTCCAGGCCGATCTTCTTCATGGCCTTGTCAAAACGATCCCGGTCTTCGGCCTTGTCGATGGTGTCGGCATTGGCGCCGATCATTTCCACACCATGCTCGGCCAGAACGCCGTGCTTTTCGAGGTCCAGGGCGCAGTTCAGGGCTGTCTGACCACCCATGGTGGGCAGCAACGCGTCCGGCTGCTCTTTCTCGATGATCTTGGCAACGGTCTTCCAGGTGATGGGCTCGATGTAGGTGGCATCGGCCATTACCGGGTCGGTCATGATCGTGGCCGGGTTGGAGTTCACCAGGATAACCCGGTACCCCTCTTCACGCAGGGCTTTACAGGCCTGGGCTCCGGAGTAGTCAAACTCACACGCCTGCCCAATCACGATGGGGCCCGCGCCCAGAATCAGAATGCTTTTAATGTCGGTACGCTTTGGCATCAACGTGCCTCCATCAGGCGGATAAATTCATCAAACAGCGGCGCTACATCGTGGGGGCCAGGGCTCGCTTCCGGGTGACCCTGGAAACTGTAGGCTGGCTTGTCGGTACGGCGGATTCCTTGCAGAGACCCGTCGAACAGGGATTTGTGGGTCGTCTCCAGATTGCCCGGCAGGCTGGCTTCGTCCACTGCAAATCCGTGATTCTGACTGGTAATCATCACGGTACCGTCGGCGATGTTCTGTACCGGATGGTTGGCGCCATGGTGGCCATGTCCCATCTTGATGGACTTGGCCCCGCTGGCCAGGGCCAGCAACTGGTGGCCAAGACAGATGCCAAAGACGGGGATATCGGTCTCCAGCACATCTCGAATGGCTCTGATGGCGTAGTCACAAGGCTCTGGGTCGCCGGGGCCGTTGGACAGGAAAATACCATCCGGATTCATCGCCAGCACATCAGCGGCGGAGGTCTGGGCTGGCACAACGGTGATGTCACAGCCGCGACTGGCCAGCATACGCAGGATATTGAGTTTCACGCCGTAGTCCCAGGCGACAACCTTGAACTTTGATTCCGTGCGTTCGCCATAACCACTTTCGATATCCCACTCGCTCTGGCTCCAGCTCCAGGCTTTTTCCGAGGTAACTTCCTTCGCCAGATCCATGCCTTTAAGGCCGGGAAAAGCGTTGGCCAGCTCCAGGGCGCGCTCGGCCGTGGCGTCTGCGCCGGCGACCACGGCCCCATTCTGGGAGCCTTTATCCCGCAGGATTCGGGTCAGGCGACGGGTATCGATGTCGGCAATGCCAACGATGTTGTTGTCACGCAGGTAGTCCTGTAACGAGCCAGTGCTGCGCCAGTTACTCACCAGCAGGGGCAGATCACGAATAATCAGGCCGGCGGCCTGGACGCGATCGGATTCGATGTCTTCTTCGTTCACACCGGTGCTGCCGATGTGGGGGTATGTAAGGGTGACAATCTGGCGGGAGTAGGACGGGTCGGTCAGAATTTCCTGATAACCGGTCATGGCGGTGTTGAACACCACCTCTCCGCTGGTCTCCCCTTCAGCGCCAATGGCGGTGCCGTAGAACAGGCTTCCGTCTGCGAGTGCAAGGATGGCAGGTGTACTCAAGGCTTGTATCCTCATCGAGTGGCGTACAGGTTCGTCACGAACAGGAACGCAAGCGCAAATTCAGGTCGCAAAAAAGCGAGAGGGAGTTGAACTCCGTCCCGCTTTTTCTGTTGAGCGTTGTCAAAGCTACGCTTGGTGCAGTTAAACCGCCTTATTGTACGAAATATGGCAGTTTGTGTCCACGCGAAATCTTGCTCGTCGCTACTTCACAGCCCCAACACATCCTGCATGTCGTACAACCCGGCCGGTTTACCTTCCAACCACAATGCTGCACGCATCGCACCTTTGGCAAACGTCATCCGGCTGCTGGCTTTGTGGGTAATTTCTATACGCTCGCCTTCAGTGGCAAACAGAACGGTATGATCGCCTACCACATCGCCGGCCCGAATGGTTTCGAAGCCGATTTCCTTGCGGGTGCGCTCACCGGTGAATCCCTCGCGGCCATAGACGGCACACTCTTTCAGATCGCGACCAAGGGCGTCGGCGACAACTTCGCCCATTCGCAAAGCCGTACCCGAAGGCGCGTCTTTCTTGTGGCGGTGGTGAGCTTCGATAATTTCAACGTCATAGTCGTCACCCAGGGCCGCAGCGGCAGTGCGCAGCAGGTTGAGGGTGACGTTGACGCCGACACTCATGTTGGGAGCAAACACCACGGGAGTTTTCTCGGCGGCTACGGCGAGCTGCTCTTTCTCGGCGTCGTTCAAACCCGTGGTGCCGATCACAATCATCTTGCCGTTGGCTTTACAGAATTCCGCGTTTTCCAGGGTCAAGTCCGGGAAGGTGAAGTCAATGAGTACGTCGAAATCGTCCTTCACATCGGCCAGGCTGCCAGCCATCTTGACCCCGGTTTTGCCGATGCTGGTCATTTCACCGGCGTCAGCGCCAACAAGACTGCTGCCTGGTTCGACGACAGCCGCGCCGAGCTCCAGGCCCTCGGTTCCGTCAACAGCTTCAATCAACACCTTACCCATGCGCCCTGCGGCGCCGATGATTGCTACCCTCATCATGCCTGCCCTCAGAATTTCATTTCGTCGAAGAAGCTTTTCACGCCTTCAAACCAGGAGGTTTTTCGTGGGCCGTGCTGGTTCCCGTCGCCACCGTCCAGGGTCTGCTGAAACTCTTCCAACAGCTCTTTCTGGCGCTTGGTGAGGTTAACCGGAGTTTCCACAGCCACGCGGCACAGCAAATCACCGGACGGACCACCACGAACCGGGCTAACGCCTTTGTTACGCAGACGGAACAGCTTGCCAGTCTGGGTTTCCGGCGGAATCTTCAGCTTAACGCGACCGTCGAGCGTCGGCACTTCAAGTTCGCCGCCGAGGCTGGCATCGACGATACTGATAGGCACTTCGCAGTAGAGGTTACGGCCATCACGGGTAAAGATGGAATGCTCCCGAACCGCGACCTGCACGTAGAGATCACCGGAAGGGCCACCTTCAACGCCCATCTCGCCCTCACCGGAGAGACGGATACGATCACCGGTATCCACACCCGGTGGTACCTTGACGGACAGTGTTTTCTCTTCCTGGATGCGACCGGCTCCGTGACACTTCTTACACGGATTTTTGACGATCTTGCCGGAACCGCGACAGGTAGGACACGCCTGCTGCACCGTGAAAAAGCCTTGCTGCATCCGTACCTGGCCCATGCCATTACAGGTACCACAAGCTTCCGGCCGAGAACCCTTCTCGGCCCCGGTGCCGTCGCAGGTGTTGCACTCAGTATGGCCGGGAATGCGGATTTGAACGGTTTTGCCTTTTACCGCCTCTTCCAGATCCAACTCTAGCGTGTAGCGCAGGTCAGCCCCGCGTGTGTTGCGGCCACCGCGGCCGCCGCCAAAGATGTCACCAAACACATCGCCAAAGATGTCGGAGAAGCTGGCACCGCCACCGCCTCCGAATCCGCCGCCGGCAGAACCATCGACACCGGCGTGGCCAAACTGATCATAGGCCGCGCGCTTGGAGGAATCAGAGAGTATTTCATAAGCTTCGCTGGCTTCCTTGAACTTATGATCGGCGTCCTCATCATCCGGATTCCGGTCAGGATGATACTTCATCGCAAGCTTGCGGTAGGCTCGCTTGATCTCTTTTTCATCCGCTTCCCGGGACACCCCGAGAATCTCGTAATAGTCGCGCTTGGCCATGCTCTAAAACCCTGTTGGTAAAACGAGGAAAACGCGGGGGAGCTCCCGCGTTTTCCAACTGCCTGATGATCTTAAGCTTTATCGCTTGTCGTCGTCTTTGACTTCTTCAAACTCGGCATCAACGGCGTCGTCACTGGAACCGGACTGGGCGGCTTCTTCGCCTCCGGCCTGCTGAGCCTGTTCTGCCTGATCCGCATACATCTTCTGGGCCATTTCAGAAGACGCTTCCGTTAGCTTCTGGGTCTTGGCCTCGATGTCGTCCTTGTCGGAACCAGCCAGGGCTTCTTCCAACTCCTTGATAGCAGCCTCGATAGACTCCTTCTCACTGTCGGACACCTTGTCACCAGCATCGGTCAGGGTCTTACGCACGGTATGAACCATCGCGTCGCCCTGGTTGCGGGCCTGGACCAACTCTTCGAACTTGCGATCTTCGTCGGCGTTGGCTTCCGCGTCCTGAACCATCTTCTCAATTTCGTCGTCGTTCAGACCTGAAGACGCCTTGATGATGATGGACTGCTCTTTACCGGTCGCCTTGTCTTTGGCCGACACGTTCAGGATACCGTTGGCATCGATGTCGAAGGTGACTTCAATCTGCGGCGTGCCACGGGGCGCCGGCGGAATGTCCGCCAAGTCGAAGCGGCCCAGTGATTTGTTCTGTGTCGCCTGCTTCCGCTCACCCTGGACCACGTGAATGGTCACGGCGGTCTGGTTGTCATCCGCAGTGGAGAAAGTCTGCGACTTCTTGGTCGGGATGGTGGTGTTCTTGTCGATCAGTGGTGTCGCCACGCCACCCATGGTCTCAATACCCAGGGTCAGCGGGGTAACGTCCAGCAGCAGAACGTCTTTCACATCACCGGAAAGCACGGCCGCCTGGATCGCAGCACCCATGGCTACAGCTTCATCCGGGTTCACGTCTTTACGTGCTTCCTTACCGAAGAAGTTCTTCACTTTCTCCTGAACCATCGGCATGCGAGTCTGGCCACCGACCAGGATGACCTCATCGATTTCACCGATCTTGGCACCGGAATCTTCCAGCGCGGTACGGCAGGGCGCGAGACTGCGCTCAACCAGCTCTTCAACCAGTGACTCCAGCTTGGCACGGGTCACTTTCACGTTCATGTGCTTGGGACCGCTGGCATCCGCCGTTACGTACGGCAGATTCACGTCGGTCTGCTGGCTGCTGGACAGCTCAATCTTGGCCTTCTCGGCGGCCTCTTTCAGGCGCTGCATGGCCAGTGAGTCGCCACGCAGGTCGATGCCGCTGTCTTTCTTGAACTGATCGGCAAGATATTCGATCAGCTTCATGTCAAAGTCTTCGCCGCCCAGGAAGGTGTCGCCGTTGGTGGCCAGCACTTCAAACTGGTGCTCACCGTCAACATCGGCAATCTCGATGATGGAGATATCGAAGGTACCACCGCCCAGGTCGTAAACGGCTACCGTACGGTCACCGCTCTTCTTGTCCAGGCCATAGGCCAGAGCTGCTGCAGTCGGCTCGTTAATGATCCGCTTCACGTCCAGACCAGCGATTTTACCGGCGTCTTTGGTGGCCTGACGCTGGCTGTCGTTGAAGTAGGCCGGCACGGTGATAACGGCTTCAGTTACCTTCTCGCCCAGATAATCTTCCGCGGTTTTCTTCATCTTCTTGATGACTTCCGCAGACACCTGCGGCGGCGCCATCTTTTCGCCTTTCACTTCCACCCACGCATCGCCATTATCAGCCTTGGCGATTTTGTACGGCACCATCTTGATGTCTTTCTGAACCACATCGTCTTCGAAACGACGACCGATCAGACGCTTGATGGCATAGAGGGTATTGTTCGGGTTGGTGACCGCCTGGCGCTTGGCAGACTGGCCTACCAGCGTTTCGCCATCTTCGGTATACGCAATGATGGAAGGCGTGGTGCGGTCGCCCTCTGCGTTCTCGATAACCTTGACCTTGTCACCATCCATGATGGCAACACAGGAGTTTGTGGTTCCCAGGTCGATACCAATAATTTTACTCATGCAATTGCTCCAATTCGGTTGTTCAATTCAGTTCCGGCTGCCTTAAAAGTTGCCCCGGAGTACCGGTGCGCCGCCTGTTTACTGGCTATATTGGCGCGTTAATCTACTTTTCAAGCCTGCTCGTCGATTTTTGGTGCGTCATCGGCCTTGGCGACCACCACCATTGCGGGACGAACAAGGCGATCATTCAGGGTGTAGCCCTTCTGGACCACGGCCACGACACTGTTGGGCTCGGCATCAGGCGCCGGCACCATGGACATGGCCTCATGCTGCTGAGGGTCAAACGGCTCACCCACGGGGTTAAGCTGAACCACATTGAACTTGCCGAGACTGCCCATGAACAGATTGAGGGTCATCTCGACCCCTTCGCGTATCGAGGCCACCAGTTCGCCGGCATTTTCATGCCCCTCAGTGCTTTCAACCGCCTTTTCCAGGCTGTCAGCGACCGGCAGGAGCTCCTTCACAAACTTCTCCAGCGCGAATTTGTGGGCTTTCTCCACATCGATCTCAGCGCGGCGGCGAACATTCTGCATCTCCGCCTGGGAACGCAACATCTGCTCCTGAAACTCCTGCGCCTGGGCCTTCAGGGCCTCAATTTCGCTTTCCGGGCCGGCTTCGGCACTGCCTTCCGTCGCCGTTTCTTCTTCCGGAGCGGCTTCCACAGTGTCTTTCAACTCTTCTTCCACCTGTTCGTTACGATTCTCGTCAGCGCTCATGACTACTCCTGCTTGATCGTCGGCGGCCAGACGACCGGCCGGTTAACGTTTGGTTTCCGACCGCCAGAGGCCAGAAAAAACATGTTTGCGAACGGATATGGGGCCCGTAT
Source organism: Marinobacter sp. (assembly GCA_002726615.1). Taxonomy (GTDB): domain Bacteria; phylum Pseudomonadota; class Gammaproteobacteria; order Pseudomonadales; family Oleiphilaceae; genus Marinobacter. The sequence goes on from PBRG01000132.1 coordinate 11,203, forward strand.
CGGATGTTTCAACCGTTGCGCGCCTCATTCATTCACAAATTGGCCAGCGATGTTTGCAAACTGGAAAAACCCTGTATATATTCACAGTTACTGTATGTAATCACAGTATTCAGGAATCGAGCGGAGGACCTCTGCATGCTCACACAGCTCACCGTTTCCAATTACGCCATTGCCGAGCGGGTCGAACTTCAGTTTGGAAAGGGCATGACGGCACTGACCGGAGAAACCGGTGCCGGTAAATCCATTGTCCTGGACGCCCTTGGCCTTGCCATGGGCGGGCGCGCCGACGCTGGCGCCGTACGCCATGGCGCCAAACGCGCCGACATCACCGCCACCTTCGACGTGTCCCGCATTGCCGAAGCCCGGCAATGGCTGGAAAATCATGAGCTCGACGACGACAACGAATGCATCCTGCGCCGAGTGATCAGCAAGGACGGCCGCTCTCGTGCCTACATCAACGGCCAGCCCTGCCCCCTCGCCCACCTGAAGGACCTAGGCAGCGCCCTGATGGACATCCACAGCCAGCATCAGCACCAGTCCCTGCTACGCAAGGAGACCCACCGCAAACTGCTGGACGAATTTGCCAACGCAGAAGAGCTGGGAGAACAAACCAGGGACGCCTGGAAGGCCTGGCACAAAACCCGCCAACGGCTGACCGAACGCCAGCAGAATGCCGATGAGGCAGAGGCCCGCCTGCAATTGCTGCGCTACCAGGTGGAAGAACTGGACCGCCTGGCACTGGAAGACGGAGAGCAGGAAGAACTGGAGAAGGAGCAGGAACAGCTCAGCCATGCCGACGCGGTACTACACAATAGCCATCAGGCGACCCTGCTTTGCACGGAAGACGAGAATAGCGCAGCGGATCTGGTGCGCCAGGCATTACAGCAACTGGAACAGTTGCCGGTGGCGGTACCGGCACTGACGGAAACCATCCAGATGCTGAACGAGGCCCAGATTCAGATCACCGAGGCTGGCGACAACCTGCGCCACTTTGTGGAAGATTACGACGCCGACCCAGCCCGACTGGCCGAAGTGGAAGAGCGCCTGAGTGCTATTTACCAGATGGCCCGCAAGCACCGAATCACACCGGAGACTCTCCCGGAATTCCACCAAAGCCTGAGCGCCGAGTTGGCGTCGCTGGACGACGGCGAAGGCAGCGTTGTGAAACTGGAAGCGGAGCTGGAAGAACAGAGAAGCCACTTCAATACACTGGCCACCGAGCTGTCGAATGCTCGCCAACAGGCTGCTGCCAACCTTGATCAGCGCATCGCGGAGGAGCTCGCCCAACTGAGCATGCCCGCGGTCCAGTTCGTCACCCATCTGAGCCGAAACAAGGGCGACGAGCCCGCACCTCATGGCCTGGAAGACATTGAATTCCTGGTCAGCGCCAACCCGGGCCAACCCGCACGCCCTCTAGCCAAAGTGGCCTCGGGCGGCGAACTCTCACGCATCAGCCTGGCCATTCAGGTGGTAGTTGCACAAACCTCCACCACACCAACACTGGTCTTTGATGAAGTGGATGTGGGCATTGGTGGCGGAACCGCCGAAGTGGTTGGCCGCCTGCTTCGCAGCCTGGGCAGCAATGGACAGGTTTTGTGCGTAACGCACCTTGCCCAGGTTGCAGCCCAGAGCCATCAGCACCTGTTCGTCAGCAAGTTTACGGAATCAGACGCCACTTACTCGAAGATTGAGTCACTGGACGACAATGGCAGGGTCAGCGAAGTGGCAAGAATGCTCGGTGGCGTGGATATGACCGAACACACCGTTGCCCACGCCCACGAAATGTTCACCAAAGGCCAGGCAACGCATCACTGAACAGCTTGATAGGTAAGCGTATTCCCCTCTCGATCCTGAGAGTTGTTGGGGCGGGCCAAAAACCCGCCCCTTTTTTTCTTTTTGCCCGGAACAAATACTGAATGATCAGGACTTGATGGGTTTGACGTAAAGAATCAGGCTGTGATCGACAATCTCATAACCTCGTTCTTTGGCAATCTTTTGCTGCCGCTCTTCAATCACATCATCGACGAACTCAATGACCTTACCAGTCTGAGTGCAGACCATGTGATCATGATGATCATCTCCAGCCATCTCAAATACGGCGTGACCACCCTCGAAGTTGTGGCGCAGAACCAGGCCAGCTGCCTCAAACTGAGTCAGCACCCGGTAGACGGTTGCCAGGCCCACGTCATCACCCTGTTCGAGGAGCTTTTTGTACACATCCTCGGCGCTGAGGTGATGCTCCTCGGAATTCTCCAGAATATTGAAGATCTTCACTCTTGGCAGAGTGACTTTAAGACCGACTTTTCGTAATTCGGTGTTTTCGGATGACATGTTACGATTCACTCTTTGGTGTGCCTCACGGCTTCCGGTATGATGAAGCCGCATGTTAACGGTCAGACCGTGTCACACCTGCCCCTGGCAGGCGATTTCAAGATAGAGGATTTCCCCCGGCGATGCAAAAGCTCACAGCTCTCATTCTAACTCTCATCATGGCTGGCTGTGTTTTCCCAGGCGTATACAAGATCAACGTACAACAGGGGAACATACTGACCGACGAAGAGCTGACATCACTGGCCGAAGGCATGTCCCGCAGCCAGGTCCACTCCCTGCTGGGGACACCGCTGATGACCAACCCCGCCGATCCGTCGCGGGAATACTACGTGTATACCTTCCAGCGCAGTGGTGGCGACATCAAGGAACAACGGGTCATCGTCTACTATGATAACGACCAGTATTCCCATTACGAAGCCCAACTGCTGGAAGAAACGCCCGCCTACTGAGCCGGCCTCAGCCCTTTTTCTTTGCCCGGTTGAGCCGGGCTTGCTTGGGATCGATCTGTAGCGGCCGGTACACTTCAACCCGGTCGCCGTCCCGTAATTCGTGGGCAGATGGGTTTTTGATCACCTTGCCGAAAACCCCCATATCGTCACTTTCCGGGTCGACCTCAGGAAATATGGCAACAATGCCGGAGCGCTTCACAGCCTCCACAGCGGTGGTGCCCTCTTCAACATTCAAGCTGATGATTTCCTGCCTGTCCGGCCGGGCAAAGGCCACCTCTACTCGAATCATTGTTATCCCCCGAGATAGACCTGGTCTGCGCGGCGGCAGAACGCATCCACCATGGTATTCGCAGCCTGATTGAAGACCGGCCCGAACGTCATCCTCGACAAGGATCCGGAAAACTCGAATTCCAGTGTGAGAATCACCTTGCAGGCGTTATTCTGCAAGGGTTTGAATTGCCAACGACCGCTAAGGTTGCGGAAAGGGCCATCCACCAGGCTCATTTCAATGGTATGCGGCAGATACAGCTGGTTGCGCGTGGTCAGCCGGTGACGGATACCACCTTTGGCAATATCCATGGATGCCATGATCTCGTGGTCTGTCTGCTCATGCACCTGGCTGGCCGAACACCAGGGAAGAAAGTCGGGGTAGCTGGCAACATCGTTGACCAAGTGGAACATGCGTTCCGCCGAGTGCATGACCAGCGCGGTCTTGTCGATCTGATGGGGCATTGGAACCGGACGTCCTGCTTGCGAATACTCTTGAGTTGAAGACCCTGCGAAAGGGGGTGCCCGTTAACCGGGACGCCAATATCAGACGCTATGATAAAGGATATCACCGTTGTTGGGGTCACTTTCCTGCCCCGCCGGGCCATTCTTACCGCTCTTCTCTCCCGGTTTGGCCCCTGGCTCGCCACCAGCGCCATCGGCCTCATGGTCGGAATCATCCGCATCGGGGGCGGCCGGTGTCATTGTACTTGGCGCCAACTCAGCGGAAGGTTCGCACCACAACCCGTTGCTACCGCTGTCGCACAAAGCCACCAGCGACGTGGCGGTGTACTGCAGGCCGATATACGCCACCACCAGTGGCAAAATCAAGCGCATCACCCAAAACCATATACGGCCAATCAGGCGTGGTGCCTTTCCCAGTATGGTGAAGGTCAGATTGCGGGTCAGGTACCAGCCTGCGAAGACGGAAATCAGGATACTCACCAGCGGAATCAGAAGGCCACCCGTGATCAGCTCAAGCCAGCGGAACAAGGTGCCCCCGGCAAAACGCTCGTCGGACCATAGATTGAAGGACAGCAACGACCCAAGCCCCGCCAGCCAGACCGAGCTGCCCATCAGGAAGGCGGACAAGCCCCTTGGTGCGCCTGTCCACTCCTGAAACCAACCGACTACCGGCTCAAGCAATGAAAGAGAGGTCGTCCACACAATCATGACGATGACCAGAAACACAGCCGTCACCAGAAACTGACTGCCCGGCAGATCCGCCAGGGCCACCGGCAGCGACAGGAACAGTAGCCCGAACCCTCGCTCGCCTTCCATGGAATGGCCATCGGGCGCCAACGAGTAAATCGCCAACCCGGCCCCGATGGCAATCAGGGTATCCATCAACACCACAGCCAGCACAGAACGCTTAAGACGAGTGTCCGCGGGTGTATAGGCACCGAACAGGGTCCATACGCCCATTCCGAGCCCAAGAGTGAAAAACGCGTGAAACAACGCTGCCCGCAAACTGTCCAGGGTCACGTCGGCGGGGCGGAAATCCAGCATGAAGTCCGACGCGCTGCGAAAATCCCCGCTCCAGGCGGCAAGACCGCAGAGCGACAGCAAAATAAGCATCATCGCCGGTGCCACCACCCGCACCGCACGCTCTACACCGTCCACCACACCCTGCATCGATACCCACACCACCAGCAACAGGAAGAACCCGTGCCAGCCCATGAATACGCGATAGTCCCGAGAGTCTGATACCAACGCCGAGAGGATACCTGCAGCTTCGGCCTCCCCGGCACCAATAAACCGCCCCATCGCACCATAGAACACATAGGCCAGAGCGATGGCACCGAAAACAGCCGTAAAGGAAAGCACCAGAAAAGCCGCCAGCACACCCAGCCGGCCAGCCCACATCCACGCCCGGGACCGACGCGCACTGCGAACAAAACCATCCATCGCCAGCACCAATCCGTGGCGGGCATATCTTCCCATGGCGGATTCGGTCACCATCAACGGCAGGGTCACCAACAACAGGCACGCCAGGTACAGCAATATGAACAACCCGCCGCCATGCTGGCCGGCCAGGTAGGGGAACTGCCACACGTTCGCCAGACCAAAGGTTGCCCCCGTCGCGGCCCAGAAAAAAGTGGTTGGCCGGGTCCAGGACCCGATTGGTGTTTCGTATGGAGTAGGCATTCCATTCCCTGACGACATCTCAGCGCACATTGTAGCGGAGGAATCACAACCCATACGACCATCAACTCAGTGAATCGCGCCGATTTCGTGACCAGTCTGGCACTCCTGGGCTACAATGCGCGCTTTTCCGGCACGATTACGCACGGTAAATTTTCTGTCCGACTCCGGATCAACGATTCATGAGCAAGAAGAAACCCGGCGCACCGAGCGCCACCATTGCCCTGAACAAAAAGGCAAAACACGAGTACCACATCGAGGAACGCTTTGAGGCGGGTCTGGCCCTGCTCGGTTGGGAAGTAAAATCCATCCGCGCCGGCAAGGCGCAGCTCACCGATGCCTACGTGCTGCTTAAGGACGGAGAGGCCTGGCTGCTGGGATCTCACATCATTCCGCTCACTGCCGCCTCAACCCACGTTATCGCGGACCCGACCCGAACCCGCAAACTGCTGTTGCACGCCAAGGAAATTGCCAAGATCGTCGGCAAGGTTAACCAGGCGGGCCACACCTGCATTCCGCTGGCCATGTACTGGAAGAAGAACAAGGTGAAATGCGAAATTGCCCTGGTGAAAGGCAAGAAGCTCTTCGACAAGCGTGCCACCGAGAAAGAACGGGACTGGAACCGCCAGAAACAACGCATCCTCCGCGAAACCAACGTCTGATCCGCTGGCCGGGCCCCGGGCCCGGCA
>PBRG01000133.1 GCA_002726615.1 Marinobacter sp.
AAGTCCGCACTCTGACCACCACTTACCCCAGATGAATAGTCGACAAACCCGTCAAAGAGAAACAACGCGCTGCCCAGTTCGAACGGTGCCCCCCATGTTACGGTCAGTTGCCAGTCGTCCGGCGTGTCGAACGCGGTATTGTTATCAACATAGTAGGCATTGGTATTGAAGTACTGAAATCCAGGGATGTCCCAGCCCAATCCAAGTCCATACATGTAGTTGTTCGCCTCTACCCCACCATCGAACTCATACTGGGCTGCCAGATATACATCTTTAACCGACCCGAAACCCAGGTCCTGGCCGCTCAGCCAGCTCAAACTCAGGCGGGGTGCGAACTCCCCGTAGGTGGAGTCAGCGTTACCTGAACCCCCCTGGACCTGATAGCGGTCAATGAAGAAGAACGTATCCCCCCAGTTATGGGCGGTCGCGTTTTCAAAGGTAAACACAGTCGCAGACTCTTTTTGAGAGCCAAAGATTTCATAGTCATCGCTATAAAGCAGCGACACACTGGAACTGCCGAAGAATTTTTCAGCGTGAGCAACCGGAGCAAACGCGGTGAAAACGCACGCCGCCAGCAGGATTTTTTGCAACAGTTTCATTTTTACTACCTCTCGTGTTGTTGTTTTGGGATAAAACCTCGGGTTTTGGTCAACCATGCGCCTTCTTCCGTCACAGGAAGGCGAACTTGGCGATAAAGATGACACAGAGCACATACAGGCTGACGGATACCTTCTTCCTCTGCCCGGTAAGCAGCTTCAACGTGGCATAGGTAACGAAGCCCAGCGCAATACCATTGGCGATGGAGAAGGTCAGCGGCATCATCACCACCGTAATGATGGCCGGAATGGTGTCGGTGATGTCCTTCCAGTCGATGTGGGCCATTCCACTCATCATCAACATAGCGACGTATATCAGCGCACCTGCGGTCGCATAGGCCGGGATCATTCCCGCAAGAGGTGCAAAGAAGGTTGCCAGCAGGAACAGCAAGCCGACAGTGACGGCCGTCAGACCAGTGCGACCACCCGCGGCCACGCCTGAAGCGCTTTCAACATAGCTCGTTACCGGCGGGCAGCCCACAAAAGAGCCCAAGACACTGGACGTACTGTCCGCTTTAAGGGATTTGGAAAGGTTTTCTATCTTGCCGTTCTCGTCAACCAGGTTTGCACGATGAGCCACCCCCATAAGTGTTCCCGCGGTGTCGAACATGTTCACGAAGAGAAACGCGAGCACAACGCTGATCATTCCCACGTTCAACGCGCCCGCAATATCCATCGCCAGCCAGGTTGGCGCCAGGCTGGGCGGGAGCGACACAACCCCGCCATATTCCACAAGCCCCATGCTCCAGCCGATCCCCGTTACCACGAGCATGCTCAGCAGGATGGCGCCGAAAACGTTGCGGTGGCTAAGCACCGCAATCAGCAAAAAGCAGATGGCAGCCAGCAGTGTTGAAGGTTCACCAAAAGACCCCATCGTCACCAGCGTCGCAGGGCTGTCGACGACAATGCCCGCCGTCTTCAGGCCAATAAGCCCGAGAAACAGACCAACCCCCGCCCCCATGGCAAAACGCAGGCTCATCGGAATGCTGTTAAGCAGCCATTCGCGGATTCGCGAGAGGCTCATAATCATAAACAGGATGCCGGAGAGGAAGACCGCGCCGAGGGCAACCTGCCAGGTATAGCCCATTTCGCCAACGACGGTGTAGGTAAAAAACGCGTTGAGCCCCATGCCCGGAGCCAATCCCACCGGCCAGTTGGCGTAAAACCCCATGAGCAGGCAGCCAAGTGCCGCCCCCAAACAGGTGGCGACGAACGCAGCACCATGATCAAGGCCGGCTGCAGCCATAACATTGGGATTAACGAAGATAATGTAGGCCATGGTTACGAAGGTGGTCAGGCCCGCCATCAGCTCAACTTTAACTGAGCTTCCATGCTGACGGAGCTTGAAAATGCGCTCGAGCCAGTCCGTTCTCGCTAACGCTCCGAGCGAGCGCTTCTGCTGATCGATGTTTTCCACAAGGTATTCCTCATCATTGTTGTTTTCTATCACCCAGAGCAGAGCCCTTGAGGCAGGTGATGGCTGGTTTGCCATATCGGCATTTCCTGACTTGTCGGTCAGGAACCACAACTCCGATTATGCTTTTGTATACAACAATTGCAACACAATTCTTATAACGATTGTGCACAAGAAAAAAGATGGACCCGAAGAGGTATGGCAGAAAGGTTTCAAGCCAAGGGTGGGCATGCCCATCAGCGGCAACGGGCAGCCCGCCAGTGGCACGCTATCGGCGGTGAACGGACGCGCCCGCGCTGAAGGTTTCCTTCACCACACGGTCATCGCCAAGAATCATGAGGGCAAACAGTGTTTCCTCCAGGCTTTTGGAATGCTTCAGGCGGTAACTGACCAGGGGCGTGGCCTCATAATCCAGCACAACAAAGTCCGCCTCTTTCCCGGCCCGCAGGCTGCCAATCCTGTCATCAAGGTAGAGGGACCGGGCTCCGCCCAGTGTCGCGAGGTAAAAGGCCTTAAAAGGATCCAGCTTCTGCCCCTGCAGTTGCAGCACCTTATACGCCTCGTTAAGACTTTGAAGCTGGGAAAAACTGGTACCCGCTCCTACATCCGTGCCCAGGCCAACGCGCACCCCATGCGACTCCAGGTGCGCCAGGTCGAGCAAACCACTGCCAAGGAAAAGGTTCGACGTCGGGCAAAAGGCAACCGCTGAGCCAGTGTCGCCCAGACGCCGGCATTCATCGTTGTGCAGGTGAACACCGTGTGCAAACACTGACCGCTCACCAATCAGGCCATGGTGGTCGTATACATCGAGATAACCATCCCGCTCCGGAAACAGCTCTTTGACCCACTCTATCTCCTGTCGGTTCTCGGAAATGTGGGTGTGCATGTACAAGCCCGGGAATTCCTTGAAGAGCTTGCCTGCGAGCTCGAGCTGCTCATTAGAGCTCGTCGGTGCAAATCGGGGCGTCACCGCATAGGACAAACGGCCCTTTCCATGCCACCGCTCGATAAGTTCTTTGCTGTCCGCATAACCAGATTCCGCCGTGTCCACCAGGTAGTCCGGAGCGCAACGGTCCATCAGCACCTTGCCCGCAATCATCCGCAGGTTAAGCTTGGACGCGCGCTCGAAGAAGGCATCCACCGACTGCTTGTGGACGGTTCCGAAGACCAGGGCTGTCGTTGTTCCGTTTCTCAGCAGTTCGCGGAGGAAGATATCGGCCTGGGCATGAGCGTGCCGGGCATCATCAAATTGTCCCTCACAGGGAAAGGTGTAGGTTTGCAGCCAGTCCAGCAACTGAGCGCCATAGGAGCCGATGATTCCCACCTGCGGATAATGGATATGGGTATCGACGAAGCCCGGAGTTATCAGGGCATTCTCGTAGTGAACGACCTCAATCTCAGAAGACAGCGATGGTAACAGACTTTCCGCCATGCCCACCTCGACGACCATGCCGTCCTCGACCACCAATAGGCCGTCTTCAAAATACTCGTAGGAACGTTCCGCACCCACCACACCCGGGTCGGCGATACAGTGGAAAACAGAGGCACGGTAGGCTTTGCGCTGGGACATGGTCACTCTCGTCAGTTTTCTGTCGCATTGGTATTGTTGGCGACGATTGGATTGCGTGTCTCAGGGAAATTTAAACAGGATTGGCAGCTCGGTCAATAAAAAACTGACCAACAAGTCAGGAAATTTTCATGGCCGAGAGCCGTCGATGGCATACGACGGCGGTATGCCAGGCACTTTGGAGTCAGGAGTTAGGGCGCGAGGCCACAACCGCGCAGAATGACAGACGTCAGGAAATCCGCGGCGTGCTGAAAGTCACTCTCGGTGTATTCGCTCTTGTCCTCAATCGCGAGGATCTGGACCTGGAAGTCAGCGTAATGTTGCGTGGATGACCAAATCAGGAGGATGAGTTGCACCGGATCGACGGGCGCCATTCGCCCCGCGTCTATCCACTGCTGAATCACACCTGCTCGCGCCTGTACCCACTCCCGCATGGTCGTGGATAGATGATCCTTGAGGACCGGCGCCCCCTGAATGATTTCCAATGCAAACAGGCGCGATGCCAGGGGGTGAGTCCTGGAGAGCTCTACCTTGGCGTGAATAAAGCTGGTCAGGGTCGTGGCGGGGTCGTCTTCTGGCTGTATCTTCGAGAACATCTCGTTCCACCGCCCCATGATGTCATCCATCAACGCGTAGTAGATGCGCTTTTTATTGCTGAAATAGTAGAGCACGTTGGATTTCGGCAGGCCCGCCCTATCCGCAATTTTCTGAACGGTGGTTGCTCCGAAGCCGTTCTGGGAAAACTCCTTTTCCGCGGCCATCAGAATACGCTCACGATTGCGCTCACGGATTCGGCCCGGGCGCACTTTCTTGCGCTTGTCGCCTGATGACGTTGTTCGTTTCGTTTCGGGGGAGTCTGGTTCGATTTGACGGGTCATGGTGTCGGGTAACTTCAGGTTGGAACGTCGAGGCTCCGACGATAGCCGATCTCTGTGCGGCAATCAAAGGAATAGTCTTTACACAAAAAACTGGACTATTTGGTCAAGAAATTGTAAAAAGAATAACGGGCCCATGTGACTTTTGGCATCCGTGATGCGGCATCGCCTGTGCAACTACTGAAATCAATCAAGGGCTTACGCCAATGACTCTGATGCTCAGTCTTAACAAAGAGAAAAGCAGAAAGAGCCCGGCGCAAGTGCAGAAGAGCGGGAAAATTTGTGATCAGATTCTACTTGAACGGCCAACTACAAAAACTCAACCAAGTCGACCCGAATCTAAGCATCCTCGACTGGCTGCGCACCAGGAAGCGACTGACGGGCACCAAGGAAGGCTGTGCATCCGGCGACTGCGGAGCTTGCACCGTGGTGATCGGCTCGCCCGATCCTGAGCAATCCGGACAGCTCCGCTACGACAGCGTGAACAGCTGCATTGCGCTCGTCGGAAGCCTGCATGGCAAACATCTGGTGACCGTCGACGCGCTGACCCAGGAGCCAGCTCACCCGGTACAGAAGGAGATGGTGGAGTGTCACGGAGCCCAGTGCGGTTTCTGCACGCCGGGCATCATCATGTCACTGTTTGCCCTACATACAGAAAGCGCGGCGAATGGTTCCGTACCCGACGACGAGGCCTTACTGGAGGCGCTGTCGGGCAACCTTTGCCGCTGCACGGGCTACCGCCCAATCATCGAAGCCGGGCGCCGGGCTTGTGTGCAAACCTGGGAACCCGGCACCGGTAACGCCGTTCTGAGCCGAAGCAGTGCGCTCAGTGGCCCGGATGGCGCGACGCCGAACAACCCCGCGCCGGGTCTTGGCGGCATAGCCTGGCTGCAGGACCCCGAAATGATCGCCGACCTGTTAAGCGTGCAGAATACAGCTGGCGAACTCACCGACGATCACGGCTACCGATACGACGCACCAGTCTCTCTTGAGGCGCTGCGTGGGCTGTGCCATCAGTTTCCCAAGGCAAGGTTGATTGCCGGCGGCACCGACCTGGCTCTTGAAATCACCCAACAGCTCAAAGACCTTGATCACCTGATTGGTCTGAGTGGTGTCGAGGAGTTGCAGGTGATCAACGAGGACGAAGACGGGATCTATATCGGAGCCGGCGTCACCTACCGTGCCATGTTCCATAAGCTCGAGGAGCGTTGGCCGCACTTCGGGCCGATGCTGGAGCGCCTGGGTTCACGCCAGATCCGCAACCGCGGGACGGTCGGGGGCAATATCGGGAACGCATCGCCCATCGGAGACATGCCCCCGGCACTGATCGCACTGGGGGCAGAACTCGATCTGGACAGCGTTGATGGTACCCGGCGCCTGCCCCTAGAGGACTTCTTCCACGGCTATAAGCAGACCGACCTCCAGCCTCACGAGTTCATCCGGGGCACCTGGATCCCTAACCCGGCCCCTGACGAAAACCTGTTCATCTACAAAGTCTCCAAGCGCATTGATGACGACATTTCCGCGGTGCTGGGTGCCTTTTGGCTCAAGCGCGACGGCGAAACCATCAAGGACTGCCGCCTGGCCTTTGGCGGGATGGCAGCCACGCCAAAGCGGGCCAGTGGTGCCGAAGCGGCACTTCGAGGACAGCCCTGGAATGCAGACACGGTTGCGGCCGCTATTGCCGCACTGGAACTCGAATTTGAACCCATGACAGACGTGCGGGGGTCCGCAGCCTATCGCCTGCAAGTAGCCGGCAACCTGCTGCGCCGCGCGTTTTTGGAGAGCACTCAAGACACCACAACAACAAACCAGCCCCTCATGGTGACTAACTATGCGTAAACTACCTCCCAATATTCCGCGGCCCACCACAACGGCGAAAGGGCTGACAGGCACCCAGGCATTTCACGACAGTGCCTGGAAGCACGTTCGAGGACAGGCCCGCTATATAGACGACCTCCCCGAGCCCGCAGAACTCCTGCACGCGGCCGTCGGCCAGAGTACACACGCCCACGCCCGTATCACCGCCATGGATCTCAGCGAGGTTTGGGCCTACCCCGGCGTGGTTTCGGTCATGACCGTCGAGGACGTGCCCGGCCATACCGACATCGGGCCGGTCTTTCCTGGCGATCCGGTTCTGGCCGGAGATGTGGTCGAACATGTGGGCCAACCGTTGTTTGCCGTTGCCGCAACGAGTCATCGCGCGGCCCGCCAGGCGGCCCGACTTGCGAAAGTCAGTTATGAGCCCCTTCCTGCCGCGTTGACCGCGGAGGCCGCGCTTGATCAGCAGTTGTTCGTGCGCCCCAGCCATACCCAGCTGAGGGGCGACCCGGATAAAGCGCTTGCAGAAGCGCCGAATCGCCTTCAGGCCCAGATGCACGTTGGCGGACAGGAGCATTTCTACCTGGAAGGACAGGCGTGCCTGGTAGAGCCTACCGAAGACGCGGGCGTGTTTGTTCATACCTCCAGCCAGCACCCGTCCGAGGTACAAAAGCTGGTGGCCGAAGTTCTTGATCTCCCTATTCATGAAGTCCAGGTGGAAGTACGGCGCATGGGTGGCGGCTTCGGCGGCAAGGAAACCCAGGCCGCCCCGCTGGCCTGTATCTCGGCCCTGCTTGCCCGACGCACAGGACGGCCCGTTAAATACCGGATGGCGCGCTACGACGACATGGTACAAACGGGCAAGCGACACGACTTTTTCAACACCTATGACATTGGCTTCGATAACGAGGGTGTGCTGCGGGGTGCCGACATCATGGTGGCTGGCCGCTGTGGCTTTTCGCCGGACCTTTCCGATGCCATCGTCGACCGCGCCATGTTTCATTCCGACAACGCCTATAGCCTGGGGCAGGCGCGTGTTGTTGGCCACCGCTGCAAAACCCATACGGTTTCCAATACCGCCTTCCGAGGCTTCGGTGGCCCCCAGGGCATGATGATCATTGAGCGGGCGATGGACGATATCGCCCGCCATCTCGACATGGACCCGCTGGATGTCCGCAAGCGCAACCTGTACGGGCCTGGCCGTGATGTAACCCACTATGGTCAAACCGTCGAGCAACACGTATTGCCAGACCTGATCGACACACTCGAGGCCAGCTCGGACTACCGTCAGCGTCGTACCGAGATTTCCAGGTTCAACAAAGAGAACTCGGTACTGAAACGGGGCTTGGCCCTGACACCGGTGAAGTTCGGCATTTCATTCACGGCCAAGCACCTCAACCAGGCCGGTGCACTGGTGCACGTTTACACCGATGGCAGCATTCACCTCAATCACGGCGGCACCGAAATGGGCCAGGGGCTGTACATCAAGGTAGCCCAGGTCGTGGCCGCGGCCTTCCAGGTGGACCTGGACCGGGTAAAAGTGTCCGCGACCCGGACCGACAAAGTACCTAACACTTCACCGACAGCCGCCTCCTCGGGTACCGACCTGAACGGCATGGCTGCCCTGGATGCCTGCGAGAAAATCAAGCAGCGCCTGGTCGAGTTTGCCGTTGAAACCTACGGTGTTAGCGCAGACTCGGTACGGTTTGAAAACAACCAGGTCCATGTCGGTGAGCAGCCGTTCGGCTGGGCAGAGTTCGTGCAGCAGGCTTACATGGCGCGGGTTTCGCTGTCTTCCAACGGGTTCTACAGCACACCCAAGATTCACTATGACCGTGGAACCGGTCAAGGCCGGCCCTTCCTGTATTACGCCAATGGAGCTGCCTGCGCAGAGGTGGTGGTTGATACCCTCACCGGAGAGTACAAGACCATGCGGGTGGACATCCTTCACGACGTGGGGCAGTCGCTGAATCCGGCCGTGGACATTGGCCAGATTGAAGGCGGCTTTGTTCAGGGCATGGGCTGGCTCACCACCGAAGAGTTGGTTTACAGCGACGAAGGCCGACTGTTGTCCAACGGCCCGGCGACCTACAAAATCCCGGCGGTCTCCGACGCGCCACCGGATTTCCGGGTCGCCCTGTTGCCTCACAGCCCCAACCGGGAAGCCACCGTATTCCGTTCAAAGGCCGTGGGCGAACCGCCACTCATGCTGGGCATGGCCGTATGGTCAGCCCTGCGTGACGCCGTTTCGAGCGTGGCGGACTATCGCTACAGCCCGCCCCTGGA
>PBRG01000134.1 GCA_002726615.1 Marinobacter sp.
CGACAGGGCCGGCGACCAACTCACGGCGACCGATATCCGCCTGGGTATCCCCGGGGCACACCCCTTCACCTTCATACTCGCCAAGTACAAGGGCGACCGTCTTGAGCCAGAGCCCAGTTCACAGCTGGACCGTCCGCCGATTGGAGGGGAACTCATCGGCGTGCTCTGGTCGCGAATGACGGGCTCTGCGGAGGTACTGTGCCTTGCCAGCCTGACACTCCCGCCACCTGGAGAGGGCTGTACCTGAGCATGCGCCTGGATTATTTCGTTGCCAACGCGACCACCCTGTCGCGCCGCGATGCGAAAAAAGCCATCAGTGCAGGCCGAGTCCGGGTGGATGGGCAGACCTGTCGCAAACCCGCCTCCCCTGTGGACGCAAACACCCCGGTTTCCCTCGACGAGCAGCTGCTGTCACTGCCTGCAGAGCGGTACCTGATGCTGTACAAGCCCGATGGTGTGATCAGTGCCACCACCGACAGTCAGCAACCCACGGCGCTGGACCTGCTGCCCGCAGACGTCCGTCACGGGCTCCACATCGCCGGGCGACTGGACGCCGACACCACCGGGCTACTGCTGCTGACCACCGATGGCCAATGGTCACATCGCATCACCTCCCCCCGGGTGGAATGCCCCAAGACCTACCGCGTGACGCTCGCCGAACCCATTAATGACCTCGCCATCACGCAACTGCAACAGGGTGTATTACTGCACGGTGAGTCACGGCCCACCAGACCTGCCAAAGTCCACCCGCTCAATGCCAGGGAAATTGACCTGACGTTGTCGGAAGGGCGTTACCACCAGGTTAAACGAATGCTTGCGGCGGTGGGCAACCATGTGACGGAATTGCATCGATGGCGTGTCGGCACCCTCGTGCTCGACGATTCACTGGTGCCGGGACACTACCGGGAACTGACCGCTGAGGAAGTGAACAGCGTGTGCTGATCAAGTGCGCTCGAAGCGCTGGGCCTTCAGGTTCTTGCGCACGGAACCGGCCTCGAACACCTCGCCGTTCATGGCAATATACACCCCGTGAGGTAGTAGCTGGACCGCTGCCCATGCATAGCCGATATTAAAAACCGCGTCGCTCCGGCGCATCCGTGCCGGCTGCATGGCGCCAAACAGCACAATGGTTTTCCTTTTCACCGACAACAGTGCTCTGGCCGTTTCCGGCATGGTATCGGTACCGTGGGTGATCAGTACCCGCTCAGCGTTACACTGACTGACGGCGGTTCTGATGATTTCCCGATCGCTGTCTGTGATTTCCAGGCTGTCCTTGCGCAGCAACCCGTTCAGGGCATAGCCGTCATGGATGTTGGACTCCGCCAACAGCTCCGCAATCAGGCTGTCTCCAATCTCAAACTCGCTGTTGGCGTCGAAATACACCTTGTCGATGGTGCCGCCGGTGGTGAATATCTCAATCATACGCTGCGTTCCCGATTCGCCAGAGGTCAGTTCACACTCACGGATGCGCCGTCCGAAGCGGCATAGGCTGCGTTCTTTTTCCGCTCATACGCACGCGCGGCCGCAGCAACACTGCCACCGGCGCCAGTGGTCAGCCATCGTTTGATCCTGCCCGCATCCCCCATCGGTGAACGGGTGCCCAAGGAGTCAAGCAGCACCGTCACCAACGGCTTGCCGTCCAGCTCAAACAGCATCACCAGGCAACGGCCAGCATCGGACAGATAGCCCGTCTTGCTCACCCCCACGCCCCAACTCTCACGATGGACCAGGACATTGGTATTCCCGAACGCCAGCCGGTACCTGGGCTGACGGAACTGGGCGGTAAAATAACGGGTGGTGGAGTACTCCCGTATCTGTGGGTACTGGCTGGCCGCTCTGACCAGGCGAACCAGGTCCGCCGCCGTGGAACGATTGTCAATGGACAATCCCGTGGGGTCCACGAAGGTGGTCTTCCGCATTCCCAGTTCACCGGCCTTGGCATTCATCGCTTCGATAAAGGCGTCGTAGCCACCAGGATGGTGTCTTGCCAGGGTATGGGCCGCAAAATTTTCCGACGACATCAGTGCAATACGCAGCACATCAGAGCGTCTGAGCTCGGAGCTCACGCGAATACGGGTATAGGCATTGGCCGGGGCGGGGATGTGGCGTTCCCGGAAGTCCAGCCATTCGGTCAGGGGCTCGCCGGACTCCATCACCACCAGCGCGGTCATCAACTTGGTGATTGAGGCAATCGGCACCCGCCGATCCGCATTCTTGCCATAGACCAAGCCGTCACCGTCGGCGTAGGCCACCGCTGCGTTGACAGAAGCCAGTTGCAACTCAGACCTCTCAATTGCCATCGCGGGTGAAACACTCATCAAGCACAGGACTGTCAACGCCAGGACAATGGCCGTTCGGATCATTGGTCAAACCTTATTATGTGTTATTCCGGTGTCACCTTATTACTATACCAGCCAAAACAGCCCCTGGCTCAGGGCTTGTCCGTCACTGCGCCTTCCGAGGCGGAGCTTACGGTGCGCGCGTATTTGGCCAGCACCCCGCGGGTAAACCTGGGAGCCGGTGCCGTCCATGCCTGTCGGCGGCGCTCCATTTCCTGCTCCGAAACATCCAGCTCAATACGGTTGGCCACTGCATCAATGGTGATGGTGTCGCCAGTTTCCACCAGCGCAATCGGCCCACCTTCGGCGGCTTCCGGTGTAATATGACCCACTACGAAACCGTGGCTGCCGCCCGAAAAACGCCCGTCGGTAATCAGCGCCACATCGCTGCCCAGCCCCTTGCCCATAATGGCAGAGGTAGGCGTCAGCATTTCCCGCATGCCCGGGCCCCCTTTGGGCCCTTCAAACCGGATCACCAACACGTCTCCGGCCACAACGGTGCCGTCCATAATCCGCTCCTGGGCCTCTTCCTCGGACTGGAACACCCGCGCGCGACCGGTGAAATGGGTGCCCTCCTTGCCGGTGATTTTAGCCACCGCGCCAGTGGGCGCCAGGTTGCCGTATAGGATACGCAGATGGCTATCCGCCTTGATAGGGTCATCAAAGGCGTGAATGATGTCCTGGCTTGCCGGGTATGGAGCCACGTCTTCCAGGTTGTCCGCCAGCGTTTTCCCGGTGACGGTCATGCAGTCGCCATGGAGCATTCCCCGGTCCAGCAACATCTTCATCAACGGCTGGATGCCGCCAATAGCCACCAGTTCCGACATCATGTAGTGACCGCTGGGGCGCAGATCCGCCAATACCGGAACCCGTTTGCCGATTTCCACGAAGTCGTCCAGCGTCAAGTCAACGCCAACGGTGCTGGCCATGGCAATCAGGTGCAGCACCGCGTTGGTGGAGCCACCCAGGGCAATCACCACAGTGATGGCATTTTCGAACGCCTCACGGGTCATGATGTCCGATGGCTTCAGGTCTTTCTCCAGCAGGTTGAGCACGGCCGCGCCCGCCGCCCTGCAGTCTGCTGCCTTGGTCTCGGAAATGGCGTTCTGGGCCGAACTGCCCGGCAGGCTCATGCCCATGGCTTCAATCGCTGAGGCCATGGTGTTGGCGGTGTACATGCCGCCACAGGAGCCAGGGCCCGGAATCGCGGTTTCCTCGATCTGTTTGACCTCAATCAGGTCCAGGTCACCCCGGGCATGGGCACCCACCGCCTCAAACACAGAAATGATGTCGGTGTGATTCTCGCCGGGCATGATGGTGCCGCCATAGACAAATACCGACGGCCGGTTCAGCCTTGCCAGGCCCATCATGCAGCCGGGCATGTTCTTGTCGCAGCCGCCGATGGCAACCAGGCCATCGAAACCTTCGCAGCCGGCCACGGTTTCAATGGAGTCGGCAATGACTTCCCGCGACACCAGGGAGTACTTCATACCCTCAGTGCCGTTGGCGATGCCGTCGGAAACGGTGATGGTATTGAACGTCAGGCTCTTGCCCCCGGCCTCGTCGGCACCCGCGGCCGATTCCTCCGCCAGTTGGTTGATGTGCATATTGCAGGGCGTCAGGTTGCTCCAGGTCGAGGCAATACCGATCTGGGGTTTGCGGAAATCTTCATCGGTAAACCCCACGGCCCGCAACATGGCGCGGCTTGCGGACTTGCCCAGGCCGTCGACCACGGGCGCGGAATAACGGCGGCGTTTGTCTTCTGTCATTGCTGTGCTCTCCTGAATGTCCGGTTGGCCCGGCCTTGTTTCTGTCATTAACAAAAGACTGTCAGAAACGCCCGGCGACAGCAATACAACGCCCCGGGCAATACCTTACGCCCTTCTGCACATAAACATCCGTAAAGCTTTGCCAGTCGCTCACGGTTATCGGAAATAGCGATTTGCCTTGTTCAGGGCCAGGGCTTACTATCACGCACCTTTTTGGTGCAAATGATTCAGGTTAACGAGAGAACAATGGGACGCAGAAACGAACGACTGCGCTGGCAGCTAGCCAGCGGTCTGCTAAAGGTGTTTCATCTTGAACAGCTGACGAACCGATACAGTCGCCGGACTGTGATGGCGGGGTTTAGCCTGATCAACGGCACGCTGAGTATCGCGCTTGTTTCCTTTATCGCACTGGTCACACAGGAAGCCTTCATATTCCCGTCGCTGGGCGCGACGGCGTTTATACTGTTCCACGTTCCGCTCGCGGAACCGGCTTCTCCGCGCAATACCTTTTGCGGCCACCTCATCGGTGCATTGATGGGGCTGTTCAGCCTTCATGTTTTTGGCCTACAGGACCAGGCCTCGGCATTTTTACACGGCGTCGATCTGCCAAGGGTCGGCGCTTCGGCTTTATCCCTCGGATTGACCGGCTGCCTGATGGTACTATTCCGTGTCGTGCATCCGCCGGCCGGAGCCACTGCGCTCATCGTATCACTCGGCCTGATGCCTGATCCGGCACAATTGCCCGTCCTGATGGCTGGCGTTTGCCTGCTTCTGGCACACGCTTATTGTATGAACAGGCTGTCAGGCATTCCCTATCCGGTTTGGTCTGCAACGAAATCCACCCCATCGACTGGAGCTGTATCGAGTCCATGAGAATCATCATCCGCTATTTTTTCCGTACCCTTCGGCTGATCCTGACCCCCGTCATGCTGATCAGCGAGAAGTTGAGCACGCCCAAGAGCATCACGCGCACGCCTGACGCGCAGGCAAAGGTGGACAGTGCCTGCGAAGACCTCGCGCTTTACCAGTTCACGGCCTGCCCCTTCTGCATCAAGGTCCGCAAGGAAATCGCGCGCCTGGGCCTCAACATTGAAACCCGTGACGCACAGCATGACGGCGAACACCGCTCAGAGCTGGAAGCCGGCGGCGGTCACGTCAAGGTGCCTTGCCTGCGGATCCGGCAGGATGACGGCAAGGATCAATGGCTGTACGAATCCGACGACATCAGGCTATGGCTGCAGCGGCAATTCGAACCCGCCGCCTGAGTCCTTCGGCAGCGGGTGTACAGACCCCGTCAACCGGGCGTAACCAGTGAACGGTTGCCCGGCCCCGGCAAGGTCTGCCGGGCAGCATTTCGATCACTCACAATCTCGTAGTTACGGTCTTTGACGGTGCTGACGAAGCGCCAGTCCGCCCTCGCCTCATCGGGCGTAAACGTCACCAGCATGTAGCCCCGCTGGTTCACGTTCAGGTAATCGAGATCGTCCACCAGGAGCTTTATAGCCGCCTCGGCATCGGGTATGGTCGCTTCCGGCAACTGGAGATAGTCTTCAAGACCGGGGGAAGAAACCCCCGGCGTGGCGAACTCCACACCCACCTGGTCACCATTGCCGGTTTTCAGGTTGCTTGCCCAGGCGTTGTGGGTATCCCCGGCCAATACCACGAGGTTCTTTTGTAGTTGCCTCGCCGTTTCCAGAATCACTTCCCGTTCCACGTAGTAGCCGTCCCAGGCGTCCAGGTTGTAGGGCAGCACGGTTTCGATCCGGGCGATTTCCTCGTCGGTCAACGAGGGATCTCCAGCCAGGTAGCGGCCCTTGAGGTTGGCCAGCTCCGCGAACAGGGGCAGCAACACAGACGGGTCAGGGTTGATGATGCCGGCCAGCAGCTCCGCGGGCAGCGTCATCCGCCCCATCAACACCTGCTGCCCCAGTACCTGCCAGGTGGCAGTCGAGGTTGCCAGCGCGTTCTCAAGCCAAAGCCGCTGCTCCGCTCCCAGCATGGTGCGGTTCGGATCGCCTACATCTGCAGCAAACCGGGCTGCGTCAATGCCATCCTGGGTCAGATAATCAGTGTAGGCCAGTTGCTCGTCGCGGCCGATGATTCGTGTGTCCAGCATGTGCAGATCCACCAGGTCGCCAAAGCGGAAACTACGGGAGATGGTTTCCCGGTCTCCGTCCGTGACCGGCCGGATCGGCATCCATTCAAAGTATGCCCGCAGTGCATCGAGCTTACGGTCACTGAAATCACCCTCATCGGCATTGTGGTTCTCAGCACCGTTCCGCCAGGAATCGTTGGCCACTTCGTGGTCATCCCAGACAGTGATGAACGGCACCTTGCGGTGCAACTCCCTCAAATGATCATCGCCCCGGTAGATGGCGTAGCGGCGGCGGTAATCCTCCAGGGTGATGAGCTCACGGTTGTTCGATGCGGGGAACGTACGGCCCATGGCGTCTGCCTGCCCAGCACCATAGCTGTCCGGGTCGCTGTCGTACTCATAGAGATAGTCCCCGAGATGCAGCACGGCGTCCAGGTTGTCCAGGCCCGCGATTTCCCGATACACGTTGAAGTAGCCGGCGGGGTAATTGGAGCACGACACCACCGCGAACCTCACCTGGCTCACCGTGCCCTCAGGAAGAGTCTGCGTCATACCGGTCGGGGAAGTGCTTCTGGCGGTGCGGAAACGATAGTAATAGCGCTGACCTGGCATCAGGCCCCGAACATCCACCTTGAACGTGTAATCGTGCTGAGCCGCGGCGCGCGAGCGGCCGGAGTGAGTCATGCTGCGGAAGTCAGCGTCAGTAGAGACTTCCCAGGCGATGTCCACGTCCCGCCCGGAATCGTCGTCCGGTACGGCACGGGTCCAGAGGATTACGCCATCCTGCAGGGGGTCGCCACTGGCAACGCCCTGCGAGAAGCGGATATCGCGTTTGTCGCTGCTGTCGAGTATGCATCCGGCCAGCCCTGTGGATATGGCAACAGCGCCCATGCCCATGGCGGATGCTTTCAGGAAGTCCCTGCGGCTCAATCGTTTCATACCTTTTCCTGCCCTGGTTTAGTGGTCAGGTAAAAGGTAGCGCCAAAGTGTAACGACAGGATGACGGATGGCGACATCCTGAATAGCAAATCACGACAAGCCGGGGAAATCCGCTACCCTTCGACGAAAACCGGCCCCAGGCCGTAGTTCCAGAGGATGACGGAGCCAACACGGGTTGACACCAGGATGACCAGCGCCACCGTCAGCAAGGCACCGGCGTACATCACCGCCTGGTCCTTGGGAATGCCCATGACAATCGGCAGGCCGTCGTACATCAGCCAGGCGCCATAACAAGCCGCCGCCAGAAAGACCAGGGCATTGAACCAGGGCACTGGATAAAGCAACGCAAAACCGGCGAGGAACAGCGGCGTACAGGAATACGACGCCAACGCAATGCCGTTAGAAGGAACGGTCTCTTCATGGGCGCCATACGTCCGGGCCATCCAGTTGATGGCGAACCCCAGGGCAAACACGCCCACCAGCATGGCCAGATAGGTCAGAACGCTTAGCTGTATCGCGCTGACTTCCGTGAGCTTTATGACGCGCTCACCGCTCACCGTCCAACCGATATGGGCCGTGGAGATGTAGGCACAGATTGGCGCTATCGCGCCAAGCAACAGCACATAGGCAACATAGAGCCGCCGGGGAGGTGCGTGTTCCTTGCGGATTTCGGCCCACTCGGCATCGGGATGGGTGAACAGACCAAATGCGTGATTCAGGAGCATGGCTTTACCCCCTTGAGGTAATTTTATTATTGGTTGAATGGATACGCCTCACGGGCCTGGAAAGATCAGGCCACGCTACCTTCAACTATAGCCTAGAAACGCAAGTGTTAAAGCCATCTTGTCTTTTATTGCCAATCACTTCCCGACAAAACCTTACGCTTTTCTAGGGTCGGTAGCAGCGACAAGCGGCTGATCACGATGCTGGTCCCTGAAACCAAGCAGACTCTCAACACCGGTAAAATCCACCAGATCCCGGAAATCGATCCAATCCACCAGACAGTAGAGGCAAATGGCCGGGTAGCTCCACTGAGAAAACTGACCGTCGTCCACCATGGCCGCCAAGGTTCTGAACGTCATCATGATGCGTTCTCGCTGGAGGTTGAAAAACATCAGGTCTTCGTTGGTATCGATGCCGGAGCGGGCCGAAAGCAGCAGGATCACCGCAGAGTCGTTGGCGGCGTCAATCAGCGTCAGCTGGTTTTCCTGATCCCAGGTCAACGGCGCCAGGCTCTGCTTCTCGCTGAGGTAGCGGGCGATTGCCCGGGAATCGTAGACCTCCTGGTTATCGTCGATCAGCATGGGAATCTTCAGCGCCGGGTTGTTGCGCCGGAGCTCATC
Organism: Marinobacter sp.; assembly: GCA_002726615.1. Taxonomy (GTDB): domain Bacteria; phylum Pseudomonadota; class Gammaproteobacteria; order Pseudomonadales; family Oleiphilaceae; genus Marinobacter. The sequence continues at coordinate 8,486 of PBRG01000134.1, forward strand.
CCTGCCCTGACCATAAATATCGAGGTTCACGAATTCATAATCACTATCGGCCAACAGCAGCCTGATACGACGAACATAGGGGGACGTGGTGGAACCGATCAGTTTCATGAAATCTCCTTGTTTGAATGATGTTAATGTCAGAGCAGGTCTTCAGGATCTGCAAACTCATAGCCGGTGGACTCGGCCACCTCGCGGAAAGTGACCTTGCCCTGGAACACGTTAAGGCCGTTGCGCAGATGCGGGTCATCATTCATCGCCCTTTCCGGTCCCTTGTTGGCCAGGGCGACGATAAACGGCAGTGTTACATTATTCAGTGCCAGAGTGGAGGTTCTTGCCACCGCACCCGGCATATTGGCGACACAATAATGCACCACCCCATCCACGACGTAGGTGGGCGCGTCGTGCGTGGTGGGTTTCGAAGTTTCAGTACAACCGCCCTGATCAATAGCCACATCTACGATAACACTGCCTTCGGGCATGCGGCTGACCATATCACGGGTCACCAGCTTGGGTGCGGACGCTCCGGGAATCAGCACACCGCCGATGACCAGGTCCGACTCGATCACCGCTTCCTCCAGCGTCGCGGCGGTTGAGAACAGCGTACTGATGCGGTTGCCATAGAGATGATCGAGGTTTCTCAATACGTCCATGTTGCGGTCCAGTACTGTTACATGGGCCCCCAGGCCGATGGCCATTGCGACCGCGTTCTGCCCCACCACACCACCGCCAATCACGGTTACCCTCGCTGGGCTCACACCCGGCACACCGCCCAGAAGTACGCCCCGACCGCCAAGGGATTTTTCCAGGCAGTGGGCACCAGCCTGAATCGACATTCGCCCCGCCACTTCCGACATAGGGGCCAGTAGCGGCAGCCGCCCCTGGCTGTCCGTGACCGTTTCATAGGCAATACAGGTCGCCCCCGATGCTACCAGGTCATCGGTCTGAGCCTGGTCCGGCGCAAGGTGCAGGTAGGTAAAGAGGGTCTGGCCGGACTTTAACAAGGCTCGCTCTTCCGCCTGGGGCTCCTTGACCTTGACGATCATGTCGGCCGCTTCGAACACAGCGGTTCCGCTATCGAGAATCTCAGCCCCGGCCCTCGTATAGTCCTCGTCCGTGAAGTCAATGGCAGCACCAGCATTCATCTCAACGCAAACACTGTGGCCGTGGCCACACAGCTCATGGACCGCCGCCGGTGTCATTCCCACCCGGTACTCGTGATTCTTGATCTCCTTCGGTACGCCTATCTTCATGCCTGACCCCTTGAATCTGTCGGGTAAACAATGTTTCATCCCGTAAAGTGTAGTAAAAAGGTCTGACACCGGCAGTAGCAATTGAATGCATCGGTTTAATGGGCCTCGGCGTAAAACCCGAAGCAATCCATGCAATCGCCCCAAACGGAGCAGGAACCCATGAACAAACACAGGCACGCCCTGGCGGCAGCGCCGCTCTCACTCGCAGTAGCCCTTACCCTGGCAAGCGGACAGGTGACAGCCGACATGCAGACAGAAACCGTGGAATACACCGTAAACGGCAAAACGTTTACCGGCTACATGGCGTACGACGATGAAGCCGAAGGCAAGCGCCCCGGTGTTCTGGTGGTTCACGAATGGTGGGGGCACAATGAGTTTGCCCGTGAGCAGGCGGAAAAGCTGGCCGCCGCTGGTTACACAGCATTTGCGCTGGACATGTATGGCTCGGGCAAACTCGCCGAGCATCCCGAAGACGCGCAGGCTTTCATGAAGGAAGCGACCAAGGACATTGATCAGGTCAAGGCTCGCTTCATGGCTGCCAAGGAGTTGCTCGCACAGCACGACAGTGTCGACGGCAGCAAGATTGCCGCCCAGGGTTATTGCTTTGGCGGTGCCGTGGTACTGAACATGGCACGCCTGGGTGTGGATCTGGACGCCGTCGTCAGCTATCACGGCGCGCTGGGCAGCCCCATCAAAGCCGAAGCCGGCAAGGTTCAGCCCCGGATTCACGTCTACACCGGTGGCGCAGACAAGATGGTGCCATCGGATCAGGTGTCCAGCCTGGTGAAAGAAATGCAGGATGCCGGAGCCGATCTAACCCTGGTCAGCTTTCCCGGTGTCATGCACTCGTTCACCAATCCGGGAGCGGATAAGATCGCCGAGGAGTTCAATATGCCCATCGCCTATGACGAGCAGGCTGCAAAACGTTCCTGGGAGGGTACCTTGCGGCTTTACGAAGACGTTTTTAGCGACTGATCATTACCCCTCAGAGGGCACCTTCTATGGTGCCCCTCACTTCCTCCCGGACTTCCCTCTCCTCACGTCCGGCGGTGGTCACCGGCGGATGAACGATGATCTCGATCAGACCTGGCGAAAACACCGCCGTTCCCTTGGGGAGTCGGTCATGGGAGCCCCGGATCGTCACCGGTAGAATGGGCAGCTCGCCGTCGCGGGCAATGACAAACCCGCCTTTCTTGAAGGGCAGCAGCTTGCCATCCCAGGATCGGGTGCCTTCGGGAAACATCAGGATGCCGGTGCCCTCGGGCAACTGGGCGACACCACGCTTGATGCTCTCAAGCGCATCACTGCCTTTTGACCGGTCAATGAAAAGGTTACGCGAGGTTTCCAGCGCAAGACCGAACAGGGGCACCTTACGCAGTTCTTTCTTGATCACCCAGCGGTATTGCAGTCCCAATGCCAGCACCAGGGCCGGGGGATCAAAGTAGGACGCGTGATTGCTGAGGATAACGTAGCGCTGGGTCGGATCAATGTGCTCGCGTCCGCTGACTTTCAGGCGGATACCGGTGAGTTTTAGCATGCACCAGGCGTATACCTGGGTGCCGTGAAAGGCGGCGTTGCCGCTACGGCCGGCAAGAGCAGCGGCGACAATGGGCAAGAACAGGATCAGCGTGAGCAGCGCAGCCCAAAACAGGATCCAGACAGCTTTGAGGGTGTTCAACATAACAGGCCCTGAGCAAACTAACAGCTAGGCGATCGCCCGGCGGCAGGGGATAAAAGATGTCACATTCGGGTGGCAATCACAAAATCCACTCACAAAAAAAGGCAGCCGAAGCTGCCTTTCTGGCGGTGCCCTACTATCCGTTAGATAGCAGTAACGTTTTCCGCCTGAGGACCTTTCTGGCCCTGGGTAACGGTGAACTCAACCTGCTGGCCTTCTGCCAGGGTCTTGAAGCCGCTGCCCTGAATTGCGCTGTAGTGAACGAATACGTCCGGGCCGCCTTCACGAGTGATAAAGCCAAAGCCTTTTGCTTCGTTGAAGAACTTAACAGTGCCGGTAGTAGTAGACATACTTAAACTTCCTGAAATCAATCATTTTATCTTGCCGCCAGGCTATCGTTGTGATGCCTGATCAGCGTTTACGGAAATACAGAATTCGCGGAATCAAAAACAGGACGGTCACTACTAACTGCGGAGGTACGTCTTATTCATGAAAGCTTTACTGAATCTTTCCTTCGCAAATAACTCTACTCTTTGTTTTTGGGATTGCCAAGCGTATTTTTAATTTATTGCGTACGTAGTGTTACCCATCATCCCCGAACCAGTCCGAAGGTGTAAATTCCCAGTGCTGTCATGAGGATAGAGCCAACAACATGAGCGAGAATTCCAGCCAGGGCCATGCTCCATTTGCCTTCCTGGATGGCGGACAGCATTTCCAGGGAGAAGGTGGAGAAGGTGGTCAGGGCGCCGCAAAGACCGGTAATGGCAAACAGGCGCCACTCCGGCGCCAACGAGGTGCCATGTACGAAATAGCCAATAAACAGGCCAATGAGCCAGCCGCCGGAGAGGTTGGCTACAAGGGTGCCGTAGGGAATGGCGTGGTAGCCGCTGTTGAGCCAAAGCCCCAGAGCCCATCGCAGATTCGCACCAATGACGGCTCCGGTGCTTACCGCCAGGATTGATAGCCACATTCCCAAATTACCTCATGATTTGGTGCCTGCCAGGTGTTGCCACCCGGCACCCCTCAATCCAAACCCCGCTGCCTTCTATCAGGCCGGGTTGTGGTCGATCAGTGTGTCCTTGTTGCGGGCAAACTCGTCGAACGGGAAGTCGTCGACAGTCAGCATTTCCAGGACCACGGCTTCGTACTCGCGCATGAACTCGGCCTCTTCCTTGGTGAAGATGTCCGCTTCCAGTGCGGCTTCGAAGCGTTCTTCCGGATGCAGTGCGTCCATCGGCAACTGCCCCTTGGCATACGCCTTGGTGACTTTGCGATAAAGCTGTTCGGCCTTGTCGTAATCCTTCAGCAAGTAGTTGTATTGAGCAATGGGATTCTCAACCGCACCCTTGCCTTCGCCAGCAGTCGTCCAGGCGCCGGCCAGCAGTTTCTCCCGCACGGGGCTATCAGTGGAGATGGATTTCGCCAGCTTCCGGGAGAGGTCGTCGTGGGGTTTGTCCCAGCGACGACCGAGAGGCATGGTGATGGCGCGCAGAGTCAGGGCTACCGGCCGATTTGGCAGGTTCTGAAGGAATTCGTCCATGGCATTTTCAGCACGATACAGCAGCAGTGCCAGGCTGTATTCCATCAGGTCCCGTTCACCGTCAACCGGCTGGGTTTCATGCCAGTTCTTGAGCACCATGGAGGCCAGGTAGAGGTTGGCCAGAACATCACCAAGGCGGGCCGAGATCAACTCACGCATTTTCAGCTCCGACCCCAGTGTGGTCATTGCGGCGTCGGCGCATAGACCGAAGGCGGCGCTAAAGCGGGCCACACCCTGAGCGTATTTGCGTGAATCATGATCAAACGGTACGTCGGGTTTGCCAATGCCCAGGGCCTGAGTGAACGCACGGGCGGCGTTGCCGAAGATCAGGCCGGCGTGGCCAAAGAACGCATCATCGAAAGCGTCGATATCATCGTTGTCTTTGGCCGCCAGCTCTTTCAGCACGTAGGGATGGCAGCGTATTGCACCCTGGCCAAAGATCATCAGGCTGCGGGTCATGATGTTGGCGCCTTCCACGGTGATGGACACCGCCGCCCCACTGAAGCCAATACCGAGGTAGTTGCGAGGACCCAGGGTCACCGTTTTTCCGCCGTGGACGTCCATCGCATCGGTCAGTACCGCACGCTGCATTTCGGTCAGGTGGTATTTCAGGATGGCCGAAGGCACGGCCGGCTTTTCGCCTTTGTCGATCAGGTTCGCCGTCTGGTTGACTGCAGACTGGGCGATGTAAGTCTGGGCTGCGATGCGAGCCAGGGGCTCCTGCACGCCTTCCATATCCGCCACGGGCGTATTGAACTGGCGGCGAACCCGGGTGAAGCCGCCAGCAGTACCCACGGAGTAGGCAGCCGCCCCGGCCGCACCGGATGGCAGCGTGATGCAGCGCCCGACGGACAGGCACTCAACCAGCATGCGCCAGCCCTGCCCCGCCATCTCCTGACCACCGATGATGTAATCCAGCGGAATGAACACGTCGGTGCCCTTGATAGGGCCATTCATGAACGGGGTACCGATGGGGCAATGCCGGCGGCCAATTTCCATGCCCTTGGTGTTGCGGGGAATCAGCGCACAGGTGATGCCGTAATCCTTGGTGTCGCCCAGCAGTCCGTCCGGGTCGAACATGCGGAAGGCGAGTCCAACCACAGTGGCAACCGGCGCCAGGGTAATCCAGCGCTTCTCGAAGTTGAGGCGCAGACCCAGCACTTCCTTGCCCTCGAACTCGCCCTTGCAGACCACTCCGGTATCCGGCAGCGAGGTGGCGTCGGAGCCGGCGCGGGGACCGGTCAGGCCAAAGCAGGGAATTTCGCGGCCATCCGCCAGTCGGGGCAGATA
>PBRG01000135.1 GCA_002726615.1 Marinobacter sp.
CGGGGATGGCGGGGGCGCCGAGCCCGTCAACCAGGAATAGCTCCGGTTGCCCGCCCCTGTCGATGATAACCAGGTTGTGGGGCAGCAGGTTTCGGGTGAGGATGCCGGTTTCGAGTAACCAGTTGCAGAAGCGGTCTGCGGCGTCCCGAATCGGTTGGTCAAACCCTCGGTGTTTCAGGTAGTGTTCGAGCGTTTCGCCCGGTAGGCCGTGGTCATCGATGAGGAGCTCGCTCATGTTTGCCTGGCCGATTGAGGTTTCCACCGCGCCGTGAAATTGCGGCAGGTGTGCCCAGACCAATTCGTTGTGGCCATCTTTGATCAGTGCCCGGATGGCCTGCTGTTGATGCGCCCGGAGTTCCTGGCGGTTGTCATCAATCCTCGCTCTGCCGAGCATTTTCTTTGGCCAGGCCTGGCGCTGGAACCGAACTTCGATGTTTTCAGGCCGCAGTACTTTGAGACACAATGCCGGATCATCCGGATGCCGGTAGCAGTGTCGGTTGTAGCCAGAGGCGAATGGCTCAATGCCTGACAGGTCAATCATGGATCGTATCCGAATCTCGTTTTATTGCCTTGTGCAACGGAAGCCTCGGGAAGCCACGTGTATGAACGGTTGTATTGCCTACGGTGATTGTAATACCGAGGGCCTGAAAGACTACCATGAACCGGTCTGGCCGCAGATCGTTGCGAAGCAATTGGGTCTTTCGCTCACCAATTGTGGTCATACCATGAGCACAACCCGTGAGCTGCTTCAGTATGCTGAGGCCTTCCCGCCCAGGAACTATCAATTGGCGTTTATTCAGTACGGGCTCGTTGATTCCTGGCTCACCTTTCGTGGTGCGCCCTATGTGCTTTATTACCCGGACAGCCCCCGCAGGAAGCTTGCCCGAAAGCTCGTCAAAAAGCTGAAGAAATGGGCCCGGCGTCTCCACCTGCAGGATCGTTGGGGCGCGGTGGAGCAGGTGCCGCTGGATGAGTATCTGGGCAATATTGAGCGTGTGTTGCGCTCGGCCCCCGACACCCTGTTCGCGTTGGTGTCCACGCCGCCGAACCTCGACGAGCCCCGGAACCCGCGCATTGAGCGCTACAATGAGGGCCTGCGAGAGTTAGCCATACGAGAGCCAAATGCATTTTTTGCCGATGCCTACCACCCATTATGGCAGCGGAAAGCCGAGTCCTTGATGGCAGACGGAACCCACCTTACCGAAACAGGGCATCGACTCCTGGCGGATACGGTGATCAGCGCGCTGTCGACATACTGGCCAACAGGTCCCGATAAAAAGCCTCAGTCTTCGATACCATCGCCTCAAGGCTGAGTTGCTCCCGGGCCCACAGGAAACTGCCGTTTTGGGAATCTCTCATAACCATCGGGCTGCGGAGATTGGTGCGAACCAGTGTGGCGATATCCTCAACGCGGTCAGACGCGGCAATACTCTGTTCTGGCAGAAATTCCCCCACTCCGCTGACTGGCGTTGACAGTACCGGGCAACCCGCCATCAGCGCTTCCACCATGATATAAGGAAAACCTTCGCGGCTGGAGCTGATGATGCAGGCGGTGGCGGCTTGGAGCCAGGGCTTCATATGGAGCTCATGGCCTGGAAGCAGTACGTGGTCTGAGACGTCCAGCTCCTGAATCAGGGTACCTAGTTGAGCACGCTGGCTACCATCACCCAGGATAACCAGACTGCCACCGCAGTCGGCCCTGGCCCAGGCGCGAATCAGCCGGTCGAACTGTTTGACTGGTTCCAGACGGCCTGCGGCTAACAGGAGAGGGCGATCTGCAGGAATTTCGAAGGTCGGGGCCTCCGTCTTTTCTTCGCCGGAGGTGTCCACAGGCGGTAAGCCATTGTGGATCAGCCGAGCATTGGCGTGGGCAATGGTGTCGGTAATATCACGGCTGACACCAATCACGCCATCCAGCCGCTCAAACCCCTTATGGGAGCGCTTGGTGCCATGAAGCGTGCCCACTGTTGCACTGTTCAGATGACGGGCTGAACTGATCAGGTTTGCGGCCTTGTTACCCTGGGCATGAACGATGTCCGGGTGGATGGAGCGAAGCAGTCGCCGCAGGCGGTAGTGCAGCCATGGGTTGCGTCGGCCGAGCTGAACGGGCAGTGGATGGAAACAAACCGGCGAGGCGAAGCGTTCGCTGTAGTGGCTGTGTGCCAGAACGTGAACGGTGTGGCCTCTTGTCGAGAGGGCGTTCGCGAGGTCGGCTGTGTGCGTTTCCATACCGCCCCAGCCCGTGCCGGGCGTGGCGATAATCAGCGCGATTGTCAGCGGGCCTTGCGCATTCATTGGTGCGCAGGCCTCCGCGCAAGAAGGTTCTCATAGACCTTCAGCGTGGTTTCGGTCTGTGCTTCCAGTTGGAATCGCCACGGTATCTCTATCTCAGGTCGGGGATTGTCGAGGAGGGCGAGCGCGGTCTGGGCAAACGCTTCTATATTGTCTGGCGGTACCAGTCCGTCGGAGAAACAGGCGCGCAGTGTTTCGGCTGCGCCACCTCGGTCAAAGGCGGCCACCGGTGTGCCGGAGGCCAGGGCTTCGGTAACGGTGCGGCCGAAAGGTTCTGGTTTCGTGGACATGTGGCAGACCACGTCCGCCAGAAGGTAGAGGGTGGTCATATCGTTGCGCTGGCCGAGGAAGCTCACCTTGTCGGTCAGGTTCAGGCGGGCACGTTCCTTTTCCAGCTCTTCCAGAAACTGCTCCTTGCCAGGTTCAGCGCCGCCGACAATGATGCCGTGGCAGTCCGGTCGTTTTTGCACCAGCTGCGCCATCATGGCCAGAAAGTCCAGTTGGCCTTTCCAGCGGGAAATGCGCCCGGGCATCATGATGATCTTTTTCTGGGCCAATTGTGGGTACTGTCGGAACCAGCGGTCCAGCCATTGTGGGCTGAGCTCCCGTTGTCGAAAAGCACTCACGTCCACGCCCCGTTGGATGACGGTCAGTTTTTCTTCCGGCACCGGGTATTTGTTCAGCACATAATCCCGAACACAACCGGACACGGCGATGATGTGATCAGCCCGGGTCATGATGGCGCTGTAGGGGGTCACGGAATACATGCCGTGAAAGGTTGAGACAACGGCCGGGCGCTGGTTGGCTGGAATGGTCTTCAGAGCCAGGAAGATGATCCAGGCGGGCATACGGGAGCGCACGTGCACGATGTCCGGTTTCAGCTCCAGCAGCAGCTTGCGCATGGGGAGGATTTGCCCGAACGACGCCGGGTTCTTCCGGTGTATTGGCATGAAAATGTGTTCCGAGCCTTGCCCACGAAGCTGCTCCGCCATGGGCCCGCCTTTCGAAACCACATAGGACTCGTGCCCACGTTTCACCAGGTCGGCGGCGAACTCCACGGTGCCTCGTTCCACCCCGCCACTGTATAGCGCGGGTAACGCCTGCAGAATCCTCAACGTTTGCCTCCCCTTAAAAAGTGTTCAATCAGCCACCTTGCGGCCCTATCAGCCTCCCAAAGCTCCTGCGATCCGCGCAATTTTCCAGCCATAACCGAGGCATGGTCACTCCAGTGCGCGACGTACCCTTTCTCTACCAGGCTGGCCATGCCCCGGGCGACCCGGCTGTTATTCTTGGGCGCGAGCTCAAACAGACCCGTAGGCACGCCGGAGGTGGCAGCTTCGCAGGCCATGGAGGCGCTGTCTGGTGTGACCCACACCGCGCGGGAGGCGGCGAGTTGATGGGGAAGCCAGCTGGCGTGCGTTCGCCTGGGATCCACGACCGTGACCTTCGGGCCTGCCAGGTCGTTCAGTCGCATCAACAGGTTTTCGGGCGTACGGCGAGAGCCGCTGATCGTCCAGCGCCATTCCGGGTAGCGACCCATTAGCTGGGATAACTGTCCGAGAATAACGTCGTCCTCCCAGTCGAAATGGGGTGAGGGGCCGCCAATGAGAACAAGGCCTTCGGGTTTGTCGGTAATTCTGGCCAGGGGCGTGATCGCGTTTATGACACCTTCGGTGGCAAGGACATGTCTGGCTGGGGCGACCTTATCGTGTTCCGGGATGATGGCCGCGTCGATCCAGTTAAGGGGGAAGCCCGGTTTCATTAAAACCACCGTTTTTACCTTCCGGAGCCGGCGCAGGGATAGCAACAGGCGATGGGTACCGCTGCCGGCTGCGATAATCAGGTTTGGCGTTCCCAGGGTTTTATCCATGGCTGGGGCAACTCCAAGCAGCGCCCGCCACAAGGGCATGGGTGCTTCGGTCGCATCAATCTCACTCACGCTGGCGCCAGCCAGCACCCGAAGCCGGTTGCCCAACCCTTTCAACTGGTTGCGATGGCCGGGCTTGTTATCGGTCAGTAGCCAGACAACCGGGGCGGGTGAACCCGTGTGGGAGCGCATTCAGTTTGCGTCCTTGCTGTACAGGTTAGGATCTTCCCTGGAAGGACGGGTCTTGAAGCGGCGATGCATCCAGAGGTACTGGTCCGGGTGTTTGCGGATTTCGTTTTCGATGGTCTTGTTCACCAAGGTGGCGTCCGCCATGTCGTCTCCGGAAGGAAAGTTCTCCAGTGGAGGATGGAAGTAGATATCGTACCCTGGAGCGTGTTCCCGTCGGAAATGGCTGAACGGCACCACGGCACAGCCGCTACGGTCGGCAATGCGTGAGGTGGCGGTGATGGACCCCGCAGGCACGCCGAAAAATGGGGCAAAAACGATGCCTTTGCGGCCGTAGTCCTGATCCGTGGCGTACCAGACGATACGGTTGTTTTTGAGCTGTTTGAGCAGGCCGCGCAGGTTCCGGCTGTCCAGTGCCACCCCATAACGACACTCCCTTGCGCGGGTCATCACCGCGTTCATCAATGGGTTGTTATGGTCGCGCTGCATCACGTCGGCCTCAATGTATTCGGTGACCAGGGCGCCCCCCAAATCAAGGGTGCTGTAGTGACCGCCCAGCAACAGGATGCCCTTGCCTCTGGCAAGGGCAGCGTCGACATGTTCAAGGCCGTGGACATGGGTAATGGGCATGAAGCTGGTGGGATTGCGGAACCAGGCCAACCCAAGCTCCATGACACCGATGCCGTTGGCGCGGAAAGACGCCTCCACCAGTGCCTGCTTGTCCGTTTCAGATAACTCCGGAAAGCAAAGGCGTATGTTCACCTCGGTGATATGCTTGCGACGGTGGGCAATGCGATAGGCTATGTCACCAACCCGTTTGCCCAGCCACCATTGTAACTTCAGTGGCAATTGGGCACCCAGCCACATGACGGCGACCCCCATCCAGGTTGGCCACCAGCGCGGATGAAGGTAACTGGTGTAGCGGGTGTCGCGAGTTTTCTGTTTAGCGGTCTTCACTCGTTCAGTCCTTGATGATTTTCAGCGGCAAGACGCGGAGTTTAGCAGTGCCATTATCCTTGGCTAAAGCCGCAATATCCGCAAGTTGCGAAAAAGCATGAATTCGTGGTCGCAGACGCCGGCCACCGCATTATGTAGAATGACCGCCGCATCGATCCGGCCCGGAGTTACCATGCTTCATTTTCTTTACTCCCTTTTTTTCCGCATTGCGCTGCCGTTTGTGCTGCTGCGGTTGTGGTGGATCGGGCGTACCAATCCTGAAGCGTTCGTGCGTTGGCAGGAGCGCCTGGGCTACGTGGAGGCCTTCGATGAGCCGGTCATATGGGTTCATGCCGTATCGGTGGGTGAGACCATAGCCGCCGCCCCCCTGGTGAAAGCCTTGCTGAGGCGTAATCCTGATATTCCTATATTGATGACCGCGATGACCCCGACCGGTTCGGCACGTGCCAGGGCTTTGTTTGGTGACCGGGTGCATTATGCTTTCTCGCCCTATGATACTCCGGGTGCGGTACGCCGTTTTGTTGACCGGGTAAGCCCCAGGGCGCTTGTGATTATGGAAACCGAGCTTTGGCCTAATATGATCGCCCTTAGCCGCCAACGACAAGTGCCCATTTTTCTGATTAACGCGCGCCTTTCCAGCCGTTCCGCGCGTGGATATGAACGGGTGTCCTCACTGGTTCGCCCGCTGCTCCGCAGTATTAGCTGGATAGCCGCGCAGGCAGAAGAAGATGCTGGTCGGTTCCTGCATATTGGCGCCAAGCCGGAATCGGTGTCGGTGACCGGTAGTATAAAATTTGATGTTGAAGTTTCGGACGATGTACGCACCGAGTCTTCGGGGCTGAGGGATGCGTTGGGCGCTGACCGACCGGTGTGGATTGCGGCCAGTACCCATGAAGGTGAGGATCGCCAGATATTGGAAGCTCACCAGCAAATCCTCAAGCATTTCCCGAACGCATTGCTGATGATCGTGCCGCGGCATCCGGAACGTTTTGATGACGTGGCCAGGCTCGTTGACTCCATGGGGCTCTCTCTTGACCGTCGGTCGCAATCGGGAAATGGCGGGGGCGACAGGGTAGGGCACGAGGTGTATCTCGGTGACACCATGGGTGAGTTGCTAATGCTTTACGGCGCCTCAGATCTGGCCTTTGTGGGCGGCTCGCTGATTGAGCGCGGCGGCCACAATCCGCTGGAGCCTGCCGCTTGGGGAATACCCGTTCTTTCCGGCCCGCACATATTCAATTTCGAAACCATTTATGAGCGCCTTGATTCGGGGCAAGGGCTGTATATGACGAATTCGGCGGAGTCTCTTGCCCAGTGCGTCGTCAATCTTTTTTCGGACAAGTCTTCTGCACAAAAGGCGGGCCACAACGCGCTGGCAGTTGTGAATGCCAACCGGGGTGCGCTCGAGAAAGTGGTCGATGGAATTGTAGAGAGAGTCTGAAACGTGATGCAGGCGTTTCACCATGGGCCCGGGGCGGTGCCCCGGCCTGGTTTGCATAGGGTTACTGGGGGAGGTTGTCGATGGTTTCCTGCTCGTTCGCCATGGCCTCAATCCCGGGTGCTGATGCGCTCAGCCAGTTGTTCAGATCTACCAGGTCCTGAGGGCTGAGGGTGCCAGCTGCCTGTTTCAGGTTCAGGGTGTTAATCACGTAGTCGTAACGGGCATTGGCAAAGTCGCGCAGTGCCACGTAATAGTTCCGTTCCGCATCCAGCACTTCCACGATGTTCCGTGTGCCGACTTCGTAGCCAGCGCGAGTGGCGTCGAGCGCACTGCGGCGGGAAATGATGGTCTGCTCAAGAGCATTGGCAGCCTCGATGTTGTTGTTAATGGTTAGGAAAAGGCTGCGAGTGTTTACGCGCACATCGCGGCGAGCTGTATTCAAGTCATGTTCGGCAGCTGTCACGAGCGAGCGCTGTTGACGCACGCTAGCCTGCGTTCCTCCTCCTGTGTAGAGAGGGATATTTAGGGACAGGCTGATGATGCCCTCGCTACCTTCTTGCGTTGTTGACAAAGCGTTGTCGAGGCGTGTTTCACGATAGGAGGCGCTTAGCTCAAGCGTCGGCAAATGGCCTGACTTGGCCGCTTTCAGGTCAGATTGGTTTGCATTGAGCTCGAAGAGGGTAGTCTGAAGAGACCAGTTTTGTTTGAGAGCTTTCGCCTCCCAGGAAGCGGGATCTGCTGGTTCAGGGCGCCCGAGAGGGAAACTTTGCCGGAGGTTTTCCAAAGTAACCGGGTAATTGCCAGTTAATCGCGCCAGTTGCTCTTTTGCAATGTTCAGTTGATTGTCAGCAGCGATGCGCTGGCTTCGGGCATCGTCATAGCTTGCCCGACCTTCGTATACTTCGGTTATGGCAATAAGCCCCACTTCAAAACGTTCCTGTGCTTGGTCATACTGGCGCTGGATGGCCACTTCAGTTGCTTTCGCTGTAGTAACCGTATCTTGAGCTCGTAAAACATCGAAATAGGCAGTTGCTGCATCCAAAATTAGTTGTTGCTGAGCTAGGTTATATCGGGCCTTAGCTGCTTTTGTCTGGAATTGGCTAGCTTCGTATGTAAACCAGTCACGAGCTTGGAATATAGGCTGACTCAACTCCACACCGTAGCGGTAAGCCCGGTAGCTGTCACCCGAGAAAAACTGTCGCGCCAACTCATCGTTCCCCGCGTCGGCGAATGCATTTTGGGGCTCAAAATTTGTGTGATTTACTGACCCTGTCGCCGTGATTTGCGGCAGCAGGGAGCTTTTACTGACGTCGACGGCTGCTCGCTGCGCCTGGAACTGAGACTGAGCCGATGCAATGCCGGAATCATAGGAGAGTGCTTTCTCGTACGTCTCAACCAGATCCATGGATAGTGCTGGCTGGGCTGCGAGCAGTCCAATCAGCCCGGAAAGCAGTCGTTTCTTCATGATGTCTCCTGTTAGTGAATCACCCGGCGTGTTGGAATACCTGGCCACATATGTTCAGATAGCCGTTGAGCGTTTCAGGCTCGCCATTATGGACAATAATCAGCCTGAGCTCTACACTTGCAGTCGGCACTGATTGTAAGTGTCAATTACATTGAATTCGCGTCTTGACGGGGTGCTGGCGTCAGAACATCTGACCGCCGGCTGAGATTGCCAGGCAGAACCCGCAACCTGATCCGGATAATACCGGCGTAGGGATTTGAGACAATATGCTGCAACGACACAGAACCGTTCTGTGATCACTGCCCGTCATACGCGACCCGTATACCTAATCAACCCGGGGACGCACTATGACAACAATACCTTCCTATCTCAGCGATTCAGCAAAAGTCGATTCTGCAGCCATCAAGCCGCTGCCCCAGTCCCGAAAGATCTACGTACAGGGTAGCCGACCTGATATTCGAGTGCCCATGAGGGAAATTACTGTGGGCGACACGCCGACCGACATGGGTGGCGAGAAAAATGCGCCCGTCGCCGTTTATGACACCTCCGGTCCGTATAGCGATCCTGAAGCCACCATTGACCTGCGTAAGGGGCTCAAGCCCATCCGTTCCGCCTGGATTGAAGAGCGCGGAGATGTGGAGCAGCTATCCGATTACACCTCGGAATTCACGCGTCGCCGTATGAAAGACCCCCTGCTGGACCCTCTCCGCTTTATGGACGAGCGCAAGCCGCTGAAGGCCAGGCCGGGCAAAAACGTCAGCCAGATGCACTATGCCCGCAAAGGGATCATCACGCCGGAAATGGAATTCATCGCCATTCGCGAGAATATGAAGTTGCAGGAAGCTCGGGAGCAGGGGCTCCTGAAAGATCAGCATCCGGGACAGTCATTCGGAGCGTCTCTGCCGCAGGAAATTACTCCTGAGTTTGTACGGGACGAAGTTGCTCGCGGCCGGGCGATTATTCCCAACAACATCAACCACCCGGAAACAGAACCGATGATCATCGGCCGCAACTTCCTGGTGAAAATCAACGGCAACATCGGCAACTCGGCGGTCAGCTCTTCCATTGAGGAAGAAGTTGAAAAGCTCACCTGGGGCACCCGTTGGGGGTCCGACACCATCATGGACCTGTCCACCGGCAAGAACATCCATGAAACCCGTGAATGGATTATCCGCAACTCGCCGGTTCCCATCGGCACCGTACCGATCTACCAGGCATTGGAAAAAGTAGGCGGAGCTGCCGAAGACCTGACGTGGGAAATTTTCCGCGACACGCTGATCGAACAGGCAGAGCAGGGTGTGGATTACTTCACCATCCACGCGGGCGTGCGTTTGCACCATGTGCCCATGACGGCCAAGCGCACTACCGGCATTGTCTCTCGCGGCGGCTCCATTATGGCCAAGTGGTGTCTGGCTCATCATCAGGAAAGCTTCCTGTACGAGCACTTCGAAGACATCTGCGAAATCATGAAGGCCTACGATGTGGCTTTCAGCCTCGGTGACGGTCTGCGCCCCGGTTCCATCGCCGATGCCAACGATGAAGCCCAGTTCGGCGAGCTGGAAACCCTGGGAGAACTCACCAAGATTGCCTGGAAGCACGATGTCCAGGTAATGATCGAAGGGCCGGGCCATGTGCCGATGCAGCTGATCAAGGAAAACATGGACAAGCAGCTGGAATGCTGTGATGAGGCACCGTTCTACACGCTCGGGCCACTGACCACGGACATTGCCCCTGGCTATGATCACATCACGTCCGGTATCGGCGCGGCAATGATCGGCTGGTACGGCTGTGCCATGCTTTGCTACGTCACCCCAAAGGAGCACCTGGGCCTGCCCAACAAGGATGACGTGAAAACCGGTATCATCACCTACAAAATCGCCGCCCACGCGGCAGATCTGGCGAAAGGTCACCCAGGGGCCCAGATCCGCGACAACGCGCTGTCCAAAGCCCGCTTCGAGTTCCGCTGGGAAGATCAGTTCAACCTCGGCCTCGACCCGGACACCGCTCGTGCCTTCCACGATGAAACCCTGCCGAAGGACTCCGCCAAGGTGGCCCACTTCTGCTCCATGTGCGGCCCGAAGTTCTGTTCCATGCAGATTTCCCAGGAAGTTCGGGAGTATGCCAAGGAAAATGGGCTTGATGAGGTTTCGGCGGTGGATGCTGGCATGAAGGAGAAATCCCGGGAGTTTGTGGAGGCTGGGTCTAAGCTTTATGACAAGGTTTAGTTTGGGTTTTTAGCCTTATTGGTCTGGTGTTTCGGCCAGGCAGGTAGCCCTGTTCAGGATACGCTCAAGCACGTCCATGTGACGCTTGAGCTCCGCCATCCATGGCTCCGCACAATCCTGAACAGGGCTACCTGCCCGGCCATGCTGACTCCGAGATATCGCTACTTGAAAACTCGTTATTTGTGAGAGTGCTCTGCTTTCAAAGGGGACAAAGGCTCGCGGCTGCTTGACGTTCTGAGTTTCCCTGAAGCTTGGGGCCTCGGTGGGGCTATCCTCCCAAAACTGTGCGGAGCCATGGATGGCGGAGCCCAAGCGCCCCATGGATGGGCTTGAGCGTGTTTTGGGAGGATAGCCCCACCGTGGTCTTGCACCCAAGTCAGTCCGCAACAAGGCTTGCACCCAAACCAAAACACCGGCTATCGTTCAGAATCGTTCTCAAAAACAGATCTGAAATGACCGAACCGTTCCAGTTTAAAGACAGCGACGTAAAAATCGAAAAACGAGAGACCGTGTTCCATGGTTTCTTCCGCATGGACAAACTCTGGCTGACACACCCGCGCTTTGACGGCGGGCAAATGCCAACCTTCACTCGCGAATTGTTCATCCGTGGCGACGCTACCTGCGTACTACCCTACGATCCCGATCGTGATGAAGTTGTTCTTCTCGAACAGTTTCGCCTCGGTGCTCTGGGCCGGAAGCAGTCCCCGTGGCTGCTGGAGCTTGTCGCCGGCATGAACGAGGAAGGTGAGTCACCCGAAGATGTCGCCCAGCGAGAGGGCCAGGAAGAAGCCGGCCTGACCTTCAAGCCACTGAACAAGATCTGTGACTATTTGGTGTCTCCCGGCGGAAGTACGGAACTGATTCACCTCTACTGCGGTCGCATCAGCACCGAGTCGGCTGGTGGTCTGTTTGGTATGGAACACGAACATGAAGATATCCGTGCTCACGTATTCAACGCCGACGAAGCCATCGCAATGATTTATGATGGACGTATCAATAACGCTGCCGCGATCATCGCGCTGCAGTGGTTGCAGTTGAATCGACCGCGCTTGCGGGAGGGCTGGAGCTGATATGACAGAGTGGGTAATGAAACCCCGGCGCTACGTACCGGATTTACGACGTTTCGGCGCGCTGTGTGATGGCAACTACATGCGTCTTCATCGCTTGCGGCAACTGGAGGCCAAGGGCCGTCCCGTCTGCGAATTTGAACTCCATCGTGAGGACCAGTATCTGGGCCGGGTTCGTATTGAAGTGCTGCAGACGACAAAGTTTACCGAGACCCTCTTGCTGGAGCAGGTTCACAACTCCGGGCGCTGGCTGAATAATCCCCAGTTGACGGTTCGGGTCTACCACGATGCCACCATGGCGGAAGTGATCAGCTGTTACCGCGACCGGCAGATTGCGCCGGTGAACGACTATCCGAACCGGTTCATGCATCACCCGGACGAGAAGGTGCAGGTCAACAGCTTCCTGGCTGACTGGCTGGATTACTGCCTGCGTTTTGGACATCTTCCCATGGAACATGCTGCATGGTCGGCGGGGGAGGGCGTGGACTAAGGTTGTATGTTTGCCCTGCATCCAATGGCATAGAGTGCGCGTAGACTGTGCGAGAGTTGTCAAAATCGGTAATTGTCTGGGAAAGCCTGAACAGAATGTGATGAATATTCTGGATGTAGGCGAAAAAACTCAATAACCTGCCAGTAGGTCTGCATCACCAGTGTGTTGCGCAAACGCAAGAACCACGAGTGCCATGACAGAGAACGACGACCAGCGTGCCCTACGGGTGCTACAACTGACTGACCCGCACCTGATGGCTGACCCGGCAGGTGAATTGCTGGGCGTTAACACGAGGGACAGCCTGGATGCTGTCATCGCACAGGTACTCCGTGATCACGGCCAGCCGGATTTTATTCTCGCCACCGGGGATATTGCTCAGGATGCCACCGAAGAAGCCTATCGGGTTTTTGGTGAAAAGCTAAAGGCGTTTCAATGCAGCTCCGCCTGGATGGCAGGCAATCACGATGATTCGCCGGTATTGGCCAGTATTGCATCGGAAATTCAGGCAGACAGACGTCACATTGTTCAGGGTGGGTGGCAGTTTGTATTGTTGGATACCTCTGTGCCGGGGAAGGTCTTCGGCGAGCTGGCGGAATCCGAGCTGACATTCCTTGAAAAGACCCTCGAAGAAAACCCCGAGTTACCAGCCCTGATCGCTCTTCACCATCACCCTGTTGAAATTGATACCCGGTGGATGTCGCCGATCGGATTGCACAACCGCGACGCTTTCTGGCGTGTGGTTGATCGCTTTGCGCAAGTGAAGATTGTGCTTTGGGGGCACATTCACCAGGACCTGGATCAGACGCGCAATAGCGTTCGTCTGCTGGCGACGCCATCCACCTGTATACAGTTTACAGCGGGCTCTGTGGAATTTTCGGTGGAAGATAAGTCGCCGGGATATCGGTGGTTTGAATTACTGCCTTCGGGCGAGTTTTCCACCGAAGTCAGCCGGGCGACGGATTTCGTGTTCGAGCTGGACAGCAACAGTACCGGATACTAGCCGTTTATTGATCGGCAGGCAGCCTGTTAATGGTCGCCTTATTGCGTATATAATTCAGGCTTCGCTCAGGACGAGCAAGAGATATTCACTTCTTCAGGGATCGAAGACATGCCCCAGGCAACCGGACTGCAGTTCACGGCCACCCTTGGCCAACTCCCCAA
>PBRG01000136.1 GCA_002726615.1 Marinobacter sp.
AAACGGCTCCTCCCTGGCCTCCGGCCCAATGCCATCAATCTGCATTGCGGACCAGCCAAAGATGGCGAACCAGATCAGGGTAAAGATCGATGGCGCGAACAGCACGCCGAGCACGAATTCCCGGATGGTCCGCCCTCGGGAAATCCGCGCCACGAAGATCCCGATAAAGGGCGACCAGGTCACCGTCCAGGCCCAGTAAAATACCGTCCAGCTGCCCTGCCATCCCCAGCCACCACCGTCGCCGGTGTAGCTTGCAAGCGTGTCGTTCCAGAAGGCCATCGGCAGCAAGTTCGATATGTAGAGGCCAAACGTCTCGACCACGGCGCGCAGAAGGAAAACTGTCGAACCAGTGAAGAGCACGAATACCATCAGGCCAACAGCCATACCGATATTGATGTTGGACAACCGCTTCACACCCGAGTCCAGCCCGGCGACGATCGACCCCACAGCGACGGCCGTCAGGATGGCAATAATGAATACTTTGGTGATCACCGCATCCGGAATGCCAAACAACTCGGTCAGCCCTGCGTTGATCTGCTGGGTGCCCAGACCGATTGACACTGCCACGCCGAAAAGCGTGCCGAGAATTGCAAACACGTCGAGAGTCTTTCCGAGAGGGCCATATATGCGGTCGCCGATCAACGGATAGAATACAGAACTGAAACGCATGGGCAGGTCGTAACGATAGATAAAATACGCAAAGGCAAGCCCCGGCATGGTAAAGATCGCCCAGGTATGCAGCCCCAGGTGATAGATGGCGAAGCTCATGGCATCGTCGGCGGCTTCGACCGAATAGGGCTCGACATTCGGCCTCGGCGGTGAGGAAAAGTGCGAAATCGGCTCGGCCACGCCCCAGAACATCAGCACAGTGCCGATGCCGCCAGCAAACAGCATGGTGAACCAGGAAATATTGCTGTAGGCCGGTTTCGCGTTGTTGCCGCCCAGTCGGATGGCGCCGAATCGGCTGAGCGCGACCCACAAGAGGAATGCCACCCAACTCGTCACCCCGAAAATGAAAAACCAACCCAGGTTGGTAACGATCCATTCACGCCCTGCTCCGAAGGCTTCTCCGATTGGGCCTGGCGCAATCAGTAGCACGACCAGGAACAGGATCATGATCCCTGCAGACGTGAAAAAGATGGTCGGATTGGTCCTGAGACCCAACGCTCTTGCGAGAGCTTCCATGGCGATTCCTTCCCGATTCCTTCCGACAACATAGGAGTAAATCGAACTGCACGCCAAATTCTGAGCAAGATTTCATGTCCCCAGAGACAGATGCCTCCGTCTTCAGCTACCGGAAGACTGATTGATCAATGCGAGGGCTTGCTTGAATAGAAGCTTAAGGCGGTGACCGTAACCAGAATGAGGCCCATGCCAAGGAACTGAACGCCACCCAAACTCTCATTGAGCAGCAAAATACCGAAGAGCGCGGCGGTAACAGGCTCGACCATCGCCACAATGGAAGCGACGGTTGGTACGGTGTGCTTCAGACCCACAATATAAGCAATAAAAGACATCCCGCCGCCGAGCACGCCCAGTGCCATAAACATCGGCCATTCCGGTGTATCCAGAACAGCAACGACCTGTACAACGCTGGCCGGCCAGATCAGAACGATACCGAGAACGGAAAATGCGATTACCAGAGCGGCCTGTGGGCTACCGTTCCTGGCCGCAAACTTGAAGCCGAAAATAAACACCGCGTAGCACAATCCCGAAAGCAGGCCAGACACCCCCCCAACCCACGTAACCTCGTTACCGCCGACGTCATAGATGCCCGTAAGCAGGGCAATACCGACAATAACGATGACAATGGCCACGCACTTTAACGGCGTCGGCTGCTCTAGTCCGATGGCAAAGGAAACCAGAAACACGAACACCGGGGCGCAATACATGAGGGTCGCCGCAACGGCAACGCTGCCCTCGGAGATACTGAGGAAATAGAAGGAGAAGTTGCCCGCCACCCCAAGGCCAGCCACCGTCGCCCAAAACCAGAGCCGCGGATTGGCCAACCCGCTGTTCCCTGGACGTAGGATCAGCCAGACAAGCACAAACAGCAGGCCGATAATCCCCCGATAGAATGAAAGGACGTACGCCCCCCACCCTTCAGCGATGAGGATCCCGCCGATACCCCCCGAAAGGCCCCAGAAAAATGCCGCAAGCGCTACAAGCATTGCACTTTTTAGCGCGCGGTCGCTGGACTGTTCTGGCGTTTGATCAGTCAGAATATTCTCCGGCCCGGCCAAACCATTGCTAGCAGATCAGATTTACCGAGGGTGACTGCGGAAGTCGCCTCCCGTCAATACGGTGGCGGGTTATAGAAAAAGCCCCAACGGGCAGGTTAACCTGTAACTTATTGAATCTATTCTTTACTACGTTTGCTCTGATTCCAACATGAGCATGCTCTCGCTGAGAGTGAGATAGGGCCGGATTTGCTTCCTGCCTTGGGGCAGGATTTGTTGGATACGCCCTCTGGCAATGGGCTGATTAACATTGGAATTCACCTTCCTGGGCACATCTGCCGGAACGCCAAAACGGTCACGAGATGTGAGCGGCTTGGCCCAAACACATTCAATCTGACGAAGGAGGTTCACAATGCCTTACCAGTTCGAAGATCTACGAAAATCCTGTCAAACCGAATGGCGCGACTACATTGAGCACAGTTTTGTAAAACAGTTGGGTGACGCATCGCTTGCTCCCGAAGCGTTTCAGCACTACCTCAAGCAGGATTACCTGTTCCTGATCCAGTTTGCCCGTGCCTTTGCCCTGGCAGCCTACAAAAGCCCAACCTTGCTGGATCTCCGACAGGCAAAGGAAGGCTTGCAGGCCATCGTGGATGTAGAACTGGACTTACACATCAGCTACTGCAAGGAATGGGGCATTTCAGAAGCAGAACTTGCCAACCTGCCGGAAGCACGCGCCACCCTTGCCTACACACGCTATGTGCTCGACACCGGCAATCGCGGCGACTTGCTGGACCTGCACGTTGCACTCTCACCCTGCATGGTGGGTTACGGGGAAATCGCCAATTGGCTCAACAACCGGACAGAAACCATTCGGGGAGACAAA
The DNA here is from genome assembly GCA_002726615.1 of Marinobacter sp. Taxonomy (GTDB): domain Bacteria; phylum Pseudomonadota; class Gammaproteobacteria; order Pseudomonadales; family Oleiphilaceae; genus Marinobacter. Next base: position 3,067 of record PBRG01000136.1, read on the forward strand.
AATCCCTATGATGCCTGGATCGCCATGTACGAAAGCGACGAGTTCCAGGACGCCATGCACGCGGAAATCCGCTGGCTGGATGAACGGCTGGCCGATGTATCGCCATCCAGGTTCGACCAGCTTACCCGGATATTCAGCGACGCCACACGGCTGGAAATCGATTTCTGGGAAATGGGTCTGAAACAGAGCGATTGAGAAACGCGTGGTCAACCACAGCACTTCTTGAACTTGGCACCACTCCCGCAATGGCAAGGATCATTGCGGGAAGGCAGTTTCGCCGTGGTCACCGTCGCCCCTTTGTTCAGGAGTACCGTCAGTTCGGTGATGGATTCAACCGCACCCTCGCGGGTATCCATTGTAATGTTGGCATGCAGATTGGCTTCCACCACCTGAGCTTCGACCTCCTGCCTGCGCGCCTCACTGGTAACCACCAGCGTTAGCGGAAACTTCTTGCTGCCACTCTTCTGACTGGCCTTGGTCTGGAAGCCGCCATACGCGGTGTGATGCTGGCGCGCGTCCTGCCGGCCTTTGTAGAAGAACTTGTCTGACATGCTGAAATCTCGATGAATGGAAGAGTACCCGGCGCGCGAAAAAAGCGAGCGAACACCGGGCGAGACGTTTTAGCATGCTTAGGGAATTGGATATATAGGCATAAGTGGAAATTCGATGCTCCACCCGCCCTGCTCTTACCACATCACTCTGGCAAAGTGTCGCCTGACCCGCCCATTTCGGCCGGAACATCCTTCATCTTCGGCAGCCCGTCGCGAATCGGCAGCACGGATTCCTGATAATGCACGTGGACTGCAGGCTCAAACGTCAGGCCGGGAAGATTGGCAACATAGACATCCATGAGTCTCAACGCCGGATGATCGGTAAACACGTGACCGCCGCACTTTTTACACCACTTGCGATAGCTTTGTTCCGTGAGATGGAATTCGCCAATCTGGTCGGCACCCGCTAACACCTCGAAGCTGTCGTATGGCCACAGAGAAAACGCATTCACCGGCCCGGCTGACCAGCGACGACAGGAATCACAGTGGCAATATCCCATCGCTTCGGGTGCGCCAGACACCTGAAATTTAACAGCGCCACAAAAACAACTGCCCTGGTATTGAGTCATAACGATCTCCCCCGTTCGTTGGTTAAACACCACCTTCCCAGAGCCACCCATTTGCTGTACATGATACGAAATCATGAAACTGCCAGGACTTTGGTAGCAGGAAAGTCACGATTCGGAGCGACGGTTGACGGCTACCCGACAAACCGCACAGACTAATGGTTCAACCCTCCAAGATAGAACGCACACTCAATGCCCGCAAACGTAAAAACCCGGATTTTGTTCCGCTCTAAACATCTAAATCTGTATCTCGTCCGTTACCCGGAAGGTCACAAGGTGGGCCCTCATCTGGACATGATTTCCGAGGGCCGGCTGTACAAGCTCAATTGCGTTCTGGTTAAGCCCAAAGCAGGCGGTGAATTCAGCTGCGAAAAGAACATCTTCAACCTGTTTGGCCGGGTATATCTGTTTCGACCAGATCTATACCAGCATCGCGTTTCAAAGATTGAGCGTGGCAGCCGATGGTTGCTCAGCTTCTCACTGAACACCCCGGGAGCAGGCGAACCGGCCTGATTCGCACAACACAGTCGGTTACCTGTGTCTGGCGACACCAACCAATATTGTACGATCCTGTCATCCGTTTGCTCCATCTCCTGGATCAGCCGCAGGACCGCGAAGTACTGGAGCCGCTCGTACGCCGGGAATATCTGTTGGCGTCTGTTGCGCCCCCGGGGAAGGACAGGGCCATGATGCGATCGAGCGTGGCGATTGAAACATGGCCTAACAAGCCTGAAGCCTTCAGCCCAACAAACACTCCTTGGCCTCATTGATACGGGCTGCCAGATAGTTACTCCCGCCGCGGTCGGGGTGCACTTTCTGCATCATCCGGCGGTGAGCCTGAATGATCTCTTCCTGTGTTGCACCGGGCTCTAGTCCGAGGATGTCCAGGGCTTCGCTCTCGGTAAGGGGGCCGTCAGCATTGGCGCGCTCACCTGACTCTTCACCGTCCGTGCTGGCCTCATCGTCAGCACGCCAGGAGTCACCGAACCGGCGGTCAAGGTAGCTTTCCAGCAGCCGGGCGGAGTCCTCGTCGTGCGCCCGGCAGTATCGCAACAGATCGAGAAATTCGCTTTCGCTCAAGTCCGCTAGTGCCCTGCCCGCCATGGGGCCTTTCAGGACCTTGCCACTCATGGTGCCGGAGTCATGATCCAGGCTCATTTCCAGGATGTCGCCGGACACATGGGATTGGTTGCCTTCACTTGCGTTTGAACCTCCCGTTCCGGCTCCCGCCATGCGTCCCGTCAATAGTGATGGCAGCATCCGGCGTAACAGCGGGTAGAGAAACGCCAGCAACGCGAACAGAGCGTGTAAACGGCCGGTAACGGCCATCAGAACCACTATCCCGATAGCGGCCATCAAGGCCAGCTTGATCATCGCTGGCTTACGTTGGCTGGCCGGCTGGTTGCGCAGCCACACCCACGCGACAACCGACAGTGCTATGACCAGAAGCGTTAGTGGCACTCAGATACCCCGGAACTCATCGGTCCATTGATGGCTTGAACATGGATTGAAACAAGCGCTATTTGATTTGCCGGGTCAAGCGCTTGACCTCTGGAGAGCCACGGCTGGAAAAGTCCTGCAGGGCCTTGGCTCCCCCGGAAGCATAGACCGCAACGGCAGCCATAAGATCCTTGAGCACCTGCGGGCTGTTGCGATCAAAGGGGGCATAGGCGCCACCGGACAGCTTGCTTACCTGCTGGAACACCGCCCTGGCATGGACATCGGCGCCCTCGTGGAACATGAATACCGGTGTTCGCAGCATCCCCAGTTCCCCCGCGGTATGGCACAGCTCGTCCACTGGCTCCTCGCAACAGTCCCCGATAAATACCACGGCGCTGACCGCCTTTGCGCGGGTTTCTTTCAATGCATGAGCCAACACCCGGCTTATCTGGGTGCGGCCACCCAGGCAGGAAACGCCGTTCATCAGGTTCAACAACTGACCGGTCTCAGTCACAAACCCCGTGGCCTTGAACTCGCCAAAGCCGCGGTAGTAACACAGCTGAATGCACAGGCCGCCCAGATCACGGGTCGCGATGAACAGCTCACTCTGCAAGTGGCAAGCCTCATCCCACGTCGCCTCCCTGCTGGCTGTGGCGTCCAGGGCAAAAATCAGCCTGCCCTGTTCACTACCTTGTTTGGGAAGAGTGCGAACCTCATTGATAAACCGGTCAATAGACTGTTTATCGGATTTGGCACGAAGCTCTTTGTCGGACATCGTGGAGGTTACAATCCTGCCAGTGCGTCAGGCACCGGCGTTTCGCCAGACACCACGTCAAACACGCGGTTAGTGGTGGCATCCGAATCCAGCACCGCCAGCAATACGCGAGCAACGTCCTGCCGTGGAATCTTGCCGAAATCCTCCAGCCTCGCACTCACCGCAACCTTGCCCGTGCCCTCATCGTTGGTCAGTTGCCCTGGGCGAACAATGGTATAATTCAGGCCGCTGTGCTTCAGGTGCTCATCAGCGTTGCGCTTGGCCTGAAGGTAATGGCGCAGCTTTTCCGGCCCCTTCTCCGGCTCCTCAGCCCGCATACTGCTCACGATGATAAACCGCTTTATACCCATGGCCTTGGCCCTATCCATCAGCCGGATGGCACCGTCCTGATCAACATCAACGGTTTTATCGGGCCCGGTATGGGGGCCGGAACCTGCGGTAAAAATGACCGCATCGCAGCCTCTCATGGCTTCGCTACAGTCGTGCTCCAGATCACCTTGCACGGTTTCCGTAGCGCCCAGCTTCTGCAACTCCGGGCCCTGGTCCGGGTGCCGGATGAGGGCCCGTGCCTCATGATCGCTGTCTGCCAATTCCCGTAACAGATATTGCCCGATTTGCCCGTTGGCTCCTGCAATGAACACATGCATGGCAGATCTCCTGATTGCTGGTTGCTGATTGCTGATTGCTGATTGCTGATTGCTGATTGGCGTACATATTATGTTTAGCTGAGTGCGCTGAAGATACAATTCAAGGCACCGGAGATACCGTTTACGAGAATGCGCGACACACGACGGAAGATAGCTTTCGGATAACGCTAAACGTTGGTCACGGAAGGCGCCTGAGTCCAGCGATACTCTGAACCTTGAGCGCAACGTGCTTGCCCTTGAAGATCCCAGGTAAACCGGGCGGGTACATTAGCCAGTTACTCATGACCAGAGACCTGGCAATGGCAGGATTTACCATTGCCAGGCACTTGATTGCTATGACTTAGCGTCAAGTTTTTTCATTGCTTTTCTAAGTACCTTAACGGACTCGGCGTGCTTCCCTTCGCTGTGCAGTGATTGGCCCTGATCACGGAGCGCTCTGATACTGGCTTCAGCCTCACTATCGAGTTGGGCTGACTGCAGTTGTTGATCAATCTGGCTAACCAGAGACGGGCATTGGCCGGCCAGCGCAGTGCCCGAAAAAAATACAGTGATTAATAGTGCAGTAAGATAGCGCATGAGAATTCCTCCTTTGGCGCACACCAGATAGCGTTGCTAATCTGGTCGCTATTCGACCAATTTGGGGCGGTTTAGTTCCGAAATCCGGGACAGATCTTCCGCCAGCAAATGGAATCGACTGGATCAGGGCAAATGAGCGGCAGCTCTGGATTTTAGTCCGCCAGCGCGGCCCGCACCTTCGTGCTCAGATGGCCCATATCAACCCGGCCCAGAACCTGAGGACGCAGGTCGTTCATTACACGCCCCATGTCCTTCATGCCCTGGGCGTCGGTAGCGCTGATAGCCATACGGATCAGGCTGTCCAGATCATCCTCGCTAAGGGCGGCGGGCATGAATTCCTCGATAATCACCATTTCTGCCCGTTCCTTGTCGCCCAACTCCTCGCGGCCGGCCTCATCGTACTGACTGGCGGCATCACGGCGTTGTTTGAGCATCTTGTCCAGCACCTTCAGCACATCGTCATCGCTCAACTCACGGCGCTCATCAATTTCGATCTGCTTGACCGCAGCCTGTGCCATACGCAGGGTAACGAGCCGCGTTTTGTCCTTGTTCCGCATTGCATTTTTCACTGCGGTGTTAAGTTGTTCCTTGAGTGATGGTTCCGACATTGCCGACCTCCTGATTGATGGATTAAGTGAACCAAAAAGCCACTTGCAGACTACACTACTACCCTGCCCATTCTTTCGATAGACGTGGAGTTTTTGCATGATTACCGTTCACCACCTCAACAATTCCCGCTCACAACGCGTTCTCTGGATGCTGGAAGAGTTGGGTGTGCCCTACGACATTCAACGTTATGAGCGTGACCCTAAAACCATGCTGGCGCCTGCCAGCCTAAAAAAAGTACACCCGCTGGGTAAATCACCGGTCATCACTGATGGCGATCTGGTGGTAGCGGAGTCAGGCGCTATTATCGAATACCTGACCCACACCTACGGCAAGGACACCCTGTTGCCTGAAGCTGGCGGCCAGGCGTGGCTGGATTATACCTACTGGCTGCATTACGCCGAAGGCTCCCTGATGCCACCGCTGGTAATGCGCCTGGTGTTCCAGAAGGTAAAAAACAGCCCGATGCCGTTTTTTATCAAGCCGGTGGCCAAAGGCATCGCCGATAAAACCACTGCCACCTTCATCGGCCCGATGATCAAAACACACCTGGATTTTGTCGAGGCCCATCTGGCACAAAACACCTGGTTTCTGGGGGACGACCTCAGCGCAGCGGACATTCAGATGAGCTTTCCGCTGGAAGCCTCGGTGGCACGGGGTATCGTTGGCAAAGACAGGCCCCACATTAATGCGTGGGTTGAGAGAGCGCACGCCAGGCCGGCTTATCAAAAGGCGCTTGAGAAGGGCGGCGAGTACGATTTTGCCTGAACGCTCGGTGGAGGGTTCATTGCCCTCCCTTTTAGAAGCGACAAGACAACACCAAACCAACCTGCAGATATGTCTCGGTTTCCCACACTTTTATTGAACATCGCTCGCCACCATATATAGGAAACATCCTTCGACCATACATTCTTCAGGATCACTCCATGAACGCTACCATCAAGCAATTCCTTCTGGTTTCAAGCATCTACCTGCTCGCCCCAACCGTTAACGCCTTCGACCTTAACGACGCGCTTTCCAGCGGAACAGAAGCAATGGCCTCGGCATCAGAAGTCAGCGGTGAAGCCCAGCAGCTGGTCGGCCAACTTCAAAGCCAGCTCGGGGTCACGCAGGCCCAGGCAACAGGTGGCACCGGCGCCCTGTTACAGCTCGCGAAAAACCAGCTGGGCAACGACTCCATGAGCACCCTCACCAGCAAAGCCTCTGGCCTGTCCAGCCTGCTGGGCGGTGGTAGCAGCCTCAGTGGCAGCCTGCTTTCCGGCATCTCGTCGCTGGACGGCGTGCAATCAGCCTTTACAGCACTGGGTATGGACAGCGGCATGATCCAGCAGTTTGTCCCGGTCATCATGAGCTTCCTGGAGAATCAGGGGATTGGGTCTTCGTTGCTGGGGCAACTGCAGGGTATCTGGACGCCGGACTCTTAAAGCGGTCGCCCGCTCTCAAGGACGGCCTTTACACCGTAATTCGCTCCAGGGCCTTCCGAATCCCTGGAGGAATCGATGTGGATGACTGGGTGGCGCGATCCACGAATACGTGGACAAGCTCGCCGTGTGCGGCTGCCTGGGTGTCGTTCTCCATGAAAATCCCCACTTCGTAGGTCACTGAACGGGTGCCAACTCTGGCGACCCGAACACCGGCCTCGAGGGCATCAGGGTAGGCAACCGGCTTCTTGAACTGGCAGCTGGAACTCACCATAAAACCCACTACCAGTGCGTTGTGTATATCAAGACCGCCTTCTTCAATGAGATAGCGGTTTATGACCGAATCGAAGTAGGAATAGTAGGTCACGTTGTTGACGTGACCGTAAATGTCGTTATCCATCCATCGGGTGATGATGGGGTAAAACACGGGGAAGTCAGATCGTTCCATGGAGGCAGCCTGGCGTCAGTGGTCGTCGAAAAGAATGACCTGGCGAATGGCCTTGCCGTTTGCCAATCGCTCAAAGCCTTCGTTGATCTCATCAAGGGTCAGGGTGTCGCTCAATAGCTTGTCGACCGGCAACCGCCCCTGGCGAAACAGGCTGACGTAGCGGGCCACGTCTCGCACCGGCACACAGCTTCCCACATAGCTACCCTTGAGGGTTCGTTCCTCTGCCACCAGGCTCACCTGTTGAATGGACACCTTCCTGTCAGGATGTGCCAGCCCACCCGTTACGGTTGTTCCGCCACGACGGGTCACTTGGTAAGCCAGCTCCAACGCCTTCTCAGACCCCGCCATCTCGATCGCGCAATCAACGCCGCCGTTGGTTAAGGCTTTCACCTGGCTCACACAGTCTTCGTCCGCCGCATTGATGCCAGCGCTGGCGCCCAGGCTCTTGGCCATTGCAAGCTTGTCCTCATCCAGGTCAATGGCAATGACCTGTCCGGCCCCGGCCACCAGCGCACCCAACACACTGTTCAGGCCTACGCCGCCAAGCCCGATAACAGCGACCGTCTGGCCAGCTTTGATATCCGCCGAATTGATGGCAGCACCCACGCCCGTCAGCACGGCACAGCCAAAAAGGGCGGCATGGTGAAACGGCAGGTCCGGATCAATCCTTACCAACGAGTGCCGGGATACCACCGCGTGATCAGCGAATGCAGACACGCCCAGGTGGTGATTCACCGGCGTACCATCCGCCCGATGCAGCCGGTGTTCGCCACCGACAAGCGTACCGGCATTGTTCGCGATGGCCGCCGGTTCGCACAGGGCCGGGCGGCCTTCGGCACAGGGGCTGCAGTGGCCACAACTGGGAACAAAGACGGTGACCACATGATCACCCGGGCTGAGATCCGTCACCCCTGCCCCAACCGCTTTGACCACGCCTGCCGCCTCGTGGCCCAGGGCCATGGGCACGGGCCTTGGCCGGTTGCCGTCGATCACGGACAGGTCTGAATGGCACAACCCCGCAGCCCGAATCTGAACCAACACCTCATGATCGCCCGGTGGGTCCAGTTCCAGTTCTTCGATCGTCAGCGGTCGGGTTTTGTCGAACGGTTGCGGCGCACCAATCGTCTCCAATACAGCGGCACGGATTTTCATAATGGTGGTCCTGTCGGTGTTTTTGTTCGGGATTTCCGCAAGGTACTAAGTTTCTCTGACTTAGGGAAGTTCTGAGGTTTCTCTACTGGATGATCAAAGCGTTATCGGGAAACCGTGAAGATTCCTGATAAAGTGAGCGCCAGGAAAAGAATCCACCCCACTTACTGGTATTTGCACCTGTCACTTATGCCCATTGCCATACCATCCGAGCAGACCATCTCCGAAGCAGAGATTGAGCAAGCCATAGGCTCGGGCATTGAGCGTTATTTTGCCGACTGCCGGGCGCGGGTGCCGGCGTTTATCGACCGACATTTTCATTACCCCGGGGCTGTCGCGACCAACCGGATGGCTTTGGGCTGGGACATGTTGCGGGCGCCGATCAACCTGCTTTGGGCGCCGATTTACGCCCTGGCCTGTCTGGTAAAAATTCCGACGCGCAAACGAGCCGGCCTGAGGTGGCTGTACCGAGTGGCCGATCGCGTGCCTGCGGGTTTCACCACCCGCGTACAACTACACATCTCGAATCTGATTCAGGCCGACCTGCTGAACAATGGTCAGCCAACGGGCCACCTGCTGGAGGACTATCTTTTGGAAGCGCTGGAGGAGGTTTATGAGCGCCACAGCTCTGAGCCGGTCGACCACCAGCGCTTTATCAAGCTGATAGAGCCCGTGATTGCCGACGCCCTTCGTCAGTACCGCGTAACCCGGACGGCCTCTGCCGATATCACCAACAGCATTTCATGCACGGTGCTGGGCGCGTTTGCGTTCCAGAAGTTTACGCCTGGGGGCATAGGGCTCGGAGTGGTGCTGGCGTCCATGCTCGCAAAGACTCTGGCTGCCAGGGATTTTATCCTCGGCGAAACCATCGGCGGGGGGTACTACAGCGTATTTCCACCGGAGCCGTCGTTGGCGACGACCGCCAGCGTCATGCTCGCGGTCATGGCCGCCCTGGCAGCGTTTGCAGCGCTGTCCGGCGTTATTTCCGACCCTGTGCAGGCGGCAATCGGCCTACATCGCCGGCGCCTGCATAAGCTGCTGGATCACCTGAAGCGGGACGTCTCGCTCAGCACCCAAAGCAGCTTTCGCCCGAAAGACCAGTATGTGGCGCGCATTCTGGACACGTTCGATATGATCAGGGCAGGGCTAATCTAACCAGATTTCCGAGACCTCTCTTATTCAATGGGCGGCGTGGGCCGGACAAGTATCTCGTTCACATCTACGTGGGCTGGCTGTGACAGGGCGTAGACCACCGCATTGGCGATGTCGTCCGGCTTCAGCGCCCTCTCTGGGGGCTCGTCAAAGAAAGGCGTGTCTACCATTCCAGGCTCTATCAGCGTTACCCGAACGCCGGTTCCCCGTAACTCTTCCCGGACACCGTAGCCGATGGCCGACACCGCCCATTTCGTGGCACTGTACATAGAGCCAGGAATGGTCGTCCTGCCGGCGGCGGAACCGGTGAGCAGCAAGTGGCCACGGCTTTCTTTCAGGGCTGGCAGACAGTGTTGCAGAGTGAGGCCAACCCCATAAACATTGGTAAGAATCATATCCCGCC
>PBRG01000137.1 GCA_002726615.1 Marinobacter sp.
CATGCGTTCATGGTGGGTGCCTGCCAGGTGCGGCACGTTCGCAAGCCTGTCAGGCAGGGGCAGGGCGTCCAGCATGCAGATGGTCTGTACGATGTGGTCGTTGATCCGGAAGCGTTCCTCGGGTGTCAGGGTTCCTTTTGCCACGGTCAGGTTGTGGAGCTCACCCTGATTGACGGCATGTTCTGGAAGTGTCATGTCGAATCCCCACCGGTTCCGTGGGTCGTCTTTGGTAACGGGTGGTTTGTGCTCACCCCAGGAGCGGAGGTGAGAGGGCTTGTCTGCCAGCAGAGGTTCGGTCGCAGGTAACGCCTGCTCCGGCGTGTCAGTCAGCACCTGTTTTTCGTCGCCGGACAATCCCAGCCTGTCACTGAAATGACGTACCCAGGTGCGTTGGCCGATCTGTCGGATGTGTTCTATATCGTTCTCCGACATGAATTCGCCACCAGTGTTTGCGTTGGCGACTGCGCGAAAGGCTTTCTGCAGCTCTTCCTGTTCAAGGTCCCGGTCGGTTTCCGACTGCTGAGAACTTTCGCCAGCCAGTTGCCTTTTCAGGCACCTGATCTCCGCGTCCCGGTGCAGAACCTCAAAGCGGGTGCGAATCTCATGGATGCGGTTGTAGATCGTTTCCAGTTTGACTGCCTTGTCCACCACATGCTCGGGGCTGGTGATCTTTCCGCAGTCGTGAAGCCACGCTGCCAGGTGGAACTCGTAGCGCTCGTCGTCGTTCATGGTGAAGTTGGCAAAGGGTTCGGCGGGGCTTTGGATGGCTTCATCCACCATCATCTGGGCAAGTTTGGGTACACGGTCGCAGTGGCCACCCGTATACGGTGACTTGGCATCAATGGCGTTGGCAACCAGGCGAATGATGCCCTCAAGCAACGCCTGCTGGCTTTCAATCAGTTCACGGGTTTCGATCGCGACGGCGGCCGAGCCGGCGATCTCATCGACGAATACGATCAGGTCGTTGCTCAGGCGGGTATGGTCCCCATGCTCCATTTCGATAATCAGGGCCCCAATCAGTTGTTTGCGACGGTTCCTGAGAATGGCGAACACTGGGTGGCCGGAAAGGGCGTGGCGAAGCGCTTGTATCACTTCGTTGTCGTCATCCGAGGCGTTGATGCCAAAGATGGTTTTCGGCGGGTGTATGCCACGGTCTACGGCTAACGAGAGCTCGCTATTCTGGCGGCTCATCAGGTAGATAGCACCCCGGGTCTGCCCGAGAATGTGAACGATCTGTGCAAGGATATCTTGCAAAAGGCTATCCAGGTCCTGACCCCGGTTGAGCGCGGTGGCAATGCTCTGGAAGCTGCGGATGGTGCTGGCCATATCGTCCAGGGCGACGCTGAGCTGACGGGCTTCGCGAATGTGGGAATTGACGGAGATGGGCGTGTCGAAGCGAAAACGGGAGAGTGCACCCACTTGGCGTGTCAGCAATTCCAGCGGCCTACCCACACGCCGGCCCAGGAACCAGCCGATGACCAGCAATAAAAGTGCAATGGCACTTGCCAGGGCAGTCTGACGGGTCAGGGCCGCCCAGACATCGGCCAATAGTTCGTCGGCGGGAATGGCCACGGCGATTTTCAGGTTCTCCCGGTCCAGGGACTCAAGGGGTTCTGTCATGCCGTACCAGTCCCGGTTTTCAGTGGTAAAGCTGTTTACCTGTTCAGGTGAGACCTGACTGCTGTCGTGATCCAGGACGGCGGTGATGGCGTCGTCGTAAAGCTCTTGCGGCTCAGCTGAGTCGGAAATTGCCCCGTTGTGGGTGGCATCAGGCCCTGTGTGGGCCAGGGGGGAGCCCTCGGCATTGACGATGGCAATGCGGGTGCCGGGCGTCTGCCGCAGTTCGGCTAGCTGTGTGCTCAGGTCGGTGACAGTTACATCGATGCCAAACACAGTATTGCCGTCCATGCCCTTCGCAATGGCTTGTCGTCGGGAAAGTGTCAAGCCGGTTTCACCTGTGGTGAAGAAGACATAGGGTGCGGTCAGTTTCGTATTGCTGGAGGCATCGGCGAGTTCGTACCAGCCACGGTCTCGAGGATCAAAGTGGTAGTCGGATGGCGTGCGGCGTTCCAGAAGGGTGCGGCCGGCATCGTAGAAGTGCCACATGGATTGCGACTTTCCATCCGCGGCCCTGGTGATGGACTGGAGCAGGTACTGCGCATTGGTGGGTGCATCTGGAAACTGCGTGGCGCCGGAGCTGCGCATCTTTCGTAGCAGGAAAAAATCGCCATTGGCATAGCCAGCGTAAACGGCACTGACGATGTCGCTGCTGTCGAGAATGTCAGCGACAACCGGCAGCCTGACGAGTCGTTGTTGTAATGTATCGGCGATGGCCAGAGGGTCGTGGCTGAGGACCGCGAGAGCGGTTGACGGCGGGCCGGTAATGGCACGGATGCGGTCGTCCACACTGACGGCAAGCTGGCGGGCCGTGGCACTGGCGGCGGTTATCTTGGCGTTCTCCATACCGCGAAAGCTTTGCCCGACCAGTACAATGGTGAGCACCAGCATGCCGAGGGTGATCGCGGAGGCAATCAGAAAAGCAAGCGACACCTGCGCTGACTGGCGATTTCGACGCATGGTTCATCCTTAAACGGTGGTCTGGTGTATCAAAGCGCAGTGTGCTGCACTGACCCAAGGGTAGACGTTAAACTCCCGGTTCTCCTGATCATACGGTGAGCGCCCAATGACTATGGATTTGTTCGAGTCATCTTCATCTGAGCCCTGGGACGAGCCGCTCTGCGAGGGAGCGGTTGTCCTTCGCCGTTTCGCCCGCGCCGACGCCAGCGAATTGCTGGAGGCGATATCAGGCGTGGCGGAACAGGCGCCGTTTCGGCAAATGCAGACGCCGGGCGGTCACACCATGTCGGTGGCCATGACCTGTTGCGGCGAGTGGGGCTGGGTGACAGATACGCAGGGCTATCGGTATCAGCGAACCGATCCGCTTTCCGCGGAGCCTTGGCCGGTAATGCCGACAATGTTTCGGTCCCTGGCGGTTATGGCGGCAAGCGCTGCGGGGTACTCTGAGTTCGAACCGGATGCCTGCCTGGTAAACCGCTATGCGCCCGGCGCCAAGATGGGTCTCCATCAAGACAAAGATGAGGACGATTTCGATCAGCCGATTGTTTCAGTGTCTTTGGGCACACCGGCCATGTTCCAGTTTGGAGGCGCCCGGCGCAGTGACCGGCCACAGCGTGTGCCTCTGGAGAATGGCGATGTTGTGGTCTGGGGAGGCCCGGCGCGGCTCCGCTACCATGGCGTGTTGACGCTCAAGCAGGCACAGCATTCGTTGACGGGTGACAGCCGTTACAATCTGACGTTTCGTCGTGCGCGGTAACGGTGGGTGATGGCACCTTCAAGCGTGGTGGTCAAACGCTGTAGCAGCTCTCCACTGTGGCGCCAGAAGTGCCAATAGAGAGGCACTTTCAGTTCATGCCCCGGTGCAAGGTTGATCAGGCTCCCATTGTCCAGCCAATGACTGGCCTGGATCTGCGGAATCATACCGTAGCCCATGCCGGCCCTGGCAAGTTGGACGAACCCTTCGGAAGAGGGGCACAGGTGGTAAGGGAAACGGCCGTGGTAGCCGCAGCCGGCCATGAATCGGTGCTGTAGTTGGTCGTTGGGGCCAAACACAATGGCCGGAGAGGTCGCGAAAGCCTCCGGCGTAATGCCATCCGGAAAGAAGTGCCGGACGTACTGCGGGGTCGCCAGGGGCATGTACGTCATTTCCCCCAGGGCCACGCAACGCCCTCCAGCGATGGGCTGGCTGCTACTGCACAGGCAGGCGGCTACATCGCCATCGCGCATTCGCTTCAGGCCCACATCCTGGTCCTCAATAACCAGGTCCAGCAATAAACCCTCCCGGCTGCAGAATTCCCCAACCACAGCGGCCCACCAGGTGGCCAGGCTGTCGGCGTTGATGGCGATACGCAGGCGCGTGGTGTCCTCGGCCAGGGCGGGTATGGTCTTTCGAAGGTCTCGTTCCAGCAACTGTACCTGCTGGAAGTGGTTCAGCAGTTTGTTACCTGCCGGCGTTGCCTGCAGATCCGGGTGCCGGACCAGAACCGGCTGCCCCAAACGCACTTCAAGTGACTTGATGCGTTGTGATACGGCGGACTGGGTGAGCCCGAGTATCTCCCCTGCACGCTCAAACCCGCCATTCTCGATCACCGCGGCAAGTGCCTGAAGAAGTTTGTAGTCCAACATAAGAAATTTTCATGAGATATAAGGTTTATGATTTTTAAGTATAGCGATTAGCCCTTAAGCTTCCAGCACATTCGGAGGGAAACATGCTGACAAGTTATCTGACAGGGCTGCTGGTGTGCGGCGGAATCATCATTGCGATCGGTGCTCAGAACGCCTACATCCTGGGGCAGGCGATACGCCGGGAACATCACTGGTATTGTGCGGGCATCTGCATGACGGCGGATATCCTGTTGTTCACGGCAGGCATGTTCGGAGTTAACGCCGCGTTGATGGCTGTACCAGAAGCGCTGGATGTCATGCGCTGGCTGGGCGTGGCCTTCCTCAGTTGGCTGGCGCTGCTGGCGTTCACCCGTGCTGCGAAAGGGCGCGATGCCCTGGATGCCAGGAAAGCAGACGTTTCGAGCCTGCGGACCGTGGTGTTAACCACTCTGGCGGTAACGTTGCTGAATCCGCAAGTGTATCTGGATACCCTGTTGCTGATTCCCGCCATCGGCGCGCAACAGGCCAGCCCGCTGGTGTTCGTGGCCGGCGCCAGCAGTGCGTCAGTTATGTGGTTCTGCCTGCTGGCGTTCGGCGGGGCGGCGCTTTCTCCCTGGCTGTCGAGCCCCATGTCGTGGCGGTTCATTGATGGCGCCATTGGTTCCATGATGGCGATTATTGCCTTTCACCTCGCCAGCAACGGCCTGTCCGGGCCTGTGGCGTAAATCGGGCCCGGTCTCCGGGCCCGCCGGTTACTTTTCCAGCACCGTTCTGGTATGCTTCGCCGCCTTTAATTCGCAGCTTATGAACGTACCTTAATGAACGTCTCCACGACCGTTACGACGATCACTCCGCCCTAGCGTCCTGCGCTCCCAGGTTAATGCCCTGATTGAACTCCGGTAGTCACCCCGAGATGACTACAACCGGTTCTTACGTCCCGAATTTGCCCTCTCTGACTGGATACCAACGATATGGTGAACAAGCTTAAAGCCGACTGGCTTTCCAATATACGCGGCGATTTGCTTGCCGGCATTGTGGTGGCGCTGGCGCTGATTCCCGAAGCCATCGCTTTTTCCATTATCGCCGGTGTAGACCCGAAAGTGGGTCTGTATGCCTCATTCTGTATTGCTGTGGTGATAGCCTTCGTGGGCGGCCGCCCTGGTATGATCTCCGCCGCGACAGGGGCCATGGCGCTGTTGATGGTGACCCTGGTCAAGGAACACGGTCTCGAATACCTGCTGGCAGCCACGCTGCTGACCGGGCTACTGCAAATCGGCGCTGGCTATCTGAAGCTCGGCGGCCTGATGCGCTTTGTGTCCCGTTCGGTGGTGACCGGGTTTGTGAATGCCCTGGCTATCCTGATATTCATGGCGCAGTTGCCAGAGCTTACCAATGTCACCTGGCACGTTTATGCCATGACCGCAGCCGGGCTGGGGATCATTTACCTGTTTCCGCTGGTGCCAGTGGTGGGTCGCATACTGCCATCTCCGTTGATCTGTATCGTCTCGTTGACCATTGTCGCGATGGTCTACAACATCGATATCCGCACGGTCGGTGATATGGGGCAACTGCCGGATACGCTCCCGATTTTCCTGTGGCCTGATGTGCCGCTGAATCTTGAAACCCTGATGATCATTCTGCCTTACTCTGTTGGCCTCGCCATTGTTGGCCTTCTGGAATCCATGATGACCGCCACCATTGTTGACGACCTCACGGATACCACCAGTGACCGTAACCGGGAGTGCAAAGGGCAGGGCGTTGCCAATATCGGCTCTGGGCTGCTGGGTGGCATGGCCGGCTGCGCGATGATTGGCCAGTCCATTATCAACATCAAGTCCGGCGGCCGAACGCGGCTGTCCACGCTGACAGCGGGTGTATTCCTGCTGGTTCTCGTGCTGGTGCTGGACCAGTGGCTGGTACAGATTCCCATGGCGGCCCTCGTGGCTGTGATGATCATGGTGTCCATCGGTACCTTCAGTTGGGCGTCGATCAAAAATCTGAAAGAGCATCCCCTGTCCACCAACATTGTGATGGTCGTGACCGTTATTGTCGTCGTCGCCACGCACAACCTGGCCTTCGGCGTGCTGGCAGGCGTGCTTCTGGCGGCGCTGTTCTTCGCCAACAAGGTGGGCCACTACATGCTGGTGACGTCCGAGTTTGATGAGGCGACCGATACCCGAACCTACAATGTTGTCGGCCAGGTGTTCTTCAGTTCCTCGGAAAAATTCACGGAATCCTTTGATTTCAAGGAAGCAGTGGATAATGTGGTGATTGACCTGACCCGGGCGCACTTCTGGGACATTACCGCAGTGGGCGCGCTGGACAAGGCCGTGATCAAGTTCCGTCGCGAAGGCGCGGAGGTGGAGATTATCGGGCTGAATGAAGCCAGCGCCACCATTGTTGATCGCTTTGGGGTGCACGATAAACCCGACGCCGTTGACCAGTTGATGGCGCACTGATATGACACAAGCCAAGGAATTCAACGACGTAACCGGTCAGAATAACAACCACAAGGATCATCAAGGCGAGGTTGAAATGCTACGAGTAGTTGCCTGTATCGACGGCTCCCGGGCTGCTCCGGCGGTGTGTGATTACGCTGCCTGGGCCAGTAAGCACATGGAAACCCCGATGACTCTGCTGCACGTTCTCGACGAGGAACGCTACCCAACAGAGCCGGATCTGGCGGGTAGCATTGGCTTGGGAAGCCGTGAACAACTGATGGATGAGCTGGCCGAGCTTGATCGCAAGCGTTCAAAGCTTGCTCTGGAACACGGCCATCACATGCTCGATGAGGCAGAGCGCCGGGTGAAGGAACAGGGCATTGACGACGTGATCAAGCGCCAGCGCCATGGGGACCTGACAGAATCCCTGCTGGCCCTGGAAAACCAGACACGTTTGTTGGTGATGGGACTGCACGGCGAGAGCAGCTCAGACCGTGACGTTCACGTGGGTAGCCAGTTGGAAACCGTGATTCGCAGTGTCCACCGCCCGATTCTTCTGGTTCCGGACGAGTACGAGCAGCCGAAGAGCGCCATGCTCGCTTTTGACGGTAGCACCACGGCATTCAAGGGTGTGGAACTTCTGGCGGGTAGCCCGGTACTGAAAGGCATGCCGATCCATCTGGTGATGATTGGAGCGGACACCAGTGATCGCTGGGAACAGCTCAGGAAAGCCGAGAAAATGCTGGGCGATCTTGGCGCCGACATCACCCTGGCGATCCGCGCGGGGGATGTAGAGCCAACGCTCCATGGCTATCAGGAAGAACACGATATCGACATCCTGGTGATGGGGGCTTATGGTCATTCACGAATTCGGCAGTTCCTGGTAGGAAGCACCACGACCACGATGCTGAAGACTGCGAAAAAACCGCTGGTGATCCTGCGCTAATGTCATCCGAGCGGGGTTCTGTTGCTCGGCTGATGTCAGCACGCCATTGCTTACTGGTGCTGCTGGCGATGTTGACAGGCTGCGCCGGCAGTTTGCCGCCGGCCACTCATTCCGGAGCTGAAACCGCCGTGCTGACTGACGACAGCTTCCTATCCAGCCAGTCTCGGCAACGGCTGGCCGAGGCGAATGGTCAATCCGGTTACTATCTGCTGGATTCTGGTCAGGACGCCTTCCTATACCGAGCCGCGCTGATTGAGGCGGCTGAACAGCGTATTGATGCTCAATACTACATCTGGAACCGTGATGACTCCGGACTACACCTGGCTGGCCGGCTGTTACTGGCAGCGGATCGTGGTGTACAAGTCCGGCTGCTGCTGGATGACTTTAACGCCGAAGGGATCGGCGAGCTGTTTGCCTCCCTGGATACCCATCCGAATATTCATATTCGTATCTTCAACCCCGCCAGAAACCGCAGCGGCTGGGGCCGATGGGTATCGTTTCTGATGGATTTCCAGCGCATCAACCGCCGAATGCACAACAAGACATTTGTGGTGGACGGCGCCGCTGGCATTGTCGGTGGCCGCAACATCGGTGATGAATATTTCGGCTTCGATCAGAGCCGCTATTTCCGGGACCGCGATGTCCTTGCCTTGGGGCCGGTGGTTGAGGGCATGGCGGATAACTTTCAGGCCTACTGGAACAGCCGCTGGGCTTACCCCGCTTCCGATCTATACGCCTCCGCGCCTGCTGACAC
>PBRG01000138.1 GCA_002726615.1 Marinobacter sp.
GGCGGAATAACCATCGCCGGGGTCCGCCTTAACACACTAGCGGAAACCAAGCATGACGGATAAGAACGAAAACGAGCAATCACCCGACAAGTCTGCTGAGCCTGCCAAACCGGCAAAGACAGCAAAGACAGGACCGGGGATTTTCAAGGTGATGCAGAGCATCCTTGCCGGCGCGCTCGGCGTTCAGTCCGACAAGCGCCGTGAGGAGGATTTCTCAAGCCACAGTCCCTGGCCATACATCATCGCCGGAATTCTGTTTACGGTCGGCTTCGTCGTCACCCTCGTGGTGGTCGTCAAGCTGGTGCTTGCCGGCCAGTAGCGATTACTGCCCGGATACCCAGACTACGGCGAAGGCAACGACCAGCATTACCAGTAAAACGGCGGCAACGGCGTCGGCCTGACTGTCGGTTCTCGCGGTCTTCTTCATACTCTTTCCTCGCTATGTCGTTATTGTCTGTTTTGTCGCACACGCCTCTATAAATCTAGGCGGGAAATTGTAATCAGTCCAGCAATATCTGGCTTTCTATATCACCTAAGTCGATAAACATATTTGGAAATAATCATTTTAAGAATAATGACACGGTGATATTCTCCCACGCAAGAAATGGCACTAAAGCCGTATTTCCAGCGTTTCAGCAGGACGTTCCACTATGTATGTTTATGACGAACACGACCGGCAGATGGCTGCCGAGCGCGTTGCACAATTCCGTGACCAGACCGAGAGAGCTCTGGCTGGTGAGCTGAGCGAAGACGAGTTTCTTCCACTGCGACTTCAGAACGGATTGTATGTACAGCGGCTTGCCCCGATGTTGCGCATCGCGGTGCCGTACGGAATGCTCCGTTCTGCTCAGCTTCGCCGCCTGGCACGCATAACCCGTGACTATGACAAAGGTTATGCGCACTTTACAACCCGCCAGAATGTTCAGCTCAACTGGCCGGAAATCGAAGATGTGCCGGATATCCTCGCCGAATTGGCGGAAGTGGAAATGCACGCCAACCAGACCAGCGGCAACTGCATCCGCAACACCACCACGGATCAGTTTTCCGGTGTGCAGGCTGACGAAATTACCGACCCGCGCCCTTACTGCGAGATCATCCGCCAGTGGTCCACCTTCCACCCGGAATTCGCCTTTTTGCCGCGCAAGTTCAAAGTGGCCGTCAATGCGTCTGAACAGTCCGATCGTGCCGCTATCCAGGTTCATGATATCGGCCTGCAGATGTTGCGCAATGATCAGGGGGAACTCGGTTTCCGTGTTCACGTCGGCGGTGGTCTTGGACGTACGCCGATGGTTGGCCCTGTTATCCGTGACTTCCTGCCGGAACTGGATCTACTCACGTATCTGGAGGCTGTACTGCGCGTCTACAACCGTTACGGTCGCCGCGACAACAAGTTCAAGGCCCGCATCAAGATTCTGGTGAAGGCGCTGACGCCCGAAGGATTCGCGGCGAAGGTGGAAGAGGAATGGTCCCACATCAAGGACTCCCCTACGCGCCTGACCCGTGAAGCCATTGACCAGTTCAAAGGGTATTTCACCGAGCCGGACTACCAGCAGGTTCCGGATGTGAAGGACGTCTTGGCGACTCAACGATTCGAGAACCGCGAGTTTGATCAATGGATTGGCCACAACGTGGACACCCACAAGAATCCGGGTTACGCCATTGTGACACTGACCATGAAGAAAACCGGTACGCCGCCGGGCGATGTCAGTGATCGTCAGCTCGAGCAGATTGCCGACCTGGCGGATCAGTACAGCTTTGGCGAGGTACGGGTTACGCATCAGCAGAACGTGGTTCTGGCGGATGTCCGGAAGGATCAACTGTTTGAGCTGTGGCAAGCGATCACACCAATGGACTTTGCCACTGCGAACCTGAATACGCTGACCGATGTTATCTGCTGCCCTGGTGGCGATTACTGCGCCTTGGCGAATGCCAAGTCGATTCCCGTGGCGGAGTCCATTCAGCGCCAGTTCGATGATATGGACTACCTGTACGACATCGGCAACATAGATCTGAACATTTCGGGCTGCATGAACGCCTGTGGGCACCACCACGTGGGCAACATCGGCGTTCTTGGTGTTGATAAGAAGGGTCAGGAGTTCTACCAGATCAGCCTGGGCGGCTCCTCTCACCACGATGCCGCGATTGGCAAGATTCTCGGACCCTCTTTTGCCCGGGAAGACATGCCGGAAGTGATGCAGAAAATCATAAATGTGTACGTCGATAACCGGACTGAGGAAGAGCCTTTCCTGGATACGTATCGCCGTATTGGCATTGAGCCATTCAAGGAGCGGGTTTATGCCTGATGTAATCACCAGTGACGGAAGCATCCGTCCTGACGATTGGGTTGTTGTGCCAAGGCCAGCAGACGGGGAGTCTCTGGATATTCCCGAGCAACCTGCCCTGATTCCGGCCGATCTGTGGTTGGCGGGCAAGGAGCACTTTGAAGACCGTGACGATATCGGTGTGTGGCTCGACAGCCATGAGGAACCGGAAATTCTGGCTGGCGTGGTGAATGAGTTGCCGGTGATTGCGGTGAACTTTCCGAAGTTCAGCGATGGCCGCGGTTACAGTATCGCACGGCTGCTTCGGGAGCGCCTGAGTTACCGGAACGAACTTCGTGCGGTCGGTGACGTGCTTCTTGATCAGTTGCAGTTTATGAAGCGGTGCGGTTTTGATACGTACGTACTGCGCGCCGACAAGGATATCAACAAGGCAGCTCGTTGCCTGAACTTCTTTACCCAGGGGTATCAGGCTGCGACGGATACGGACGAGCCGCTGTTCCGCCGTCGGGCTTCCTGACTCTTACCCTATTTCGGCATTCTTGTACTCCCCAAACGAACAAAGAGGGAGCTGATCACCAAAACACGCCTCAAGACGTCCTGTTCGGCTTGGGCTCCGCCATCCATGGCTCCGCACAGTTTTGGTGATCAACTCCCTCTTAGTTCTGGCGGACTTTTTTAGAAGCCCGCCTCTGAGAGGTCTCGTCGTTCCTTACTTGGAATGGTCGAGAACAATCTTCCCGGATGACTCCCCTTTCAGGAACGCCTTCAAAGCCCCATCCAGTTCACCACGCCCGATGTCGCGGGCAGACGACTCTGTTTTTTTGCACGCCCAGTCACCGGCAAACTTGTCCCAGACTGACTGTTTGTCGGACAGGGGAATTTCAACCGAATCCACGCCCAGCAGGTTGTTGCCCCGCAGGATAAACGGCAGAACGGTGGTATCCAGTTGTGGCCCAGCGACCAGACCACAGCAGGAGACAGAACCGCCTGGGTGGATCTGCTTCAGCAACTCGGCCAACGGGCCGCCGCCAACGGTATCGACGGCATTGGCATAGACCGGTTTCAGCATTGGCTTCTTTTCGGCTGCCAGAGCTTCGCGCCCCAGCACTTCCGTAGCACCAAGGTTTTTCAGCGTATCGGCATGGTCTTGTTTGCCACTGATGGCCACTACTTCGAAGCCGAGGCTCGCAAGCAGCTCAACCGCTACGCTGCCAACAGCGCCACTGGCACCACTGACGGCGACTTTGCCCTGCTCGGGGCTAGCCCCCATGGTCAACAGCTTTTGTACGCACAAGCCCGCCGTGAGGCCGGCTGTGCCGTATATCATGGCGGTGCGGGCGCTCCAGCCCTTGGGCATTGCCACACACCACTCGGCCGGTACCCGGATGTACTCGCCGAAGCCACCGTCGGTGTTCATACCCAGGTCGTAACCGGTTACCAGCACCTGGTCGCCGGCGGAAAAAGAGCCGGAGGAGGCCTCTACAACTTCCCCGGCGGCATCGATGCCCGGAGTGTGGGGGAAGTTACGTGTAACGCCCTTGTTTCCGGACGCGGACAAGGCATCCTTGTAGTTCAGGGACGAATGACTGACTTTGATAAGGACGTCGTTTTCGGGCAAATCGGATACGTGCAGCGTCTGCTCGGAACCCGCGAACTCGCCGCCCTGCTCCTGAACGCGCCATGCCTTGAACTCGGTGTTGTTTGTCATGACTCTGTTCCCGTTACTGTAGGTTTACTGAATTTTCTGGTTGCGGAACGCGCCCAGTACCCGCCATACGGTGTGTTCAAGTGCCGCGCTGGTGGCCAGGCCGAGCTTTTCCGGCAACGTGCGTTTGCGCTGGAAACCTACCGAGATTACGTCTGCCCTGTCACAGGCCTCAATGAGAAATTCGTCTGAGGTCTTTATCTCATCCACCAGTTTGACCTCCAGGGCGCGCCTGCCAAACCAGATATCGCCATTTGCAACCGCGGCAATATCCAGTTCCGGGCGGCGTTCACCCACGTATTCTTTGAACAACACGTGGGTATCTTCCAGGTCTTCAAGAAACTTGGTTCTACCTTTATCCGTGTTCTCCCCGAATACGGTCATGGTGCGCTTGTGCTCACCGGCCGTCAGAATTTCGAAGTCGACGTCGTTTTTCTTGAGGAAACGATGGAAGTTGGGCAATTGGGCAACAACACCAATGGATCCGAGAATCGCAAATGGCGACGCGACGATCCTGTCAGCCACACACGCCATCATGTAACCACCACTGGCGGCAACTTTATCGACGCAGGCCGTAAGCCGGATACCCTTGGCGCGAATACGGTCCAACTGGGCAGCCGCGAGTCCGTATGAGTGCACCAGGCCGCCGCCACTTTCAAGACGTATCATCACTTCATCGGTTTCGGGCTCCGCAACGCTCAGCACCGCTGTGATCGAGCGGCGTAAAGAGTCCGTATCGCTGGCCTTGATATCACCATCAAAGTCCAGCACGTAAACCTTGGGGCGGGGATTTTCTTCAGCATCGCCGGATTTGCGCTTCGCCTTCTCGGCTTTCTGCTTGGCCTTATCTTCCTTTTTACGGGCTTTTTCAAAAGCCTTGCGCTCCGAGTCGCTGCGCAGTTTGGCCTGAAGTGACTCCCTCAGCTTGCGGTATTTCTCGTTGAGTTTGCGAACCCGCAGCTCCCCATCACTCCCCTGATCATCCTTGTCCTTATGGGCAGCGGATAAAACCACTGAAACAATAACCAGAAGTGCCACCACAAGGGTGACCGTTTTCGCAATAAACAAACCAAACTCTGTCAGAAATTCCAAGTTGCTTCTCCAGGATTATTCTTGAGCGCTCGATTGTAACCGAGGTGCCCTGAGGTACAAGCCATAGAACCAATAACAAATTAAAACAAGCGTTCGATCGAGCTTGACACCAGTAATGTCTAACCCTAAAGTCGAATGGCTACGTCGGCTCACCCGGGCTTCCATGCAGGCGAAAGGCAAGGAACCAGAAGCCGTCAATACGCCACGACAACCATCAATAAGGGTAAAATAATGTCTGTAGCTCAGATATTCGAGAAACTCGAACAGAATTTTAACGCGGACGCAGCTGAAGGCCTGGATCTGGTATTCCAGTTCGACATCGAGGACGACAAGACCTATCACCTGGTTATCAAGGATGGCACCTGCAAGATGGCTGAAGGCGCCCATGACGACCCTTCCGTCACCCTGATCATGAACTCCGAAACCCTGCAGGGCATCGTTTCCGGCGAAACCGATGGCATGCAGGCATTTATGGCCGGTCAGCTGCGCGCTGAGGGCGACATGATGCTGGCAACCAAACTGGGCGAGCTGTTTAATATGGGCTGATCGCTCTACGGGCGAATGGTCCGTTGCCTGCCCATAAAAAACCCTGCACACACGGCAGGGTTTTTTTATTGGGTTTGAACCGCGCAACGGCTAGAGCCCCACGTCCTCCAATGAGGATTCCGCCAGTTTCAACAAGTCCGCATTGCGATCTTCCCGCCTGCCAACGCTCTCGATGTAGTATTCGAGGGACGTTAATGCGTCCGCCAGCGCTTCCAGCACCTGAGCCTGAGGCGCCTCCCTGGCGTCCAGCAATCGCTCCTGAATGGACGCTGCCACGCGTTCCAACACCGAAGCCGCCCCGGGATCGTTCAGCATGTGGAGCCCACCCCAGATACTGTGCAACGTGGTAGGCAGATTGGCGAGGTGGAGCTTGTCGTAGTCCGACTCGATAAACGCCGTTATGGCGCGTTTTGCGAGGGTCAGTGCACTTTTCGCTTCGTCGGCTACCACATAGGTGGCCTCATGGAGGTAAAGGGATTCTTCACGGGTACGCTGACCACCCGCAAGGGCGTCGGTTTCCGAGGTAATACCACGGACCACAATTTGCATCACGGCATCCTCGATACCCAATACGGAATCCGCCAGCTTGTAGAGTTCATCGTCCTCTGGCAGACGATTCTCTTCCTCCCAGGTGCGCAACTTCGCGGCCTCACCCCGAGCCATGGTTCCCAACTGGTTGAGATCCAGCATGACCAGCGTGTTGGCCAGGCGCTCCAGGGCGCCTGCAATGGAGGACAGCTCCGCCAGGTCCGGTTCGATGCCACGCTCAACAATGTCGAGCTTGTCCTTGAGCTGATTCAGTTCGTCCTGCAATGCCGTCGACAATGACTTGAGAACATCGGTGCCCGGGCCATAAAGGCGACGGGCATGGGCATCAAGCATGGAGTCCGGGAATTCCGCAGGCGTCAGCCGATAAGCTGACAGTACAGAGGTCACCTCGGGATTTGCCGATCCACTCCTATAGAGCAGATACACCAGATCACGAATGAGAGAGTCCGGCGCATCCTTGGCCGTAGCCACCTTACCAACGTACACGACTTCCCGGGAATATTTCTCGATACGCATGAACATGCGCTTTCGGGCCTTGCTGAACCCCATGACACGATCAAGCATGGTATCCGCCACAATGGCAACCAGACACCACATCTGCCCCATGGGCTGCCCCTGGCAAAGCCGAGCAAATCCGCGCGCTGCCCGGCCAAAAAGTTTCTTGCTGACCACATCGCTCTTTTCGCGAAGCACACCCAGCAGTGCAACCTGGAATGTCAGCCGCATACGGCGAGCCAATATTTCGTACTCAGCCTCGTTACCATCAAACGCCTGGAGGGAAAGCCCCGAGCAGAAATCCGGCCGCTCCTTGACGTCCACATCAAAGAAACAGGATTCCGGGTAAGGTTTTTCCTTACGGGCTTCGCGCAGATCATTGATAACCGGCAGCAACAACTCCGGATGATCCGCTCGCTGCTGATGATAATATTCAACGTAACGGCGCAGAATGAACAGCGCGCTGTTGAGGGTCGTCAGAAGGATATTCTTGTCGTCGTTGGCGCCAACGGGAACATCATTGGCCATACTGACGGCTTCCTGGCACAGGAGGGTGCCGGCACGCAGTTCGACAAGAATGAAAATACCGCGGAGCTGATTCAGAAAATCCACACAGTTCTGCAGATCCTCACCGCTTTCACGGTTTTCCTGAAAGCGTTCAAGGCTGGACTCTGCCTGTTTGATGGTCTGCTCAATCTCACTTTTGACCAGATCAAATGACTGTGATTTCGTCGCCAGAGACGATTGAACCATAAACGCTTCCTGTAATTTATGCGGAAACTACCGCGTCCTGTTCTTGGAATGTGATCTTGTCGGTTGTTTGAAGAATCACTTTATGAGCCAGATTTACCCTTCCCGGCTAAAACAAAAAAGTTCGCGAAAACTCGCGAACTTATCATTACTTATAACATAAAACTCAAGTA
>PBRG01000139.1 GCA_002726615.1 Marinobacter sp.
ACGCCCAGCACCAGAATCAATACGGCCACAACCAGCAGCGTCAACCCACCGATACGGTTGCCCCAGTCGTTGGTGGCATCCATCCGGCGCATGCCGGGTTCCGGCAGGTACAGGGTGACCATCACTCTCAGATAGTAGAACAGCCCAATGGCGCTGCCTGCGACGATACCGCCCACCAGCCACCAGCGGTTTTCGGCAACCCCCAGTGCCAACACATAGAACTTGCCGATAAATCCTGCAGTGAGCGGAATGCCAGCCAGAGACAGGAAGCTCACGGTCATCACTGCAGCCAGCCATGGACGACGCCAGAACAGCCCACGGTAATAATGCAGTCCGGCGGCATCTTCACCACTAAACGGGCTGGACAGCTGGGTAACCACGCCGAAGGCTGCCAGTGTGGTGACCAGGTAGGTCACCAGATAAACCCCCACGGTTTCTACCGCCAGAGCTCCACCTGCAACGATGGCCACCATCAGGTAGCCAAAATGAGCAATGGAGGAATAGCCAAGCAGTCGTTTCAGGTTGGACTGGAACAGCGCCAACAGGTTGCCCCCCAACATGGTGATCAGGGCCAACAGTGTTATCAGTGTGTTCAACCAGTCGTTGTTAAACACCGGCGCAACTGTCACCAGACGCAGCAACAGCACGAACACCGCCAGCTTGCTGACCGTGGCCAGGAAAATGGTGGCCGGCGCTGGCCCGCCCTGGTAAACGTCCGGCGTCCAGAGATGAAAGGGAACAATGGAGAGCTTGAAGCCAAGCCCTACCAGCATTAGCACAGCCCCGGCGAGCGTCCATGCATCGGAGGTGCTTGCCAGCCCCGTCGCCAGGCCCGCCAGGTCCAGATGCCCGGTGCGGGCATAGATCAACGCCATGCCAAACAACAGAAACGCCGTCGCGGCCGCAGACAGAACCAGATACTTGATGCCGGCTTCCAGCGACCGTTCTGCCCGAAAGCTGTAGGCCAACATGCCGTAGAGGGGCATCGACAACAGTTCCAGACTGATGAACAGGGTCGCCAGGTGATCGCTGGCCACCAGTCCCAATGCCCCGGTCACGGCACACAACAGCAACAGGTAAAACTCTTCCTTCGGGCCGATATAACCGGTCAGGTAATGATGACTCAGGGCCACCGTGACCAGCGCACACAACAACACCAGCACGCTGCCCATTAACGCCAGCCCATCCACAGCCATCAGTGGCGGCGATGACAATGCTGTTGAGGCCACAGGCACGCAGGCCAGAGCCAATGCCAGCCCAATGGCCGAAACCAACGCCGTGGCGCCATGGTGCCGCTGCCAGGCTACACCAAGCATGACGATCACCGCCGTGACACCAACAACGATCAGTGGTGCGAGTGCAACCAGATTTGCCAGGGTCAGCATCAGTTCACCTCCCCTGAACGGCTTGCCAGTTCTGCTCCGGCTTGCTGAAACAGCTCGGCAGCCGGGCCCGCTATCGGCGCGGTAATGTCGAGTATTGGCTGAGGATAGAGCCCCACCATTACCGTCAGCACAAGCAGCGCCAGCATCATGCCGTACTCCCTCGCGTCCGGCCCTTTCAAGGCGCCCTGGCGGTATTCCGGACCATAATGCACCCGCTGCATCAGTAGCAGGGAGTATATCGCCGCCAGCACCAGCCCGACGCTGGCAATCACCACGACGACCGGTGCATTGGGGAAGGTGCCAAACAGCACCATGAATTCGCCCACGAAGTTGGCCGTGGCTGGCATCCCCAGGGAGGCGGCGACGAAACACAGGGTAAAACCGGGCAGCACCGGGATTCGCCCCCATAAGCCGCCCATGATCCGCATGTCACGGGTGTGAATGCGCTCATACAGTTGGCCGCTGAGAATGAACAGCCCGGCACTGGAGAAGGCATGGGCCACCATGAGGATAATGGCCCCCTGAATCGCCAGTTCCGAGCCCGAATACAAGGCAATCAGCACGAAGCCCATGTGGGAGATACTGGTATAGGCGATCAGGCGCTTTATGTCCTGCTGGCCACATGCCAGTACGGCGCCGTAGATAATGCCCACCAGCCCGAGTGTCATGGCGACAGGCGCAAACGCCTGAGACTCTTCCGGGAACAGCGGCAGCGCAAACCGCAGGATGCCATAGGCAGCGGTTTTCAACAGAATACCGGCGAGGTCGACACTGCCAGCTGTCGGCGCCTGGGCATGGGCATCCGGAAGCCAGCCGTGGAATGGGACCACCGGCAGCTTCACGGCAAATGCCACGAAAAAGCCCAGCATCAACCAGGGCGCCAGCGCATCGGGAACATCGGTGCCCAGCAAAGTATCGTAGCTGAAAGACAGTTCGCCGGTGTTGGAGTAATGAACGAACACCAGTGACAGTATCGCCACCAGCATCAACAAGCCACTCGCCTGGGTGTAGATAAAGAAACGGGTCGCAGCGCGAATCCGGGTCTGCCCCGCTGAGCCACTGTGCCCCCATAGCGCGATCAGGAAGTACATCGGCACCAGCATCATTTCCCAGAACAGGAAGAACAGGAACAGGTCCAGCGCCAGGAATACACCCACAACACCACCGAGGATGAACAGCAGGTTCAGATGGAAGAAACCCACACGGTGGTCAATCTCGTGCCAGGAACAGAGCACGGCCAGTGCGCCTAGGAAGCCAGTCAACGCCACCAGGATCAGCGACAGGCCATCCATCGCCAGATGAATCTCAATACCGAAACGCGGGATCCAGGACGTTCTCCATTCCAGCAGCCAATGCCTGGTGACCTCGCCCGGCAACGCAAAATCACCGGTTACCCAGAGCACCAGGCTGATGATCAGAACAAACAACATGGTAGCCAGCGCTATCCAGCGAGGCGCCCGATCGCCCCACCGGTCCGCCTGCCAGCACAGCAGCCCACCTATAAATGGGATCAGGATCAGCCATACAAGGATCATGCGTTCCCTCCCGGCAACACCGCCAGAGCCAGCAGGATGATCGTGGCGCCCAACACCATCACCAGGGCGTAGTTACGCATGCGACCGTTCTGGCTTTTCACCAGCCCGGCATTAAGCGCACGCGCCAACAGCGCCGGCAAATTCATCACCAGGTTCACCAGATCCACCCTCAGAACCTTCACCACCCACTGCCAGGGCTGCACCAGCACCCGGTCAAACAGGGCGTCAAAACCCCACGCATGGTGCCAGAGTGTCCACAGGCGGGCGCCTATACCCTGCCCGGTCTTTTTTGTGAGCCATTCCCTTTGCCGCAGGAACAGCCATGCTGCCAGCAGCAAACCCGCAACAGCGGCGCCCATGGCCAGTACCTGCAGCAGGGTGTGGCCGGTTTCCGCTGCTTCTCCGGGTGCGTCCGGGAAGAGTTCACCGAGGCCGGGATAAAGCCAGGCGCCAACAAAGGTGGACAGCACCGCCAGCACGATCAACGGCAGGTGATGAGTCAGTGGGTTGGTGCCGGGCTCCGGATGTCGGGCGTGGTCGCTGCCCGGCTCGCCATGGAAGGTGCCGAGAATCAGCCGAACCGTGTAGATGCCGGTCAACGCCGCGCCCAGCAATCCCACAATCAATAGGCCGGTCTGGTCAGCCGCCATTGCCTGCCACAGGATTTCGTCCTTGCTGAAAAAGCCAGCCGACACCAGTGGCAATGCCACCAGTGCCGCACCGCCCGCGAGGAAGCCACCATAAGCCACGGGCAACTTGCGCCAGAGACCGCCCAGCCGACGCATGTCCTGTTCATGGTGGCAACTGATGATCACCGCCCCGGCAGACAGGAACAACAGAGCCTTGAAAAAGGCGTGGGTCACCAGATGAAAGATCGCAGCATCGAATGCGCCTACGCCTAACGCCACGAACATGTAGCCAATCTGGCTCATGGTGGAATAGGCCAGTACGCGCTTGATATCGGTCTGTGCCAGAGCCGCAAAGGCCGCCAGCAGCAGAGACACAGCCCCGATCACACCGACCAGCAGGAGCACATCCGGGGCCAGAAGGAACAGGCCATTGAGCCGGGCAATCAGGTACACGCCCGCCGTGACCATGGTCGCCGCGTGGATCAGCGCAGACACCGGCGTAGGGCCGGCCATGGCGTCGGGCAACCAGGTATGCAGCGGCACCTGAGCCGACTTGCCAAGGGCACCGCCAAGTACCAGCAGCGCCGCCAGGTTGGCGGTTGTACTGCCTTCCTGCCACTGCTGCGGTGCCAGGGCCAGCAATTGCTGGATATCGAGTGTGCCCAGCTCCATGAAGATCAGGAACAGCCCGAGTGCCAGGAACACGTCGCCAATGCGGGTTACCACAAACGCCTTGAAGGCCGCCCAGCCATTGGCGCTGCCCTGATAGTAATAGCCAATCAGGCCATAGCTGCAGAGGCCGACACCCTCCCAACCTAGGAACAACAGCAGCAGGTTGTCTCCCAGCACCAGCAGCATCATGCTGAATACAAACAGGTTCATCCAGGCGTAGAAGCGGGTAATGCCTTCCTCACCGGTCATGTACCAGGCGGCGAACAGATGAATCAGGAAACCGACTCCGGTAATCACTGACATCATCACCAGTGCCAGGCCATCCACTGCCAGGCCGATGGTGGGCTGGAAATCCTCGACGGCAATCCAGGTCCAAAGGGTTATACCTTCACTACCGCCGGAATGAGCCATCATTGCCCACGCCGTGGCCAGCGCCGCCAGCCCTACGCTACCGACGCCCACCACGGAACTGGCCAACGCACCCAGGCGTCCGCCGCTGAACGCCAGGATCAGTGTGCCCGCCAGAGGCAACAGAAACGAAAGAGTCACTGCCATCGCCATCATCCACGCATCCTGCTAACGGCATCCAGATTCAGGGAGCGGAACCGCTGGTAAAGCTGGATCATCAGCGCCAGCCCAACGCTGGCTTCCGCCGCCGCCAGGGTAATCACCAACAGGAACATGGCCTGCCCATCCGGCTGGTTCCAGGCTGTGGCTCCCACCACAAATGCCAGCGCCGCCGCATTCAGCATGACTTCCAGGCTCATCAGCACAAACAGCATGCTACGGCGCAGCATCAGCCCCAGCAGCCCCAGACTGAACAGAATAGCGGCCAGGATCAGCCCATGCTCCATGGGAATGCCCGTCATGAGCGGCCTCCCTGGTTTCGGTTATCCATTGACGTCTGCTTTCGCAAGGGGTTTGATCGCCGGCCCACATGGGAAGCCGTCACCAGGGCGGCCAGCAGGAGAATAGCTGCCAGTTCCACTACCATCAGCCAGGGCCCGAACAAGGTCAGGGCCACGGCCCGTGCGGTCAGCAGCTCACCATCGATCATCTGCCCCATGCCACCCTGACCGATCAGAACGGCCAGGGCACCTAGCAGCAGCAACGTCAGCAACGACGGCCCCACCCAATGGCGCGGATTCCGCCATGACGGTTCCTGCTCCGCATCCGACCGCAGGTTCAGCATCATCACCACGAACACAAACAGCACCATGATCGCCCCGGCGTACACGATGATTTCCAGGGCGCCGACAAACGGTGCCCCCAGAGCAAAGAACACCAGTGCCACGGCGATCAGTGACACTATCAGATACACCACCGCATGAACCGGGCTGGTGCCGGTGATCACCCCGATGGTGGCCAGCACCGCCACCAGTCCGCTGATATAGAAGGCCAGTTCCATCAGGTTGCCTCCTTCAGGTTACGGTCGCAATTGCGATGACGATCAGGGTAACAACGTGCGCACATCCTCCGGCGCCTCCTCGTTCTGGGCCTGGCCCTTGTCTTTACCACCGATGGCCATGCCCGCCACTTTGTAGAAGTGGTAGTCATGGTCCTTGCCGGGACCGTTGATCAGCAGGTCCTCTTTTTCGTAGACCAGTTGCTGGCGATCGTACTCGCCCATCTCGAAGTCCGGCGTCAGTTGGATGGCCGACGTCGGGCAGGCCTCCTCGCACATGCCACAGAAGATGCAGCGGGAGAAGTTGATGCGGAAGAACTCCGGGTACCAGCGGCCGTCTTCCTGCTCGCCCTTTTGCAGTGAAATGCAGTCCACCGGGCAGGCCACCGCGCATAGGTTGCAGGCCACGCAACGCTCTTCCCCGTCCGGGTCGCGGGTCAGTACGATACGCCCTCGATAGCGTGGTGGCAGATAGACGTCCTGCTCCGGGTAATTCACCGTCTCCCGCTTGCGGAAGCTGTGCATGAACACCATGCCCAGTGTTCGCAATTGCGACCAGGTGGCGGGCACCAGCCAGAGCATACGTTTGATCACCGAGACTGTTTGTCTTTCCATAAGGCCTCCCTATTCGGCCACCAGGAGCATGACCGCCCCCGTGGCCAGCAAGTTAATCAGCGTGAGCGGCAGGCACACCTTCCAGCCAAAGCTCATCACCCGGTCATACCGGGGCCGGGGCAACGACGCCCGCAGCAGGATAAACAGCATCAGGAAAAAGCCGGTCTTGAGCGCAAACCACAGGATTGGCGGCAGCCACGGGCCGTGCCAGCCGCCAAAGAACAGCGTGACGATCAGCGCCGACACCAACACCATGCCCACGTATTCGCCGATGAAAAACAGGCCGAACTTCATGCCGGAATATTCAATGTGGTACCCGTCAGCCAGTTCCTGTTCCGCTTCCGGCTGGTCAAACGGATGGCGGTGAGTCACCGCAATACCAGCAATCAGGAAGGTGGCAAAACCGAAGAACTGGGGAATGATGAACCAGAAACCTTCCTGGGCGTTGACGATGTCCCGCAGGTTGAACGACCCGGCCATGGCCACCACACCCATCAGCGACAACCCCATGAACACTTCGTAGGACAGTGTCTGGGCCGTCGCCCGCATGGCGCCCAGCAGCGCGTATTTGTTGCCGCTGGACCAGCCCCCGAGCAACACAGCGTATACGTTGACCCCAGCCATGGCCAGGAAAAACAGCAGGCCAATGTGCATGTCCGCCACGCCCCACCCGGGGGTGATAGGGATGATCACGAACGATAGCAGCAAGGAGGCAAAGGCAATCACCGGCGCCAGGACGAACAGCGGTCGGTCGGCGAACGGCGGTATCCAGTCCTCCTTGAAAAAGATCTTGATCATGTCCGCAACCAGTTGCAGAGTGCCAAACGGTCCGACCCGATTGGGCCCGTAACGGTCCTGCCAGAGCCCCAGCAGGCGACGCTCCACCACTGTCATAACGGCACCCAGCAGCACGGCGCCCAGCAGGATAACCAGCGCCTGGAACATCCCCCAGGCAATGGCAGCCAATTGCGGAGTCCACCAGCTCATGGCTCACCTCCAGCGGAGTTGTCCAGTGCGACTGGCTCTCCCGGAAGCAGTCCGGCAAACAGCCCGGCTGGAAGACCGATCCAGCCTTTGGGCCAACCATCCTGCTGAACCACCGATAGCGTTTCCTCGAGAATGGTCACCGTGTCACCGCTCCGGACCGACAAGTGTTCAGCGTCGTCGGTGCTCAGGGTGACACTGGGCGTTTGCGTACGCTCCTGTATGGGCGCAGCCAACGAGGACGTCTCTTCGCCACCAAACAGCCGCGGCAGAATCAGGGCCCGTAAAGCTGGCGAGCTTTCTCCGCTTTCGACGTCTTCGGCACGTTGAGGCGGCGGGCTGTAATGGCCCTGTCCCGGGACCGGACATATCAAACGCACGCCGGGGTCACCGCCGCGCAAATGCCCGCCTACTTCATCGGTAAACTTGTTCCAGGCCTGGGGCGAGTTCCAACCTGGCGCCCAGGCAAAGGGCACCTGCTGCCGCGGCTCGTGATAACCGCTGTATCCTTCCATGGAATAGGCAAACGCGGAATCCGGGTCCTGCGGCACCCGTGGCTCGCTGACGTTCTGGTTCGCCCGCATGGAAGTACGGCCGCTGTATCGGTGGGGCTCCCGCGCCAGCTGCAGGCCATCAATGCGGTAGTGTGAGGCGGGAGCGGCCTCCTCCATACCGCCCAGCTCTGGATGAGCCTCGACACACGCTGCAATGACGGTATCCAGCGTAATATCACCGGCCCTCTCGCCTTGCAGGTTCACCGCCATTGCGTGCAACCAGCGCCAGCTTTCGTGAATACGGCTTTCCGGCCGCATGTAAACGGGGTCATAGACCTGGAAAAAACGTTGCGCCCGGCCTTCCAGATTCACCAGCGTACCGTCCGCCTCAGCAAAACTGGCCGCAGAAAGCAGGAAACTGGCGCGCTCGGCCGTTGCCGTGCGTTGATGATCGAGCACAACGCAGATCTCTGCCTGCGCCAGCGCTGCATCCACCATTTTCCGGGGCAATCGTTGGTACAGGTCGTTTTCCAGCACCACCACGGCATCCGCTCGGCCATTGGCCAGTTCCTCCAGAGCCCAGTCCAGCGGTTGGCCGCCCATCAGGGATACGCCTGCGCTATTGGCTTCGCGCCGTATCAGTGTCAGCCCGCCCCGTTTTGCGCGCCGGGACAACGCTCTGGCCACATTCCCGGCCGCTTCCAGTACCGGTTCTGAGCCCAGCGACCCACCACTCACCACCAGCGGACGTTCTGCCGCCATTAAAGCAGTAGCAATGGTTTCGGCAGCCTCGGCCATGTCCTCGGAAAGCCCCTCCACTGGCGGGGCTGCCGGGTCGATCCGATGAGCCACCGCAAAGCCAAGGCTGGCAATGCCATCCGGGCTCAGGGCATAGCGAGCTGCGGCCACATCGTCCAGATCCGTGGCAGTGGGCCAGGCGATAAACAGCGGATGGTAACGATCCTGCGCCAGGGTTTTGAGAGCTTCGGCATTCCAGGCGGGCACACCAATGGTCTCACCCAGCGCCTCACGCCGTGCCAGGGCCGCTTGTCGAAGGCTCAGGCCCAGGCGACCGGCACTCTGGACCGGGTCTTCGCCCAGCACCAGCACCGCGTCGTGATCTTCGATGTCCCGTGGCGTGGGCGTTGGCAGGCCGGAATGGCGTTGCAGATGATTCATCAGGTCAAGGCAGGCCTGTTCCCGTGCCTCAATGCCGGTGGAGAATTTTTCCACGCCGACCAGTGCCTGTAACTGGTGATTACTCTCCAGGCTTGCCCGTGGCGAGCCGATGCCGATCACACGGCGCGAATGGCGCAGAGCGTCGCTGATACGGGTGAGAGCGGTGTCCACTTCGAGGCTGATCGGCTCACTGCCTGACGATTCCCGACATTCCGGCAGCCGCGGACGGTCTGCGCGGTTGACGTAACCGTAGCCGAACCGGCCCCGGTCACAGAGGAAATAACCGTTCACCTCACCGTGGTAGCGATTTTCAATACGGCGCAGTTCTCCGTATCGCTCCCCTGGGCTGATGTTGCACCCCATTGAACACTGGTGGCAGATGCCGGGCGCAAACTGCAAATCCCACTTGCGGGTGTAACGCTCGGAATGGCTCTGATCCGTGAACACGCCGGTGGGGCATACTTCCGTGAGATTGCCGGCAAAGGGGCTTTCCAGAATGCCTTCTTCGTAGCGACCGAAATAGACATTATCCTTGGCACCAAAGGCGCCCAGATCCGTACCACCGGCGTAGTCGTTGTAAAAGCGTACACAGCGATAACAGGTAATGCACCGGTTCATCTCATGGGCAATGAACGGGCCCAGATACTGGTTCCGGCGCGTGCGCTTGCGGAACCGGTAACGGCGGCGGTCATGGCCCGTCATCACCGTCATGTCCTGCAGGTGACAATGCCCACCCTCTTCGCACACCGGGCAGTCGTGGGGATGGTTGATCATCAGCCACTCCACAACACTGGCGCGGAAGGCTTTGGCTTCCTCATCGTCGATATCAATGCGGGTCTGGTCCGCGGCTGGCGTCATGCAGGACATCACCACCATGCCCTTGTCGTCGTCCTTGTTCTTGTACTGTTTGACCGCGCACTGGCGGCAGGCCCCCACACTGCCCATGGCCGGGTGCCAGCAGAAATAGGGAATGTCCAGGCCGAGGGACAGACACGCCTGGAGCAGGTTGTGGGCTCCGTTGACTGTATAGCGTTGTCCATCCACGTGAATCGTCGCCATGATGCCTGCCTATCCTTCGATGACTTTCGTTCAGACTTCTCCCACCGGAATCGGGTCCTGATGGGCCTTACCCCTGGGTTTGCTGACGCCCTGCTCAAACTCCTGCCGGAAGTGTTTCAGGGCCGTCTGTAACGGCATGGCGGCGCCGGGCGCATGGGCGCAGAAGGTCAGCCCTGGGCCGCAGTCCGCCGCCAACTTGTCCAGTAGTTCGATATCGCCGGTTTCACCCTGCCCCAGTTCCAGTGCCCACAGCAGTTTGACCGTCCACGGCAGCCCGTCCCGGCAAGGGGTGCACCAGCCACAGGATTCCCGCGCAAAAAACTCCTCCAGGTTGCGCATCAGCGCCACCATGCTCTGCTCCTGAGGCACCACCGTCAGCAGTCCCGTCCCCAGGCGGCTGCCTTCCTTGCCCACGGTGTCGAAATCCAGCGGCAGGTCCAGATGCTCCGGCAACAGAAACCCGGTGCTGGCGCCGCCTGGAAGCCAGGCCTTGAGTGATTGGTTGCCACGCATGCCCCCAGCCCGCTCAAGGATCTCGGCGCCGGTTGTTCCCATGGGCAACTCCCACAGGCCGGGCTTATCCACCGGGCCGGACACGCCATACAGTTTGCTGCCGCCATCTGCGGTGCGGTCGCCCGAAAGTGCCTGATACCAGTCCGC
Source organism: Marinobacter sp. (assembly GCA_002726615.1). Lineage (GTDB taxonomy): Bacteria > Pseudomonadota > Gammaproteobacteria > Pseudomonadales > Oleiphilaceae > Marinobacter. Next base: position 10,618 of record PBRG01000139.1, read on the forward strand.
ACCCTTGAGGATCACCGCCGGCACGTTGCACAGGGTTTCCACGTTGTTCACCACCGAGGGCTTGCCCCAGGCCCCGGACTGGCCCGGAAACGGAGGTTTCGCACGGGGGTTGGCCCGTTTGCCTTCCAATGAGTTGATCAGCGCGGTTTCCTCACCGCAGATGTAGCGCCCAGCGCCGGTGTGCACGGCAATGTCGAAATCAAAGCCACTGCCGTTGATGTCAGCACCTAGCCAACCCGCCTCACGGGCCTCGTCCAGAGCGCGGTTCAGAACTCGCGCTGCCTCCACGTATTCACCGCGTAAAAAGATGTATCCGTAAAAGGATTTGTTGGCCAAAGCCCCCAGTATCATGCCTTCGATCAGCAGGTGTGGCTGTTGCTCCATCAGCAGGCGGTCCTTGAAGGTGCCCGGTTCCATCTCGTCCGCATTGCAGATCAGGTAACCCCGGGCCATGTTGCCGCCCTGCAGGGTCAGGCTCCACTTGAGCCCGGCCGAGAAGCCGGCACCGCCACGGCCTCGCACATTGGCGTCTTTCATGGTGGCAATGATGGCCTGAGGGTCGCCGTTGTCCAGGGCCGTACGAACCGACTGATAGCCATCCTTGAGCAGGTATTCGTCAAGCCAGATCACTTCGCCGTCGTCACGCAGCCGCCAGGTCAGCGGATGGGTATCCGGATGACGATCCGCCTCCGGTTGCAACAGCCGGCTGCGATAACGCACGGATGTACGCTGGCTGGAAATGGACTCGCTCATGGGTAACCCTCCAGCAGACCCGGCAGGTCATCCGGTGACACCGGGCCATAGGTGTCATTATCAATCATCAGAGCCGGCGCGCCATCGCAGGCACCCAGGCAACAGACCGGTAGCAGGGTGAACCGGCCGTCTTCTGTCGTCTGGCCATAGTCAATTCCAAGATGACTCGCCAGAGCCTGTTTCAATTCATCGAAACCACTCAGAAAACAGGAACTGCTGTCACAGACCAGCACCACGTGCCGACCCACCGGCTGACGGAAGATCAGGCTGTAGAAGGTCGACACGCCCTCTACCGATGCGGGGCCGATACCAAGAACCTTTGCAATGGCGCCAATGGCACCGTCCGGCACCCAGCCGTGACGGCGCTGAACAATTTTCAGGGCCTCAATACACGCGGCCTGGGGTTGCTCGTAATGCGCCATCTCTTCCAGCATTGCGGTCTCGTCCGCCGGATGAAGTTCGAATCCATCGGTGCCGATAATCTGATGTGTCTGCGGTGTCGTTGTCATCATCAGCGGTCCACGTCTGCCATCACGAAGTCGATACTGCCCAGATGGGCGATCAAGTCCGGCACGAAGCCTCCGCGCATCACTGCCGGTATCTGCTGCAGGTGTGGAAAACTCGGTGTACGGATGCGGGTACGGTAGCTCATGGTGTTGCCGTCACTGGTCAGGTAATAACTGTTGATGCCTTTGGTGGCCTCAATCATCTGCAGGGATTCATTGGGTTCCAGTACCGGCCCCCAGGACACCTGCAGGAAGTGGGTAATCAGCGTTTCGATATGCTGCAGCATGCGTTCCCGGGGCGGCGGCGTGGTCAGCGGATGATCCGCTTTATAGTCGCCCGCGGGCATATTGTTGACGCATTGCTGGATGATCCGGAGGCTCTGGCGCATTTCGTCGATGCGCAACTGACCCCGGTCGAACACATCCCCGTTGTGACCCAGCGGCACCTCAAAATCGAACTGTTCATAACCGGAGTACGGCCGCTGCTTGCGCAAATCAAAATCGCAGCCGGTGGCCCGCAGGTTAGGCCCGGTCACCCCCCACTCCAGTGCCTCGGCGGTGTTGAAGGCCGCCACATGGCGGGTCCGCTCACGCACGATGGCGTTGTCCATCATTGCCCGCTCGTACTCCTTCAGGCGTGCGGGCATCCAGTCCAGAAAGCCCTGCACCAGTTTTTCCCAACCCTGTGGCAAGTCCTGCATCACACCGCCAATGCGGTACCAGGCCGGGTGCATGCGAAACCCCGTAATGCCTTCGATCACCTCATAGCCCCGCTGCCGGTCGCTGAAGGTGTAGAACACAGGTGTCATGGCGCCCAGGTCCTGCAGGTAAGTCCCGAGGAACAACAGATGGCTGGTAATGCGGAACATCTCGGCCATCATCACCCGAATCACCTTCACCCTGTCCGGCACCTCAATACCGGCCAGTTTTTCTGCCGCCAGCACATAAGGCAGGTTGTTCATCACCCCACCGGTGTAATCAATGCGATCGGTGTAGGGAATAAAGCTGTGCCACGATTGGCGCTCGGCCATTTTCTCGGCGCCCCGGTGGTGGTAGCCAATGTCAGGCACACAATCGACGATTTCCTCACCGTCCAGTTGCAGCACAATGCGAAAAGCCCCGTGGGCGGACGGGTGATTAGGCCCCAGGTTGAGGAACATGAACTCCGCCCCGTCGCGTTCACGCTGCATGCCCCAGGCTTCCGGGTCGAACCGCATGGCTTCCTGTTCCGCATCCTGGCCTTCCACGGTCAGGGTGTAGGGGTCAAACTCGGTGGCCCGGGCGGGGTAATCCTTCCGCAGTGGGTGGCCTGTCCACGTTGGCGGCATCAGGATCCGCTCAGGATGCGGATGTCCGGCGACGGCGATGCCAAACATGTCCAGTATTTCCCGCTCGTACCAATTGGCATTGGCGAAGACTTTGCTAACAGTAGGTACCCGCAGATCACTCTCTGGCAGCCCAACCTTCAGGATCAGGTCTTCATTACGCTCCACCGACAGCACGTGGTAGAACACCGTGAAGTCTGCCTCCGGCAGCCCGTTTCTGTGGCCACGCAAACGCTCATCCACGGCCGACAGGTCATAGAGCATGGAAAATGGTGCTGGCTGCTGCTTCAAGTGAGTCAGGATATCCACGATGCTCTCACGAGACACCCAGAATACCGGCATGCCCGTCAACGTAGGCTGTACATGCAGTACATCCTCCCGAAAATCGCCAAGCAGGCTCTCGAGGTCAGCGGTGCCTTTCGATATGGTTGCGTTTGTCACAGCTTGTCCGGCGTTCGCAGTTCGGTGGCCTGAATGCGCTGATCCCGCCACTTCTCCCTTTGAGAGGGCATGTCTGCCCGATAGACACCCTGGTCGCCCACCACCCAGGACAAGGGTCTGCGCTCTTCCTGGATGGAGTCCTGTAGCAACTGCAAGCCCTGCAGAAAGGCCTCTGGCCGGGGCGGGCAACCGGGGACATACACATCCACCGGCAGAAACTTGTCGACGCCCTGCACCACCGAGTAGATATCGTACATACCGCCGGAGTTTGCGCAGGAGCCCATGGATATGACCCACTTGGGCTCCAGCATCTGGTCGTACAGTTGCTGGATCACCGGGGCCATCTTGATAAAGCAGGTGCCGGCAATCACCATGAAATCAGCCTGTCGGGGCGATGCGCGGATAACTTCGGAACCGAAACGGGCAATGTCGTGGGGCGCGGTGAAAGCCGTGGTCATTTCCACATAGCAGCAGGACAGCCCGAAGTTGTAGGGCCAGAGGGAATTCTTCCGGCCCCAGTTGACCGCGGAATTGAGAACGTCACTCAGCTTGCCGGTGAACACATTGCGTTCAAGCTGACGTTTAACAGGATCTTCTGACGGTTCCTGTTGCCGTACCGGGTATTGCGTGTCACCTTCCGGCGAAGGTTCCGCCCTGGTCAGTGTGTAGGACATGCTGCGCCTCCATGGGCGCTGGACCCAACAGTGGAATCACCGTTGACCCGCGCCATAATCGGGTGCGTTGAATCAGCCTGCCGGACTACGAGGTCTACCGCTGGATGATTCCGGGGCCCAGTCCAGGGCACCGGTACGACTGTCATAGAGCAGACCGGCCAGCAGAATCAGGATAAAAACCGCCGCGCCCCAGAACCCTGTCCAGCCCACGTCGGGAATGACAATGGCCCAGGCAAACAGGAACACGGCTTCGATATCGAAGATCACGAACAGCATCGCGACCAGATAAAACTTGACGGAAAAGCGCTGTCTGGCATCACCGGTGCCAACAATGCCGGACTCGAAAGGGAGGGATTTGCTGACACCCCGGCTACGCCCTCCAAGCACGCTGGAGGCGCCCACCATAAAGGCACACAGGCCCAATGTGGCAACGATGAAGAAGCCGGTGGCCCAGTAGCGAACCAGCAAGTCAGTGACGGTGTCTGCCATGCGCTCTCCCTACGAATTCAGGATGAAGCCCTGACTAGAAACCTAACAGTGGATTGGCGATTACGCAAATAATGAGCGGCGAAAATCAATGACCTGGGGCAATTCAGCCGCCCCTCACACCCAGCCTGTCCAGGTAAACATGAAGCTCAGCCTCGCTGATGTTGACGTATTCCACTACCCGGCCGTAGAGCATCACCGTTGGCACATTGCGTCCCTTTAACTCGCGCTGGGTTTCGTGTAATACATAGAGAATGATCCGCTCCGTGCGGGTGAGACCGTCGCGGGCGTCGGGGATGGTTTCCAGCAGGGTATCAATGTCGACTGGGGTCATTGAACTATTTACCTCCAGACGAAAAATTTTAAAACACAAAGAATGAATAACACTGTCAGCCCCCTCAAGAATCAACGCTCACTTAACCATTCCCTTAAACGCTCACCTAAATGGGATTGGGGATAGGACCAATTCGATTCCTCCATACCAATCTCTTCTTCCCAGGCTCGGATCTGTTGGTTGATGTCCTCGAACATGGCATCAGGGTCGGCCAATGACAGTCCCACACTTTGATAAACCGCCTTGGTGAACCAGGTCATCTCCGAGTCATCACCGCAGCCGAAAGAGGTACGGTCTGCCCGGGCGGAGGTAATGATCAGTGTGTCTGCGTCCTTGAGTGGTTCTATCCACTGGCCGGAGTAGCATGCAGAAATAACCAGCAGTTTTCGGCGCACGTTCAGTGGTTCCAGCATTTCCGCGAAATCCTGCGGCGAGAGGTTCGGCAACTCGATACCGGGTTGCTGCAACAGCAGCTGCCCGTTTTGCATGCCGTGGCTGACCAGGTGAACCACGAGCAGGTCTTCCTCGGGATTCATCTGCGCATCCAATGCCTCCAGAGCTGAGGCAATGGATGGCCGGGTAGCCAGGGGAAACGTTTCATAGTCCCGGTGATTGAGCAGCATGATGGCGCGGTTTTCCACATCAAACTGCGCCTGAAGGCCAGTTTTGGCAACCTGGATATCGCGCATGAACACCGACTCGGTACCGTCGCCACCCACGGCCAGAAAGTAGGCGTCTGCCCCCCCCGCCTGTTCCGGGGCGAGGCTCTCGATCTGGTTGTTCAGGCGCTGACGGTCTTCGACGAGAATAGTCTCAGTCAAAAGCGCTGGTTCTTCCGGGACAGGTGCTTCCGCGACGTACTCTTCCTGATCGACGAACTCACCAAACTCCCAGATTCCTGTGAGGCTGCCCAGATCCTCCGATTCGCCGGTAAAGGCGTAGCTGCCTTCACCGTGAAATAAACCGTCCCGGATATCACCGGAATAGGTACTGCCGTCCGGAAGGCGGGTGTCAGGCGGAAGCAGTTGTGGCGCATCGCAGGCGGTGAGCAAAAGGATTGTGACAAGCGGGAGAGCTCGCCGCAGGGGGCTTGGTAAACCGGGGTTGCTCATCCGATCTCCTGTGTGTCCGCCGCCTTGGGCGCACTCAACGCTTTGCTGTAATAACCAGAGGGATCAAAACAGCAAACGCGCCGCTTTCCCGAGGCCAGCATGTCGCACGCATCACTAATCCGCTTCGTCCGGGTCTTCGCCTGCTTGGCTGAGACAATCCAGTGAATCCAGTCCAGACGCGCGATGGTGGTTGTATCATTCCAAACTGCCCGAGCCTCGGGGGCCGCTGCCAGAGCCTCTTTCAGGTCCGAGGGGACCTCTGGTTCAGGTTCCTGGTCCACCGGCCTGATGCCCAAATCAACAACATCACCGACGCTCACACCTGCAGCTTCGAGATGTTCCTTGCTCACCTTTAGCCAATGGCTCAATTGACCATCGGGCTCAAGCGTTACCTGAAAATGATGACCGTTGAGGCTGGCCTCTACCGTTGTTCTTCCCCGCCTGGGAAGCTTTTCGCTTGCCTCCCGGGGCAGAACGATAAAAGCCCAGGGAGCGCCTTCGCCGGGCTTGGCTGGACAAAGTAATTCCGCGTTGAACTGAGAGTTTGTTTCACTTTGCACCATGCTTATCCTCCACTCAACATCGTTACCTGCTCGCCGTTGCCAGCCCCACACCAAAACCGACAAACGTCGCCCCACCCAGTTTATTGACCAAGTGCCCCCCTTTTTCGGATGAAAGCCAGCCACGGGCTGATCTGGCGAGGCGCGCATACAACAAGTGGATGGCGACAACCAGGGCGCTGTAAGTGACCACTAAAAGGGCAAATTGGCCGACAAATTCAGTCGAATAATCAACAAATTGAGGAAAAACAGACAGGAAAAAGAATACAGCTTTCGGGTTTGTCAGTTGCAACGCCAGACCTTCAAGGAACTGGAATTTTCTGCTTCTGACCGCAGCCGCATTTTGCGCTATTTCGGTGACAGGAGACCGCCACAGTTTTACCCCCAGATAAATCAGGTAGGCGGCACCGATAAACTTCAAGATGCTAAACGCCGTCGCTGACGTCGCCAGTACAATGCCCAGGCTTGTGGCTGAAATACCCGCAACAATGAAAGTACCAAAGGCAATCCCCAGAATTCCGCCGAAGGCACCGGACACACCGAACCGAATGGCGTTGGTCAGTGTCAACATAACGCCTGGCCCCGGGCTGAGGACAGTCGCTATAGCGATAACAACAAACAGCAGATAACTACCCATCTAGACTCCTACGGATTGCAATCGACGATCCCAGGATCGTTCAAGTGCTTCAAACAGGCTATCCGTTGTCAGCGCAAGCAACCCGATCAGAATCGCTCCTTGCAGCACATACGCGGTATTGCCGTTCACCAGCCCGGCAATCACCGGATCGCCCAGGGTGCGGGCTCCAATGGTTGAGCCGATAGCGGCGGTCGCGATATTGATAGTAACAGAGGTTCGAATACCCGCGAGAATGACCCTTCCGGCCAGGGGCAGTTCTACTCGCACGAGGACCTGCACTGGCGACATGCCCATACCCAGTGCTGCCTCCCGTACAGCCGGATCGATACCTTCCAGACCCGCCAGGGTATTACGCAGAATGGGCAGCAAGCCATAAAGCACCAACGCAAGAAGGATCGGAGCCTCGCCGAAACCAAGCACTGGTACCGCCAACGCAAGTACAGCCACCGGCGGAAAGGTCTGGCCAATAGAAGCCACCTGGCCGACCAGGGGCAGGAAATCGCGGCCAAAAGGACGGGTAACAAAGATGCCGCCAGCCACCGCAACGAGAGTACCCACGGCCGCCGATACGACGACCAGCATCAGGTGATTCTGAAGCAGGAATAAAAAGCTCTCCCGTTCATAGATCACCTGCTGCTTGCCCGGCTGCACCCAATTGAACAATGGCTCCAGCACCGGCATGCCGGCACTCAGCGCGAGCAGCAGCGAGGCCAAAAGAGTGGCAGGTAACCAGACACGCATCACACGCCTTCCTGGATAATGCGTTCACGGGTAATCACACCCGTCTCCTGCCCTTGCGCATTGAACACCGCAACCTGCCGCAGGTCCCGCCAGAGCATCACGGACAGGGCCAGGCGAATACTGTCTTCCTCCCTGAGCGTATGCTCTCCAGGTTCTGACTGCCGCGGCTCGGAGTGATTAGCCATCAGGTCCCGCACAGGCCGCAGGCTCATCAGTTTCAGACCGCGGTCCTGCTTGCCAATCAGGTTTTCAACAAAGTCCGACGCTGGATGGCGGAGGATATTCTCCGGCGTGTCATGCTGGATGATGCGCCCCTGATCCATCACGGCAATGCGGGTGGCCAGCTTCAGTGCTTCATCAATATCGTGGGTCACGAAAACGGTGGTTTTACGGACCTGCTTCTGGATCCGCAGCATTTCCAGTTGGAGGTTTTCCCGCGTGATCGCATCCAATGCACCGAAAGGTTCGTCCATCAGCAGAATGTTGGGGTCCGCCGCCAATGCCCGCGCAACACCGACCCGTTGGGCCTGGCCGCCAGACAATTGCTGGGGGTATTTGTTGGCGTGGGCGCTGGGGTCGAGATCCAACAAGGTCATCAACTCATCGACTCGTGCGTCGATCCGCTCCCTGGGCCAGTTCAACAACCTGGGCACCATGGCGATGTTGCGTGCCACCGTCCAGTGAGGAAACAACCCCGTACCCTGAATCACATATCCCATGTTCAGCCGAAGCTGTTCCGGGTTCATGGTGGTGATGTCCTCACCATCCACCAGTATCTCGCCAGCGCTATAAGGCAAAAGCCGGTTGATCATACGAAGCGTGGTCGATTTACCGCAGCCCGAACTGCCCACCAGCACGCAGACCTCACCAGTTTCAATGGTCAGGTTTACCCCATCCACTGCGATGGTATCGCCGAAACGCCGGGAGATATTCTTCAGTTCAATCATCCGACCAGTTCCTTCCCCTATCAGGCCGTTGCCGGTGTCGGCTTGAGACTGGCCGCCAGCATCGTGAGTAACGCGTCGGCAAGCAGCGCCAACGCAATCGTAGGCAAAGCACCGAGCAATACCAGGTCCATCGCCGCCTGCCCCAGCCCCTGAAAGATAAAACCACCGAAACCACCCGCGCCGATGAGGGCCGCTACCGCCGTCAGGCCGATTGCCTGAATGGTTGTGATGCGTACCCCCTCAATGATCACCGGCAGCGCCAACGGTAGCTTGAGTTGAAAAAACACCTGGTGTTCATTCATCCCCATGCCCCGAGCCGCATCGGCCAGGCTTTCGGGAACTTCGGTAAGAGCCACAAAGGTGTTACGCACCATCGGCAGTAAACTGTAAGCGATCAACGCCAGTAGCGCCGGCGCCCAACCAATCCCGCGAATGCCAAGATCCTGCAGGAACGGGAGCGCTGACGAGAGCGCACTGAGTGGCGCAATCAGCAAACCAAACACCGCAAGGCTGGGAATGGTTTGTAAAAAACTCACGGCGCCCAGAAGAGGACGCTGCCAGGCGGGGCTACGAATCATTTTAAGCGCCAGGGCGAACGCCAGGCCTGCACTGATGGCAACCGCACCCAATGCCAGCGCCAGGTGCGTCCAGAGCGCTTGCTGAAACTTGTCGGGGCGAGCGTTGAACTCCCGCACCAGCGACAGACTTTCCAGGCCCTCGCCGCGCAGAAAAAAAAGCCAGCTTCCACCGACAAACACCAGCAGCATCAGTTGCAGCCAACGCCGGGCTTCAAGCCGGCCAAGGGCCTCAACTAACATCAGCGAAAGCAGGAACAACAGGGACCAGAACCCCGCCCCGACAGACGAGCGGGCGTAGGGCGAATCCTCGGGCAGATGGCGGGAGGCAAACACTTCCGGCAACAGCGGCATCATCGCCAGTGAAAGTCCAATCAACCCAAGCAGGAGCTCATAACGCCGACGCACCGGCACCATCGACAGCACAGTGGTCGCCAACAGAACCCCAGTGACCAGCCCTGCCCCTGTCCATCCCACGGCCGAAAGCAGGCCATGGCCGGTACCCGGGACAATACGGTTGGGCTGGATAGTGCCAAGGTCCAGCAACCAGACCAGTGCCAGGGACAACACCCCAAGCA
>PBRG01000140.1 GCA_002726615.1 Marinobacter sp.
ACATGGGCTTCCTTGATCACACTGCGGAAAACGCCGAAGGCTGGGGCTACTGCGTTTTCGGTAAGGTTGTGGAAGGCATGGAAACAGTAAACGCAATTCGCGCCGTGCGTACCACCATGCGCTCAGGCCATCAGGATGTGCCAGCTGAGGACGTGGTGATCGAGAAAGCCGAGATCACAGGGGATGGAGGCGCAGCGTGACCACGCTGTTCATCTCAGATTTACACCTGGAAGAGTCCCGCCCGGACATCACCAATGCGTTTCTGGGGTTTCTTGAAGAGAAGGTCCGCGGTGTGGAGCAACTCTACATTCTCGGCGACTTTTTCGAAGCCTGGATTGGCGATGACGAGCGAACGCCCCTGCAGGAGCAGATTGCGTCGGCATTGCGCGCGGTCAGTGACTCGGGCACCAGGTTGTTCCTGATGCACGGAAACCGGGACTTTCTGATTGGCAAGGATTACTGCAACCGAGTCGGCGCCACCCTACTGGATGACCCGACGGTGGTGGACCTTTATGGCACGCCCACCCTGCTGATGCATGGTGACAGCCTGTGTACCGCGGATGTGGAGTATCAGAAGTTCCGCGCCAACATGCGCAACCCGCAATGGCAGCAGATGATTCTCCAACGCCCCCTGGCCGAACGTCAGCAGATGGCCCGTCAGTTACGGGAAATCAGCATGGCCAAGAACCAGGGCAAGGAAGAGTTCATTATGGATGTCACCCAGGATGAGGTGGTGAAGGAAATGGAAGCGCACGGGGTGCAGCGCCTGATCCACGGCCACACCCACCGTCCGGCGGTTCACGAGCTGGAGGCAGGCGGTAAGCCGGCAAAGCGGATTGTACTCGGAGACTGGGACGAAAACGTCTGGTGGCTGGAGGTGGAACCGGAAAAGGAACCCGTTCTAACCAAGCAACCACTATAAAAAGAGCCGGGCATCGCCCGGCTCTTTTCGTTCAGTGTTGCAGGATCTGCTTCAGGAACTTTTGGGTTCTGGGTTCCTGCGGGTTGGTGAAGAAATCGTGGGGCGGCGCCTCTTCAACGATTTCACCGCCGTCCATGAAAATCACCCGGTCGGCCACCGTCTTGGCGAAGCCCATTTCATGGGTGACGCACAACATGGTCATGCCGCTACCGGCCAGTTCAATCATGACGTCCAGCACCTCCTTGATCATCTCAGGGTCCAGCGCGGACGTCGGCTCGTCAAACAGCATGATTTTCGGCTTCATACACAGCGCCCTGGCGATAGCCACCCGCTGTTGCTGGCCGCCCGAAAGCTGGCCTGGAAACTTATTGGCCTGGTCCGGAATTTTCACCCGTTCCAGGTATTCCATCGCCGTGGCCTCGGCTTCCTTACGCGGCGTTTTCCGCACCCAGATAGGTGACAGGCAGCAGTTCTCGAGCACCGTCAAATGCGGGAACAGGTTGAAATGCTGAAACACCATGCCAACCTCGCGCCGGACGCTGTCGATCTGGCGCACATCGTCCGTCAGTTCCACGTCGTCGACAATGATCTTGCCCTGCTGATGCTCTTCCAATCGGTTGATGCAGCGAATGAACGTGGATTTACCCGAACCGGAAGGGCCACATATAACGATCCGCTCACCATGGCGGACTGTCAGGTTGAGGTCCTGCAACACGTGGAAATCGCCGTACCACTTGTGCATGCCCTCCACCCGAATAATGTCGGACTTGCCAACGTCTGAGGACGGTGACGATTGTGTTTCAGGAGTTTGCGTTTGTTCTGTCATTGGTTTACCCATCAGGTTCTGTGACCGGTATCAAGTTTGCGCTCAAGGTTCTGGCTGTATCGGGAGATGCCGAAGCAAAACACCCAGAAACAGAACGCCACAAAGACATACCCCTCCACGGCCACGTTCTGCCAGGCGGGATCCGTAACCGTCGATTGAACGGTGCCGAGAATATCGAACAGCCCGATAATCAGCACCAGCGTTGTGTCCTTGAACAACGAGATAAACGTGTTAACGATGCCGGGAATTACGAGCTTGAGCGCCTGGGGCAGGATGATCAGCCCCATTTTCTTCCAGTACCCGAGGCCCAGGGCACTGGCGGCTTCGTACTGTCCACGGGGAATGGCCTGCAGACCGCCACGAATGACCTCTGCCATATACGCGGACTGCCAGAGCGTGATGCCGATGAGCGCGCGCGCCAGCTTCTCGAAGTTCATGCCTTCCGGTAGGAACAACGGCAGCATCACCGAGGCCATGAACAGTACCGTGATTAACGGGACTGCTCGCCACACCTCGATGAAAACCACACAAAGCCCACGAATGATTGGCATCTCGGAGCGACGTCCCAGTGCCAGCAAGGTGCCAATCGGCAACGAGGCAATGATGCCGATATACGCCAGAATCAGCGTCAACATCAGCCCACCCCACTTCGAGCTCTGGACCTCCTCCAGGCCAAATACGCCACCCGGAACCAGGAAGTAGCCGACAATCGGCAGCCCGGTCAGCCCGAACAACCCCAGCCATTTACGACCCGGAAAGCGCTCAATGAACTGGGGCGCGAAAGACAGTGCCAGCAGGCCGAACATGATGTCCACGCGCCACTGGAGTTCCTCGGGGTAGAACCCGTAGATAAAGAAATTAAGCCGCTGATTGATAAACAGCCAGCAAGCCCCCGCTCCGGTACAGTCACTCGCGTCACTGCCCTGGAAGTTCGCATCCAGCAATACCCAATTGAGCAAGGGACCCACGCTGGTCACGATCAGATAGCCCACCAACAGGGTCAGAATCGTGTTGTGCCAGCTTGAAAACAGGTTCTCCCGTGCCCACCGGACCGGACCAATGCGCCGCTTTGGCGCCTTCATGGTTGACTCAGCCATCATCGCTCCTTAATCGCTACAGCCCGGTTGTAGATGTTCATAAACAGCGAGATCAACAGGCTGATGGTGAGATAGACGGCCATGGTAATGGCCACAACTTCCACGGCCTGACCAGTCTGGTTCAGCGTGGTTCCCATAAACACCGCGACCAGATCGGGGTAACCGATGGCCGTGGCAAGCGAGGAGTTCTTCACTAAGTTCAGGTACTGGCTCGTCAGCGGCGGAATAATGACCCGCATCGCCTGGGGAATAACCACCAACCTGAGCGTGAGGCCATTTGGGAGACCCAGTGCCTTCGATGCCTCAGTCTGCCCCTTGCTGACCGACAGGATGCCGGACCGCACGATTTCCGCGATGAAACTGGCAGTGTACAGGGACAAGGCAATCCATAGCGCCGCCAGTTCCGGAATGATGGAAATGCCACCTCCGAAATTGAATCCCTTAAGCGCTGGCAAATCCCACTCCAGGGGCTGACCGGCAAGGAGGTACGACATTACCGGAACCAGAACAAGAACTCCCACGCCCACCTTGAACGTCGGGAAAATCGCTCCGGTCGCCAGTTGGCGCCTCTTGGCCCATATACGAATGCCGATGACGGCTGCAATGGCCGCGAAAACGCCTCCCCACACCAGGCCAAAGCCATCCTGAGTCACCGGTTCCGGCACATACAGGCCACGGTTGTTGAGAAAAAAGGCGCCGCCGACGTCCACACTTTGTCGCGGTGAAGGCAGGCTACTGAGCACCGCGAAGTACCAGAAGAAAATCTGCAGCAGCAGGGGGATGTTGCGGATCACTTCGATATACGCCAGAGAGACTTTGGCAACCAGCCAGTTGCTTGAAAGCCTGGCGACACCGATGATGAAACCGAGGATGGTGGCGGTCACCACACCCATTGCCGACACCAGAAGAGTATTGGTGAGGCCGACCCAAAAGGTTCGACCGTACGACATGGTGGCGTCGTAGGGGACCAGGCTCATGATGATGCCGAATCCGGCAGATTCATCAAGAAACCCGAAACCGGTGCTTATGCCACGGCTCTCCATATTGGAAAGCGTATTGTCGATAAGAACCCAGCCACCCCAGAAGACAAGGGCAATGGCTACTACCTGGAAAAAAATAGCGCGAACCCGCGGGTCGTACCAGGGCTTTGGCCCCGCGGGTTTGGAATCAAAGGTTTGTTTTTTCATGCATGTTCCCGGAAAGCTAGCCCGCGACGAAACGAATCACAGATGTCAGCGAGCGGCTCCACCGGGAGCGCGCCCACTGGGTGCTTTCAGGTATTAACGTACCGGAGGCGCGTACATAACGCCGCCTTCGGTCCACAGGGCGTTGATTCCCCGCTCCAGACCAAGCGGAGTATCCGGGCCTACGTTACGATCGTACATCTCGCCGTAGTTACCGACCTGCTTGATGGTCTTGGCCCCAAAATCAGCCGGCAGGCCGAGCTTGGCTCCCATATCGCCGTCGGTGCCCAACAGACGCTGGATGTTCGGGTTGTCGGACTTCAGCATGTCATCAACGTTGGCGCTGGTAACGCCCAGCTCTTCAGCGTTGATCTGTACAGACAACACCCACTTCACGATGTTGAACCACTGGTCATCGCCCTGGCGCACGACCGGCCCAAGGGGCTCCTTGGAGATGGTGTTGGGAAGGATCTTGGCGGAATCGGGATCGGACAGTTTGGAGCGAAGTGCCGCAAGCTGCGAACGGTCTGAGGTCAGCACATCACACCGACCGGACGAAAAGCCCTGGACCGTCTGCTCAGAGGTGTCGAATACAATCGGTTTGTATTCCATACCCTTCGCCCGGAAGTAATCCGACAGGTTGAGCTCAGTGGTTGTACCGGCCTGGATACAGACAGTCGCACCGTCCAGTTGGGTGGCATCGTCCACGCCAATGCCCTTGTTCACCAGAAAGCCCTGACCGTCGTAGTAGTTAACACCGGCGAAGTTGAGACCCAGCGATGCATCGCGGGTAAGTGTCCAGGTGGTATTACGGGACAGCATGTCAATTTCACCCGACTGGAGTGCGGTGAAACGCTCTTTCGCGGTCAAAGGCGTGAACTCGACCGCCTTGGCATCCCCAAAAATCGCAGCGGCTACGGCACGGCAGGTGTCGACGTCTATACCGGTCCAGTTACCTTTGTCGTCTGGCTGTGAAAAGCCCGGAAGACCACTTGTTACACCGCACTGCAAATGTCCTTTTTCCTTGACGCTTTCAAGCGTCGTAGCCGCACTGGCAACCGAAGCGGTAAAAACTCCACACAGCATGGCTGTGCCGACGGCAATCGACTTGGCGTTCTTCATTATCGTATCTCCAAAATTCCGTTGGTTAGACCTGCACCGAATTATTAGCAATTTATGAGCCTGATATACCAACGTGTTGATTTATAGTATTTGTTTTGCATCCAAGCAGTGTCGAATACTACCCTCAACCGCTACTGGCCACAACCTTGTGCAGCGAACGCCTCAGATCAGTGCTCGCTGACAGACCATAGGGCAGGCAATTTCTCAACCACTCCCCAATAAAGTAGAAGGCGTTCGCGAATTGAACCAGTTTTCACAAATTATTTTGGTGCGACCAAAGTATGATCCGGCTCCCGATAGCTTTCCAAACGACTGAGCCAGCCCGTCAGCCAGCGCTCTCGTTCGATCGAAGCGTCGGCATTCACGGCCCGCCGGGTCAATACTTCAGCGGCAGCGCTTCGGAACCGGTCAAGGGTGGGCCGGTCATCCCCTTTCATGGCAAGAAGCACCTGTAACAACCCCCAACCTTCACCGTTGTATTGCTCTGTGGCGGACAACCCCTCGCCCTTGAAGTTCACATAGTCAATGACGGCATAACCCCCACCGGACGTGGCGACCAGCTCGTCAAGATGCCGCTTTACACGTAATCGTTGGGCGTCAGGAGCTGCCTGTATGACTCGAAACAGGGAGCTACTGGCCCGCTGGACAATAAAGCCGGCCTGGAGATCCCGGGTTGCCAGCAGAAACTCTCTCAGTTCGGCAACACGGGCAGAATCTGCCACCTCGAGAAAAGTGGCCCTATCGGGCCATGGCGCGTCAAATGGATCCAGCCGTGCAAGCCAGCGGGGCAACGGTGCGTCCCGCTTCGCCATGTACCGAATCAGTGCGGGAAAGCTTTCTACGAACCGCCCCTCCACTGCCGACGGATACCAGATAAAATGCCCGATACCGAGCGACGGAAAGGCTTCCCCTTTGTTCCAGTGCACAAGGCAGACTTTCTTCGCAGAACATTCATTTCGAAAAATCTGCTGCCCCACCCAGTCGAGTTCAGCTTCATTTAGCGTAATCGTAGGTACGCTTAGGTCCTGCACACCTGTTGATTCTGCTCCCGCAGGCGTGGGATCCATTTCATCGGAGCACCCTGACAGGGTAAAAATGATCAGCCATCCGATTACCAGTGATTCATAAACGTTGCGCGACATTGCCAGCCTCCAGCCGGTAGCGATAACCTGTTTGTTTGGCGCCCGGCCTTTCACGCCAATGCTGACGACCTCAATCGCCGCTCGATACCGGACCACACTATGACATTTTTCTCTGGGCTCATGGCCAGACATTTCCGCCAGACACTGGTTTTGGCTTTCTGCTGGCTGGTTGTTGTCAGGGCGAGCTATGTGTTGCAAAGCGGGGTCGTTCCCAATCCTCTGGCGATGATTGCCGGCGATCTGGCCGGTGCGTTTGTTCTCGCAGTTTTGCTATGCATCACCAGAGGCATTTCCAGGGTTATTCTGGTCGTGGTCCTGGGATGCGCAACGTTTGTTGCCGGCATGCACCTCACCGTTCACGGAACCCTGTTCCAGCTGTCACTGATCGGCAAGGGCGTTGATCCGACCTTTGTAACCGGCAGCCTGATCAACGTTCACGCGCTTTGGCTTCCCGTCTACCTTTCCCTTGCCGGGTTTCTTCATTGGCGGCACCGTCGGCTCGACCCCGAAGCAGTGCCGACAGGCAGGACCGGGCAGGTGTTGGTTGCGGTCCTCGTAGCCGCGATCTATGGCGTGTCGTTCCAGAGCCTTACAACGCCCGCAAACAATGTTGTCGCCAGCTTCTTCGCCCAGATACCAGGGGCGATCATCGGGCCACTCGCCCCGACACTGTCCACGGAAGACGAGGACCTCAACGGGTCTGAAAAGGCCCTGAAAACCCTGCAGACGGCAAGCTTTTTTCGTCACCAGGTTGCCGCGCCCATCGTGAAGAACCACCCGAATGTGCTGCTGGTCATGATTGAGGGCATGTCAGGCGGCTATTTCCCAAGCCTGAGCCGCTATCACGGTCTTGACCCAACCGTTACCCTGGCCAGCCTTGAAGAAAACCTGCGCCGTCATGGATTTCGTCTCTACCGGAATTCGCTGAGCATGGAACGTCAGACAGATCGCGGCACCTTTGCCATCCTGTGTGGCGCATACCCGGACTTCCGCCGGCAATCACGGAAAATGGTTGATGTGGCTGAGGGGCGCGTTGTGGTGGACTGCATGCCCAAACACCTGAAAGAACATGGCTACCGTACGGCCTACTGGCAGGCCGCGCCGCTGGATTATATGCAAAAGGGCGAGTTCATGCCGCAGGCCGGATTTATCGATGTCACCGGCGCAAAGATCTTCAACGGCCCCGGAGAAGAAGTGGAAGGTTGGGGGCCACCGGATCCGATCTATTTCAACAACGTTGCACAGCGGCTAAGACAGCTTGACGCCAAACCTGGCCCCTGGATGGTCACCTTGTTGAACGTGGGCACCCATCACCCGTTCAAAATCGGAAAAGAGGCGGAACAGCAACCACCGGACGATGAATTGAATGCCGAGGACATTACACCAGAGCCGCAGGAGGCTCGGAAAAAGGCCATGAAAACCATGGAAGATGCCTTGAATCAGTTTCTTGACGACCTGGCGTCCGACGGCATTCTTGACGACACTCTCGTCATTATCACGTCCGATGAGTCCGGCGGCTTCATTCGCAAAGATCATGAATCCATGCCCCTGAACAGCAACGTTGGCGTGCTGGCGATACGTCCTCCGGACAGCGATACGCTCGAGGACTATGCCAATCGCGACCAGATCGTGGCGCAAATCGATATTCCGCCCACCATCCTCGACGCAACGGGGCTCGGGACAAAGGCTGGCGACATGATTGGCCGGAGCCTGCTGGTCAAGCAACCAAAACAGCAACGCGACCTGCTGTTGGCGGACACCTACACGGGGCTCAAGTACTTCCTCAGGGAGTCTGGGCAACTCCTGAGCTGCAGCGAACTGATGACTGACTGCACCACCTGGCGCTTTAATCCGGAGCGACTGTTTGGCACGCTTGAAGCGACGAATGCAGAACCTTTTCTGACATTCGATGAACGCACGGCATTGTTCAACAGGGCAGCCCTCATGGAGCCTGCAGAGGACCCCTGAGCTTGAAACTTCGACATGGGAACGGCTACCTGAATGAAGATTCTTGCACTGCACACCCTGGCATTCCTGCACGTTCATCGCCGGGCGCTGTTGGTCTTTTACCTGTTTTTCACCGGCCTCGTTCTGGCCGCCATTGCACCGCTCTTTTCCAGCGCCCTGGCTGCGCTTCGGCCGATAACCGGTCACGCCGCCATCAGCACTGGTGGGCTGGTGCAGTTTGTGGTGTCCCCTGGCGGCTTACTATGGATTAGCGCAACGGCGACCCTGACCGCTCTCCTGGTCATCCTGCAACAGGCGGGCATGACCTGGATTGCCGCCTCCGGCGGAGGCCGCGAATACCGGATAGCCATTGCCACGCTGTGGGCTCTTGCGCAACGTTTCAAACAACTACTCACCCTCACCCTGCTGCAATTAGGCGGCCATGCACTGATCGCTGTGCCGTTCCTGCTGGCCATAGTGGTGAGTTACCAGTGGCTGATCTCACCCCACGACATCTACTACCTGAAGCTGGAACGGCCACCCGAAGTCTGGTGGTTCCTGGGCATCGCTGGTGTTGCAGCGCTGGGAATCGCCGTGTGTAACGGCTGGCTTTACCTGCGCTGGGTACTCTCTGTTCCGCTGGTTCTGCTGGATGGCCATGGCGCCAGGCTAGCGCTCAGGCTGAGCAACCACCACGTTCACGGCCAGCGTTTACCCGCCACCGGGGCCTTGCTCGCTGGCCTGGCAGGACTGGCGATACTCCCGATCCTGGTCACTCTGGCGTTTCAGGGCATTGGCAGCTATCTGTTGCCCAGGTTACCGGAACAGATGGACCTGCTCATGCCCGTCACTCTGACTTTTGTGGCGCTTTATATCCTCTTCACCATAACGCTGGCCTTCGCAGGTATCGCCGCTTACAGCATGCTCATTTACAGCG
This sequence comes from Marinobacter sp., assembly GCA_002726615.1. Taxonomy (GTDB): domain Bacteria; phylum Pseudomonadota; class Gammaproteobacteria; order Pseudomonadales; family Oleiphilaceae; genus Marinobacter. The sequence goes on from PBRG01000140.1 coordinate 9,178, forward strand.
TTTACCGCCAAGCCACCGGCCATCGCTCGTACATGTCCTCAAAAGGTTTGCCGAAACAGGCAGGCCCTCTGGCCTGGACCGCTGAAGCGCTGGTCGTCGTGCTAGCCATGGGCCAGGCCTGGTTGGTACTCCAATCGTTCGAACAACAGGACAAAGTTTCCATAACGGCCCACCGGGGCAGCGCACTCAAAGCACCGGAAAACACCTTGAGTGCCATTCAACAGGCCATCGAAGACGGAGCAGACTACATTGAAGTTGACGTTCGGATGACAGCCGACGGCGTGCCAGTACTCTGGCACGATGCGGATATGAGGCGGGTATTCGGGCTGGATGGCAAAATCTCCGACATTACTCTGCAAGAGGCTCGCGAGCAGGATGCGGGGGCCTGGTTCGCCCCCCAATTCAGTAATGAACGCATAGCTACACTGGAAGAAGTGATCGAAAAGACCCGTGGTAGAGCCTATCTTTACGTTGATATAAAACCTGACCCGGACACCCCCGCGCTGACCAGAGAAGTGGTCAGTCTGCTGAACAGGATGGAGGCCACTGAAGGCGCCGTGATTGCGACGGCTGAATGGTCCGTGCTGGCCGAAGCACGGGAACTGGCACCCGAACTGAAAACCACACTGCTGGCCCAGTTCATTGTCGGCCCGCTTTGGGAACAGAGTTTCGACATTCTGGGCCTGCGGCAAAACAGGGTTACTCCCACCACCGTTGCGCGAGCCCACCGGTCCGGCAAGGAACTGCATGTATGGACTGTAAACAGTCCGGATGCCATGTCCCGCTTTATAGACATGGGGGTCGACAATATCATTACCGACCGACCGGATGTGCTGGCAGAGCTCCTTGAGCGCCGCAATAAACTGACCGACGCCGAAGTGCTGGTGGTCAAACTTCGCAACTGGCTTTTGTAACAGCTGATTACCTACGGGAACTGGTCTAATCTTGAACTTGACGTCACCACCCACTGCAAGGAGCGAGCCGACATGAACTGCCCAAGCCTATGCTCCTGCCGCTGGTTCCGGGCACTCTGTCTGATATGGGCAATAATTTTGTTGTGTTCCGCCGTGCTTGCCCACGCCGAGCAGCACAATAACGGAGGCGGTGAAAAGACTGAAGACGAAGGCACCGAAACGGCGATCGAAGAAAAAAAAGAAGAGCCCGAAGAGGCAAGACCCGCCGTCCAGCCCGAACTGGAAGCAGAAGCCGAGGCACCACCGCAGATCCAGCTTCCCGACACCGAAACTGCGGATATCCGTCAACAGATACAGGCCCTGAGGACTTCTCTGGACCAACGACTGGTTGCAGTGGAGTCTACCCGCAACCGGCTCACCTACGCAGAATCTCTCCTCAACCGGTTGAAGGACGAATACGAGAGTTTTGAACTCCGATTGGAAAAAGCCGGCCTCAACCTGACCGGTGACTACGCGAATCTCCTCAAGCAGCGGCTTGAACGTCTGAAGCGCCAAGGCATTGCCAACGACTTGATTCTGGATATCGAAGACCAGTTATCGACTGCTCGTGAGGAACAGTTGCGACTGGAGGAGTTCGAAGCCATCATCGACCCGGGCGACGATGCCCGCGACCAGCTAAGAAGCCAGAGGGCCAGTCTGATCCGCCAGTTGCACAAGGCGGTCACCGAACACATCCAGGTGCTGAACGAGTATTACAGTACGGTTTCGGCCCTGAAAGATCGCGTAGAAGCGTATCAGATTCTGTTGCAGCAGCGCCTGTTCTGGCTGCCCAGTGCGCCGGTCGTGGGAGCGGAAACCCTCACGGAACTGTTGAACGCAGCAGCTCGGTTTGCCGGTCATTTGCGGGTCGACCCGCTCAGCGACGCCGTTGGTAAATCGGTTAAGGAGCGCGGCGGCCGTATAGCGGTTCTGATCACCCTTCTGGCATTACTGCTGGTCAAGCGACGAGCCATCAAACATAACCTGGACTCCAACGGCCAGTACGTTGGTAACGTCGGCCAGGATCGTATCGACTTTACGCTGTATGCGTTTGCCAACAGTGTCTTGCTGGCGTTGCCCGGCGTACTGGTGCTTGCAGTCGGAGCGCTTTTGCTGATGGAAGGCAACAACTTTTATTCCGCCCTGTCCAAGGGCCTGGCCACGGCAGCCCTTGTCACACTCCTGTTGGCGTTTATCAAGAACGTTGCCCGCCGCGGCGGGTTGGGAGACGCCCATTTCCACTGGCACATCGACTCGCTGAGAGCCATTCGTCAGGAACTTCCGTTTCTTCTGGCGGTGATTATTCCTATCACCATTATTTTGCCGACCACCGCCACACCGGATGGCTCCGAATTTGAGGGCAGTCTTGGGCGCCTGCTTTTCACCACTGCGTCCATAGCCCTGTCCGTGTTCGCGCAGCGCATTATGCGTGCGGTCCGGGCCGACCGGCCGCAGAACAGGTTCCTCTTCGCCCTGCATATACTGGCGGTTGCAACGCCGCTGTTACTTGTGGTGGCCTCACTAATGGGATATCACTATACCGCCCTGGAACTGGAACGGAATCTGTTCATCAGCATCTGCTGGATAGCCTTTAACGCCATGCTGTTCTACGTCGGTCTCCGGGCACTTTCGGTAAGGGAGCGTCGCCTGACTCTTGAGCGGCTGCGGGAACACCGCGAGGCAGAACGCAAAGTCGCCGACAATAAGGAAGCGGCGGAATCCTCGGGCGAAGGGGTGCCACAAACTCTGGACATGCCGGAGATGGACCTCAAGGACATCAGCCAGCAAAGTACCGCTCTTTTGCGCATCCTGGTTTCAGCACTGGTTATTTCCGGCCTATGGCTACTCTGGGCCGGCCTGATTCCGGCGTTGGAGATGTTCGACAACATAACACTCTGGACCATCGTCACCGACCTTAAAGGTGGCGATCCATTGCCCATTACCCTTGGAGACCTGTTACTGGCGCTTCTGGTCGGTATCGGTACCGTACTCGCGGTCAAGAACCTGCCCGGCACTCTGGAAGTCATGGTGCTCAGCCGGATGAAGCTTGAGCCTGGAACTGGCTACGCCATTACCACCCTGACCACCTATGCCCTGGTGTTGACCGGCGTGGTGGTTTTCCTCGGGGTGATCGGCGTGCAATGGTCCAAGCTGCAATGGCTGGTGGCCGCACTTGGGGTGGGCCTGGGGTTTGGTCTGCAGGAGATTGTCGCCAACTTTGTATCCGGCATCATTCTGCTGTTCGAGCGCCCGATCCGCGTCGGAGATACTGTTACCATCGGAAGCATCACGGGTACGGTGTCACGTATTCGCATTCGCGCAACCACACTGGTTGACTGGGATCGCAAGGAACAGATCATCCCCAACAAAACCTTCGTAACCCAGGATCTGACCAACTGGACCCTCTCTGACTCGATTACCCGCGTCATACTGCACGTCGGCGTTGCTTATGGATCCGATGTGGACCAGGTACAGGAGCTGCTTACAAAGGTGGCGCAGAACAATGAGAGTGTCGTGGAGGACCCGGCGCCAGCGGTCTTCTGTGTCGGTCTCGGTGACAGCCGCATTGATTTCGAGCTACGAGTGTTCGTTAAGGACCCCCTGGATATTATGCCGCTGTCCCACGAGATTCACGCCGAGACCACTCGTGCCCTGCATGAAGCAGGCATTGAGATACCCTACCCTCAGCACGATGTTCATGTGAAGACAATCGCGGGCACGTGAATCCGGGGCTAAAGCTGGCCGGAATTGTCGGGCCTTCTTCCGGCCAGCCGATAAAGAGTCGCCAGAAGACCCCGAAGCAACGCAATTGCGGGCCACAACAGCCAACTGAGCAGGTACATGGCCGGTACAAGAATGATCAACCAGCCTACGATCTGAATAGCCTCCGGAGGTACCCCAAGCACGCCTGCCACTTCGGCAAAAAAATCGTTGATCAGACTGGGATGGGTGACTACCAGATATCCGGCCCCAAGGATAACCGGCCATTTCGCATAACGGGCACTGCGGAGAATCAGTCGCCCACTACCGGTAATACGGGCGGCCAGAGCCGCAGAACGGGTTGAAAGCCTGGCTCCCTGGGTGGCTTTGACAGCCGTACGACCGGCACGAAGTACTTTCAGCGCACTGGCGAATACCAGCACATCCACCGAGGCCCAGCCGATATCGCTGGCAGAAATCTCCTCCCCGGTGCGGTAACTCGCTTCCAGTTTCCGCACACCGCTGGTAAAAAACTGGGTAATGCCTTCGGTCACCCGCTCAGTCTGGATCCACTGGGTCTGACCACTGTCATCCACCAAAAATTGCCCAAGAAAATCATGACCTTCGTTGTGTATAAAGTTCACCGCATACCAGCCACGTTCTTCCGGGGAGAGAGGATCAGCTTTCTCCAGTTGAGCCGGCTCCCTGCCTCGCAACTCAGAAATGTATGCCTTGGCACGCGCATACTGACGGGCAGCCTTGTTCATCCATTCAATGGAGCTGATGGGCTGGCGAAGGAAGTAGTGAATTGGCGGCAGGGCGTTTTCCCCATAGGTGCGCAACACCTCCTGGAATTCCGGCTCGGACGCATAAAGCGGAAAAACGGCGCGGGCCATGTCAGTGTGTGCCATCAATGCTGCCTGGGCCTTGAGGAGCAGAAGAGGATCGCCCCCCAGGTCCAGAATGGCGGCCTGGACGTCAACAGGCTCGTCCCCGATATCATCAAAACCGGGCAATGCCTCCCGGGCCTGGATCGAAATCAGTTTCTGCTCAATGGGTACCGGATCGGAGGCGACACTGGCGATTGCGGCAACCAGCAGCGCGATACCCAGAATCACCATGGCCTTCTTCAAACGTCCACCTCTGGCTCAATGCGTTGATCCTATACTGCCTGAGAATACGTTGATTACCATAACGCCGGCAACGATGAGGCCGATGCCGAGGATGGCGGGAAGGTCCAGCGTCTGCCCGAAGAACAGGTAACCCGCCAGCGCAATCAGGGCCACGCCAGCACCGGCCCATACCGCATAGGCCACTCCCACTGGCAAGGTTTTCAGGGTCAACGCCAGGAAGTAGAACGCCAGGATGTAGGACACCACCACAACCAGCGACGGCCCCAGGCGGGTGAAGCCCTCAGAGCTTTTTAAAAAGGAGGTTCCGATGACCTCCGCAACGATAGCCACCGACAAATATACCCACTGAATCATTCTACAGTTCACCTTTCTGACGGGCGCAAAATGCAAAAACCCCGAAGCTCTCACTTCGGGGTTTTGCGGACATTGGGATCAACCCTGGCGACGCAGAGAATTTACTGCTCCACGAAGGCCCTCTCGATCACATAGTGGCCAAGGTTACCATGGCGTGCTTCCTTGAACCCCATGTTATTAAGGATGGAGCAGGTGTCCTTCAGCATGCTGGGGCTGCCACACACCATGAAACGGTCATTCTCCAGGTCAAACTCCGGAAGGTCCAGATCCTTCGTCAGCTTGCCGTTTTCCATAGCGTCGGTCAGCCGCCCGGTGTTACGGAAATCCTCACGGGTGACCGTGGGATAGTAAAGCAGCTTGCCATCCACCATTTCACCGAAGAATTCGTTATTCGGCAGTTCCTCAATCTCGGACTGGTACGCCAGCTCGGACTTGTAGCGAACGCCATGGGTCACGATGACTTTATCAAAAGCCTCATAAACTTCCGGGTCCTTGATGATGCTGATAAACGGTGCCAGGCCGGTGCCCGTGCTGATCAGCCAGAGATTCTTACCCGGCAGCAGGTTGTCCATAATCAGGGTACCGGTGGGCTTGCGACTGACCATAATCTCGTCGCCAACCTCAATTTTTTGCAGACGTGATGTCAGCGGGCCGTCCTGAACCTTGATTGAGAAGAACTCCAGCTCTTCTTCATAGTTGGCACTGGCAATGCTGTAGGCACGCATCAGAGGCTTGCCGTCGGTTTCCAGGCCAATCATTGTGAAGTGGCCATTCTTGAACCGGAAGCCCGGATCACGGGTGGTGGTGAAGCTGAAGAGTGTGTCGTTCCAGTGACGAACACTTGTTACACGCTCTTTATTCAGGTTGCTCATGGTATCGCCCGTTCGTTAGCCGTTAGCAAATAAGTAAAAATCATTGTGTAAATAGTAACCCAGGGGTAACCTATCGACAAAATGGGATATTTTCATAACCTTATTCGGAATTATCGATTATGAAGTTTAGCTTCCGCCAACTTGAGGTCTTCCTGGCTGCGGCGCACTTCCAGAACATCACCCGTGCGGCGGATTCCCTGGCAATGTCTCAGTCCGCCGCCAGTAGCGCCCTGAAAGAACTGGAGAGCCAGTTCGATATCCAGCTCTTTGATCGGGTCGGGAAACGACTGCAACTCAACGAGCTCGGCCGTCTCTATCGGCCAAAGGTCGAGGCTTTGCTGGCCCAGGCCGGGGAGCTGGAACAGGCGTTCAGCAAGCATACCGAAGTCGGCGCCCTGAAAGTCGGGGCCACCCTCACTATTGGTAACTATCTGGCTGTCGGCGTCATGGCCCAATACATGAATACCCCTACCCACCCGATAGTCGCGCTCGAAGTGGCCAACACCCGCACCATTGCCCAGCGCGTCAAGGATTTTGAACTCGACATCGGGCTGATTGAAGGCGAACTGCAATCCTCTGAGCTGGAGGTTATACCCTGGCGAGGCGACGAGCTGGTGATCTTCTGTTCCCCGGACCACCCCTTTGCCCGGAAGGAAAGGCTTTCGGATGCAGACCTTCGCTCGGCAACCTGGGTGATGCGTGAGCAGGGTTCCGGCACACGACAGACCTTCGAACGCGGTATGCACGGCCTGCTTCCAGACCTGGACATACTGCTGGAACTCGAGCATACCGAGGCGATCAAACGAGCGGTGGAGGCCAACCTTGGGATCGGCTGCCTGTCACGGGTGTGCCTTGCTGATGCATTCAGGCGGGGCAGCCTTGTTCCGTTGAAGGTTCCGGAGGAACGGCAGTTCGACCGAACCTTCTATTTTATCCTGCACAAACAGAAATATCGAAGCGCCGGCATCGACCGCTGGATCGACCTGTGCGAGCAACTTCAGGATCCACCACTTCCGGAGGAGCGTGGCTTGTTGTACGACAGGACATCCTCCTGATCTCGCTTTACAGTCAGACTGGCCCGCTGTGAAACCGGAACTCGGTGTCCGGTGTCTCAATCAGTTGTTGCTCCAGCGCGAGGAAGGTCGCAACCCGATCCTCCACCCGGTTCCCTGCGGCCTGCTCGGCTAATGTCAGGTAGTCACGGTAGTGTCGGGCTTCGGACTTCAGCAGCCCGGTGTAGAAATCTGACAGTGTCGCATCCAGATGCGGCGCCAGAGCTGCGAACCGCTCGCAGGAACGGGCCTCGATAATGGCACCCACGATCAGCACGTCCACCAGCCGACCGGGATCTTCTGTGCGTACTTCCTGCCGTAACCCGGCTGCATATCGAGCCGGGCTCAGGTGACCATAACTCACTCCCCGCTTTTTCATGATAGCCAGCACCTGCTCGAAATGGCGCAACTCTTCCCGCGCAAGACGCGACATCCTGTTGAGCAGATCCGTGTTATCCACGTAGCGATACATCAAACTCAGGGCCGTGGAAGCTGCTTTTTTCTCACAGTGAGCATGGTCAATCAGCATCAGGTCCTGATTGGCCAGGGCGTTTTCAATCCATCGCTGTGGCGTTCTGCAGGGCAGGAAATCGTGAATCTGGTCCAGGGAATCGGTCATTGTTTACAGCAGGTCGGGTTCTCGGGCACGGCAGTATACCGCAACAAACCACAATATCCGACCACAGTCCAACTTAACTTTATAAGGGGTTTCCTATAGAATGCAGCGCCAACTTAGCGCCTTTTCGCCATAAAACTCCCGCCAGGCAACGACGCCCACGGCGCGGGACATTCCAACTGATGAGGGTCCATATCGTGTTAGAAGCCTATCGTGAACACGTTGCAGAACGCGAGGCTCTGGGCATTCCCCCGAAGCCTCTGAACGCTGAGCAAACCGCCGCTCTGGTCGATCTCCTTAAGAACCCGCCAGCGGGCGAAGAAGAGACGCTGGTCTATCTGCTTGAGAACCGCGTTCCGCCCGGTGTAGACGAAGCCGCTTATGTCAAAGCCGCTTTCCTGACCGCCATTGTTAAGGGTGAAGCAACGTCCCCTCTGCTGGACAAGCCGAAGGCCGTTGATCTGCTGGGCATGATGCAGGGCGGTTATAACATCGCGACCCTGGTCGACCTGCTGGACGATTCTGAACTGGCCGAACAGGCCGGTGAAAACCTCAAGCGTACCCTGCTGATGTTCGATGCCTTCAACGACGTGAAGGAAAAGATGGACGCTGGCAACGCCGTTGCCAAGGACGTCATTGAATCCTGGGCCAACGCCGAGTGGTTCACCAACAAGAAGAAGGTACCGGAAAGCACCAAAATGGTGGTATTCAAGGTGACCGGTGAAACCAACACCGACGATCTCTCTCCGGCCCCGGATGCCTGGTCCCGCCCGGATATCCCGCTGCACGCCCGCGCTGCCTACAAAATGGAGCGTGATGGCCTGAAGCCGGAAGAACCTGGCGTTACCGGCCCGATGAGCCAGATCGACGAGATCAAGTCCAAAGGCCTGCCCGTTGCCTTCGTTGGTGACGTAGTCGGTACCGGCTCCTCACGTAAGTCTGCCACCAACTCCGTGCTTTGGTTCTTTGGTGACGACGTTCCGGGTGTACCGAACAAGCGCGCCGGCGGCGTGTGCATCGGTAACAAGGTTGCTCCGATCTTCTTCAACACCATGGAAGACGCTGGCGCCCTGGTTTTCGAAGCACCGGTTGACGACCTGAACATGGGCGACGTTATCGACATCCGTCCCTACGAAGGCAAGATCCTGAACGAGGCGGGTGAAACCATCTCGGAATTCGGCTTCAAGTCAGAGGTTATTCTGGACGAAGTTCAGGCCGGTGGACGTATTCCGCTGATCATCGGCCGTGGCCTGACCGCCAAGGCGCGCGCAGCACTGGGTATGGGCGCAACGGACATCTTCCGTCTGCCGAATGATCCGGAAGAAGGCACCAAGGGCTTCACCCTGGGCCAGAAGATGGTCGGCAAGGCCTGCGGCCTGGAAGAAGACAAAGGCGTTCGCCCCGGTACCTACTGCGAACCGCACATGACTACCGTGGGCTCCCAGGATACCACTGGTCCGATGACCCGTGATGAACTGAAAGACCTGGCCTGTCTGGGCTTCCAGGCCGACCTGGTGATGCAGTCGTTCTGTCACACCGCTGCCTATCCGAAGCCGGTTGACGTTGAAATGCAGCACACCATGCCGGACTTCATCCGTACCCGCGGCGGCGTATCCCTACGCCCGGGCGATGGTATCATTCACTCCTGGTTGAACCGCATGCTGTTGCCGGACACTGTCGGTACCGGCGGCGACTCTCACACCCGCTTCCCGATGGGCATCTCCTTCCCGGCCGGTTCCGGTCTGGTGGCGTTTGCCGCAGCGACGGGCGTTATGCCCCTGGATATGCCGGAATCCGTTCTGGTTCGCTTCAAGGGCGAAATGCAGCCCGGCATCACCCTGCGCGATCTGGTACA
>PBRG01000141.1 GCA_002726615.1 Marinobacter sp.
CATGCACCGGATGCCAAAACCTCCGCTTCGCTCCGGTTTTGCCACCGGTGATGGCGGCGTTAGGCCCTAAGAGATGAATGCAAAGGTGGTTACCGCCAGCGTCGAGTTGAAAAAGGTCTACAGCATTCTTGCAGAGGATGTTGAGGAGGCGCGCACCTACGGCCAAACAAATCCGTCAGGTTTTGCTCATCGAAGCTTGTTTCGTGCCACATTTGCGTTGATTGAGGGTTTATCTTTTCAATTCAGGAGCGTGTCATTAGCTTGCGCAGCTGCCATGCCCCAGCTTTTGACCACCGCTGAGGTTTCATTGCTCAAAGAGGAAAAGTACAAGCTCGATAATAAGGGCACACCAAAGGCGAGTGCGGATTTCCAGAAACTACTACCAAATATTTTCTTTTCCATGCGGTGCTATGCAAAGGTCCATGGTGCTACTTTTGAGCCGGACACTAAAAATCATGGCTACGAATCAATGCAAAAGTTCGTTTCTATTCGCAACGGCTTGGAGCACCCGAAATCCGCTTCCAATCTTGAAAATAGCGATGAAGATTTGCGGCATGCGATGGAAGCCGTAATGTGGTGGAAGAACGAGGTGTTTAGGCTTTTGCAGGCATGCGATGAAGCAGACGAGTACTGGAAGGGTCGTTTGGCCTAAAAAATCAGTCAACCGGACGCCAAAAAAGCGTGCCGCTTTTTCGGTTCCCTCCGCTGCGCTCCGGCGCCGGTTACTTCCGCGTTAGATTTCTATGGCCATATATACAGAGCTCACAAGTTGGCTGAACAACAATCAAGGTGTTCTGACGCTATCAATATTCTTGGCCACGATCCTGCTGGGTTGGGTTAGCGGAATATTTTCAGCTCTTAGACGAAAACCTAAGTTTGCTCTCAGAGTTATTGATGGGCCGACTTTCGCGTGCACGTTCCCTACAGGGAAGAATAGGGGGCAATTTGAGGTTCATCGTACCTGTATAGCTCTGTATCTCAGCGTTTCTAATGTTGGATCTTCGCCATCCAGCCTGGAAGCTCTTTCGGTGGGCTACCACTGGAATCTAAAACCTTTCAGTCTACTATGGCTAAAACACTCAATAGGATGGTTCTGGCTAAATCAGCAAGCTGTCGCTTTGGAGGATTTTCAGGCAAGAATTGGTGAATCCACGAAGGTATATCCGTTTCTTTTTCAGAACACCAGTTTGGGCTTCAACAAAACAGAAACCTACCTAAATGTTGGGCAATCAACGAATGGAGTCGTTTATTTCGAACAACCAGATAGTTGGGGTGGTTGCTTTCCTAGAGCGAACAAGGAAGAGGTCGAGGTTAAGGTGAAGCTTGCTGATACCTTTGGAAGAATACACACCAAAAAATTCAGAATACCGATGGTTTCTCTCGAGTATGCTCGAAAATACAATCCCTCTTTTGGGAAAACTCTTTCGGAGCTTAGCGGTGAAAAGCTTCCATTTGATCTTGTCTGAATCTAACCATCGGCTGCACAGCGACTGGTTTTCCGCCGCTTCGCAGCTCCAAACCGGCGCGTGAGCCGGGCGTTATAAATCAGGGAGTAGCCATCGATGGAATGGCGCAAGGACGGTTACCTAATCACTGACGATAAATCCAAGGTGCAACTGGATATCGTTCACCGCTTGCTTGCGGCAACCTATTGGGGGGGCCGCCGCCCCCGAGAAACCGTAGAGCGCATGGTTGCTGGCTCCATCTGCTTCAGCCTATACCGTGGTGCCACGCAAATTGGATTTGGACGTGCAGTCACCGATAGTGCTACGTTTACTTGGGTGGCGGACATTGTGGTTGAGCCGGAGTTTCGAGGTGCTGGCCTAGGACAATGGATCATGGAATGCTTGGTTGCGCACCCGGCCATAAAGGAAACTCAAATGGTGTTGCAAACCCGCGATGCTCAAGGGTTGTACGAGAAGTTTGGCTTCTCTGGAAATAGTGCTCTCATGAGCACCAAAGTTACTGATTTATAACAAGTCGCAGCAGTACACGGCCGATGGCCGCCGCTGTGCTTCGGCGTTGATATGACTCCCCACGTCAACCGGCATGCACCCGTCCAGGCCCGTTTTTCAGACCTACTTTCCCGCAGTTAAAGGGCGGATCAGGACAGACGCTGAGGCCAGTAATCGTCGAGGATTGCTTCACACCCCGCCGCCTGACATGCGTATCCAGGCCAATAAACAGTGTGCTATGTTTTTTCCATGGTGCTGCCCCCCATTTTACGCATGTAAACACGTAAATTATGGCTCGGGCTGAGACTAACCCACGGGGGGGAGGCAGCCCTCTAGTGGGAAGTCACAACGTCTGGGCATCAATGGGTTTTGCATAGGGTGCTGACAATGAGTGTTCAACTTGACCACGCGATAATTCCAGTTCGGGATAAAAGGGCTGCGGCCGAGTTGCTCGGCTACCTTCTGGAGGTTCCGTGGGCGGAGTCGGGAGCTGGACCGTTTTCCCCCGTTTACGTGAACGACGGGCTGACCCTAGATTTCGACCAGGCCGAGGGCTCCTACCCTGTCCAACACTATTGTTTTCGTGTAAGCGAGGAAGAGTTCGACGGGATCATGGCCAGAATCAGAGCTCGGGGAATCGAGTACAGAAGTACGCCCCATGGTCCAGTAGATATGGAGATCAACACGCAACAAGGTGGACGAATCGTGTACTGGAACGAGCCTGACGGCCACGTATGGGAAGCACTGACGGAGAGCTATGCTCGGCAGCCACAGAAACGTACGGAAGATGATGCCTAACGCCGGCGTTAAAAGGTATAGCATCAGAGGCTGGAGCCATGGAGATAGATGAAGAAAAAGGTCTCATTCAAAATCCGGTCGGCAAGGCAAAGTCAGTGGTGTTCACAGACAAAGGACGGGAAGAATCTGAGCGCTTGTTTCAGCAACTTTTTGCCAAGCATTCGTGAACCCATGAACGCCAGTCTATTACCAAGAGGCTGTCGTCGGCTGCACCTGCACGGGCGCTCCAGTGCACAGTAAAGCCAAGGCGTTCGAACGTTAAACAGATTGCTCTATGAACCCGCACAGTGATGAAAAGATAGTCGACTCGTGGAAGAAGAATGCCTCTCAGTGGTCTTCGGCCGTACGAGGTGGCCACATCGAGAGCCGCGAGCTGGTAACGGATAAGGCGATTGTCGAGGCTGTGTTGAGTCGTTCTCCTGCATCGGTCCTGGATATAGGTTGCGGCGAGGGATGGCTTATCCGTGAGCTTGCTGCTCAGGTACCTCATCTAGTCGGGGTCGATGTAGTGCCTGATCTTATTGAACAGGCCAAAGATGCCGGCGGTGGGCATTTTCTGGTCGCATCCTATGAAGGTATCGCCGCTGGTGCAGTTGAGGGTTTATTCGATGTTGTGGTGTGTAATTTTTCGCTCCTCGGAAAGGCATCGGTCGAGGCGTTGTTCGAAGCTGTACCAGCTCGCCTGAAACCGGGCGGGGCTTTTATCGTGCAAACACCCCACCCTTTGCTAGCGGGAGACCTACCCTATATCGATGGTTGGAGGGACGGTTCCTGGGCGGGTTTTGGCTCAGAGTTTGTTGACCCGGCCCCTTGGTACTTCAGAACGCTCGAGAGCTGGGTCGCCCTGTTCTCGGGAAACGGGTTTCGATTGCTGGAGATGCGCGAGCCCATTCACCCCAAGACCCATCAACCTGCGTCGGTCCTTTTCACCGGCGTCAACATGGCAACGCATGGGACTGTATGAGCGAATTCGTCGAAAACCTCAACGATGTGTTTTGCCAGTTTGGCCCGGTTTCCGTTCGGCGTATGTTCGGTGGCTACGGTGTGTACCACGATGGCTTGATGTTTGGCCTTGTCGCAGACGATGTACTGTATTTGAAGGTCGATGGGGAATCGATGGGTCGGTTTAAAGAGCTTGATTTGGAGCCGTTCGAATACGAGAAAAATGGCGCTAAGATTAAGATGTCTTACTACATGGCACCGGAGAGTATTTTCGAGGACCCTGAACAGGCAAAGGAATGGGCGGCCCTGGCGTTCGATGCGGCGCTCCGTGCCAGGAAACCAGCAGCAAGAACCAAGGCAAACAAGAAATGACAGCTTACGTAATCGGCCAAATCACCGTAAAAGACCCAGAAAATTGGGCGGAATACCGCCGCCAGGTCCCCGATACCCTGGTGCCCTGGGGTGCCGAGCTTGTGCTTCGCGGCACGCAAGCAAAAGTCTTGAGCGGGCAACACCCTCATACAGATACCGTGGTTATCCGCTTCCCAAGCATGGAGGCCGTGGCCGAATGGCACAACTCCGCCGCGTATCAGGCACTGGTCCCTCTGCGTATGCAGGCAGCAGAGGTGGATTTGATCAGTTATGAAGCCGATGCCTAGACGCCTTTTTCAGTCTCAATAGTGGACTTACCTCGGTACAGTAGGCACCCCTAGCCTATGATGGAAGCCATGCTACTGAAACTGCCGCCGCCGGACCGCCACATATCGATTCAGCCATACAAGTAAGGCAACTGATTACGATGACAACTGCCCTCACCATCGATCATTTGCGCCGTTACGCCATCTCGCGCAGTCTCTTCAAGCCGACCACTTTGTCACGTGCGATTAATAAACTGGGTTTTGTCCAGCTCGACCCAATACGGGCGCCGGCCCGGGCGCAGGATTTGACGCTCCGCCATCGTGTTATCGACTACCGGGCAGGTGATCTCGAGGCTCACTACCCGCGCCTGGCGGTCGAAGAGGATTTCTTTATCAACTACGGGGTTCTGCCCCGCACCACGCAGCGCCTTATGCACCCGCGCACGGCGCGCACCGAGTGGCCACGCTCACGCTGGGAACAGGCGCAGGCGGTGCAGGAATTTGTGCAAAGCCGTGGTGTCGTTCACCCGCGCGAGGTGGACTCAGCCTTCGAGCATGGCACCACCAAGAATTGGTTCGGCGGTAATAGCCGTGCCAGTACGCAGCTCTTGGACGGCATGCATTATCGCGGGCTGCTGCGTGTGGCGAGGCGCGAAGCTGGGGTACGCCTGTATGCGCCGCCGCTCGCTGATGAGCGCGACTCGATGGACCCGGATACCACACTGGACGCATTGATCGACGTGGCAGTCGCAAAATATGCCCCGCTGCCTGCGGCAACGCTCAGCCGCCTGGTAACGGGCGTGAGTTCTTCAGCGGTCCCACAGTGGCGCGAGCGTCGTCGTAAAGTACTCGAGCGCGCAAAGGCTCGGCTGCCCCAGGCTACCGTGGATGGCTGTCGCTGGTTTTGGCCCATCGGCGAGAATCCTGGCAGCCGCCGCTTTGCGAGTGACGATGTGCTGGATGACGACCTGCGCCTACTGGCGCCGTTCGACCCGCTCGTTTGGGACCGCGATCGCTTTGAGCACTTCTGGGGCTGGGCCTACCGTTTCGAGGCCTACACTCCGGCACCGAAGCGGGTGCGTGGTTACTATGCACTGCCTATGCTGTGGCGCGGTCACGTTATCGGCTGGGCAAATGCTGCCGTACGTGATGGGCAGTTGGAGCTAGAGCCAGGGTATGTGCGCGGACATGCCCCAAGCGATGCCGCGTTCAAGCCATCGTTGCAGGACGAGCGAGTACGCCTTGAGCGCTTTCTTTGCTTGTGAGGCTCGGTATGCGGTGGCTATGGTGTGTACCACGATGGCCTTATGTTCGGCCTTGTTGCAGACGATGTACTGTATTTGAAGGTCGATGGGGAATCGGTTGATCGGTTCATCGATCTTGGGCTGGAGCCATTCGAATACGAGAAAAATGGCGCTAAAATTAAGATGTCTTACTACATGGCACCTGAGAGCATTTTCGAGGATTTTGAACAGGCGAAGGAATGGGCGGCTCTGGCGTTCGATGCAGCGCTCCGGGCCAGGAAGTCAGCAGCAATAGCCACCGCAAAGAAGAAGAAAGACCTGCATGGGTCCACGCTATGAAATGCGTTCTCACCGTACTTTTGGGTATCGGCCTTAGTGGTTGCGCATCGCAGCAACCAGCCGTCAATCTGAACAACCCGGATTCTGCCATCATTGGTGAAAAGCCCGAAGGTTATCCAAAAACCTTCATCAAGCGCCTTCCTGATTTGCCCGGCTTTTGTATAGAGGTGACAGAAGACTGGAGAGAACATCCGTATCAGAGTGATACGATTTGGCTGAAGGAAAAAACGATAAAGAGTCTGAACTGCCCTGAGAAGTCCTTCCCAGGCTCTACGAATGTCTTGAAGAGATAAAGAATGATTGACCGCAAATATCACAGAATCGTGTTTTCGTTTTTCATGTCACTGTTGATGTCCTGCATCATGTCGCTGGTGATCAGTGTTTTTAACGTCGGCTGGGTCAGCAATATCGTGTCGATCTGGCTGAATGCCTGGCTTTTTGCGTTTGCGTTCGCCTTTCCCACCATCATTGCGGTGTCGCCAGTGGTTCACAAGCTGGTCAGTCTGGTTTTGAAGGAAGAAGACCGATGAGTCTGAAGGCCCCCTTCCAATTATTGGCCGCTTAACAATGTAGGGCTTGCTGAGTGTCTAGCTCTCCCTGCATCCATATCGAAGGTTGGTTCGTTCATACGTCATCTCTTTTTGAGTCAGCCTAAAGAAATTACGTAGAGTTCTGAACACAACCCGCGGGCTTCATTCTTGTTCTGGCAGAAACACCGGATCAGTTCCTGGTGGTCTCTTCGAACTCTTTGACCTGCTTATCGGCTTCATCCCTGGTAATGCCATAGGCCTGCTGAATCTCGCCTGCCAGCTGATCCCGTCTACCGGCAATTTCGTCAAGCTGATCATCAGTCAGCTTGCCCCACTGCTCTTTTACTTTGCCCCGGAGCTCTTTCCAGTTGCCTTTAATTGTGTCCTTGTTCATCGGTCTTTTCCTCGGCCTTGCGATCCGCTGGTGGGTTGATTTGGCGGAGACCCGCGCAGTACATAACAGTGTCGCCGCCAAAACATTATTGATCTGTATCCAACCGATGTCCGTGCGCTACCGAACCCACTTGAGCCGGGTGTTTAACACCACGAAACCGGGGCTTCCGTCACCAAAAAGGACATATGTAACATGTTGTAAGTGTGTCTATACTGCTTTTCAGCGCAACAGCCACATTGATCCATCAGACCGTTGGCTGACAAGGAGATCAAAGTGATTGTCATTGATGAACGTGTTGCCGACGGACGCCAAATATCCGGCGCCGCCAGCCCAAAACAGAACCAGTTACTGGCAACGATCCTGAAAAGATCCAAGTTAGAGTACTTTCCAAGCCTTGCCCTGGTGGAACTGCAACTGGGTGATGTTATCTACGAGTCCGGCCAACCCATTGAGTTCGTTTATTTTCCGACCAACTGTATCATTTCACTGCTTAATGTCATGACCAGCGGGGCATCGGCCGAAATAGCCGTCATTGGAAACGAGGGTATGCTGGGCGTCTCGGTCGTCATGGGCAGCGACAGCACACCAAGCCGTGCTGTTGTGCAGAGCAAGGGCTATGCCTATCGCCTACGGGTGGCTGAACTTAAAAAAGAGCTTGAGGCCCGCACCGACGTATGGGTATTGACGCTTCGTTATACCCAGGCGTTGATTACCCAGATGTCGCAAACAGCCGCGTGTAACCGGCATCATTCCATCGATCAACAACTGTGCCGTTGGCTACTGTTGTCACTTGACCGTTTACGTGGCAACGAACTCGCGATGACCCAGGAGCTGATCGCCAATATGCTTGGCGTGAGGCGTGAAGGCGTGACCGAAGCCGCAGGCAGGCTGCAGAAAGCGGGCATTATTCAGTACAGGCGCGGCCAAATCACTGTCGTAGACCGCGCGAGGCTGGAGGGGCTGTGCTGCGAATGCTACGCCGTGGTGAAACGCGAAACGGACCGACTGGGGTCCATCTCGGTCAAACCGTAAACCCGCGACTGCTGCCCCGGCAGTCTGATTTTCTCCTTGTTGCGGGAGCTATCCAAGCCAGGGACGACAGGTTGTGCGGTATATATAAAGTGGATTAATCGGCGTAGCATAAGGCGTATTCTGATCTGAACGAACGCTGACAAGCCTATGAAAAACAGAGACGGTCGCACTGATACAGAGCTCCACGCCTCACTGCGCACCCGGGCCGAGACATTGATGGGTAAAGGGACAGCGCCCTCGGCAAATGGAGGCCGCCTGAACCCGGATACACTGGAGCTCCTATATCGGCGTGCCATTAATCCCGAGTCAGCTCCCGACGTGTTGAAACTTCTCCACGAACTGCAGACTCATCAAGTGGAACTTGACATTCTGTTTCAACAGCTTCAATACGACGAAGACGAAATTGCCGAAGATCTCGCCCACTACAGGTCACTGTACGAATGCGCACCCATGGCCTATCTGATCGTTGCCAGCGACGGTGGAGTCATTAGAAGCAATCAGGCGGCGGGCCCGCTGTTTGGATGTTCAGCATATCAGTTGCTCGATCACTCAGTTGCAGAGCTGTTAACCCCTGCAAGCGGTGCCGCCCTGGCCGGTGCGATTGAGGCGCTTGAGCGACCCGGCGCAGGCGTTGAGTTTCTGGCGGAACTGCCCGAGCGCGCTGATGCCGGAAAGACAGAGCCGTTGCGTGTGCATGTAAGGGCCCGACGGCTTGAGTCAGAAGACTGCATACTGATGGTATTTTCCCCGGTTTCTGACACTCTGCCGCCGACTCGATAACGTGGTGGATATCACCCAGACGAAGAAACTCGAGGAACCACGCTGACCAGCGCCGTCTGGCTTGGACTGATCGAAACCCCTGAAGCCTTTTTCAGCCTTGTGTGTGCTTACGAACAGACACGCTGTTGCCCGATAACCGAACCTGAGACCGTGCGTTCGCGTCTGCTTCGTCTGCTTATATAACAGGCACCCGGTGCGGCGCAGTCCGCGCCAGTGCGGTAATGGCGCATTTCGGAGTGAGCTTGAAATTCGGTTGGGGAAACTATCATGATCAAAGTTAACACTGCGACAATCGCCCTGTGTTTTCTGGGTGCACTACCAATGGCTGCAGTCGCTCAGTCTTCACAGTTCGGCCCGGATCAGGGCGAACGGGAATTCTCCATCTCCGGTACCGGTTCCAGTGACCAGAATGTCGATAGCGGCAGTTTTGGTGTGACTGGCGATTTGGGTTGGTATCTGAAAAATGACCTGGTTACCGGTATTCGGCAAAGTGTCAACTACGCAAGCATTGAAGGCGAAGGGATTGAGGATGACTTCTGGAACGGTTCAACTCGGGGATACCTCAACTATCAATTCCTTGACCAGCGCGCTCGTCCGTTCGTGGGCGGAAGCCTGGGCGGCATCTATGGCGACGGCGTCAATGACAGCGCCTTCGCTGGCCTGGAAACAGGCATGAAGTATTACGTGCAGACGAAGACGTATTTCATCGCACGGGTTGAGTATCAGTTTTTCTTCGATAACGCCGACGATGCGTCCGACTCGTTCCAGGATGACGGCGCGTGGGCTTATTCAGTGGGGCTGGGTTACAATTTCTAAACCGAGCTTAAAGCACTGAGCCAAAAATCCGGGTGTCGGTGCCAGCAGCCAACTCGCTGTCGCTGGCCCATTGCCCGGAAAGGTACCGGATGCCCCGCAGGTCCCCTGGCAGTAGTTTGTAAACGAGTGTTCAGCGCTTTCGCCTGCGGAGAGGAATCATGCCCCAATTACCACAGTTGACCTTTGACAGGCTGCGCTTTGCTTTCAGCCGGATGAAAGAGCGTTTGTGGGTCAAGCCGCTGGTACTTTGCGTACTCTCGGTCTGCGGTACATTCTTGGCCATGCTGGCCGACGATCTTGGGCTTGCCGGCACTGTGCCACGAATTAATAGGGCATCTGTTGAATCGCTGCTGTCGATTATGGCTTCCAGCATGCTGGTTATCGCGACGTTTGCTGTAGGTTCCATGGTTGCCGCTTATGCGTCCGCCAGTACCGGTGCCACCCCTCGTTCCCTGCCGTTGGTGATTGCAGACGATGTCACCCAGAACGCACTGTCTGCGTTTATAGGGGCTTTTATTTTCAGTATTGTTTCGTTGATTGCCGTCAAAAATGACATATTTGACTCTGCAGGCCTGTTTGCAATCTTCATACTCACCCTTCTTGTATTCGCCATTGTCATCATTACGTTCGTTCGCTGGGTGGACAGAATAGCCCGACTGGGACAGGTGGTGAACACCATTGAGAAAGCGGAAAAGGCTGCTGGTGATGCGCTGGATCGTCGCCGCCACGCTCCTACGCTGGGCGCTATGGCAGTCTCCAGGCAGCAGCCCGGGCACATGGGAGTTCCCGTATGTTCCTCGACGGTTGGCTATGTTCAGCATATTGATTTGGAGACGTTGCAATCCTGTGCCGAAACGCTTAATTGCCGGATAGTCGTAACCGCGCTGCCAGGCACATTTGTGAGCACATCGCGTCCCCTGCTCTATGTTGAGCGGGACCCTCAGCAGGACCTTGAGAAAAGTGAGGACACAGAGGTTTTCAAACCAGACGCCTTTGCCAGCGCGTTCACGATTAATATTAACCGCAGTTTCGAGGATGATCCTCGCTTTGGGCTGCTCGCGCTTTCGGAGATCGCCGGCAAGGCCCTGTCGCCCGGCATCAACGACCCAGGGACCGCGATCGACGTCATTGGCACGCTGGTACGATTGTTCACGCTCTGGCAATCCCCACTCGAAAAGAACCGTTTGCAGGCGCTCTGCTATAACCGCGTGTCGGTTCCGGAGCTGGTGACCGACGATATGTTCGACGATGCCTTTACGGTCATTGCCCGTGACGGCGCGGGTATGGCTGAAGTTGCCATCAGACTGCAGAAAGCGTTCTGTGCGCTGGCAGAAACCAATGATCAGGCGATGGGCGCCGCCGCCAGAAACCACTCAAGGATGGCATTAACCCGCTCAGAGCTGGCGATGGGACTTCAGGAAGATATCAATGCTGTGCGCAGAGCAGCTGAGTTTTCAGCCGACGGAAACTGACAGGCTCGTTCAGCTATTTTGCGATTCACCAGCCTGGATTTTATCCTCTGCCTACTCACTCCACCCCGCTCGCGTATACGGAGCACTAGCCGTCGGTTTATACGTCAGTACCAATCAGGTTGCTCGCCTGCATGCATTTTGCCGGCGCCTGCTACGTGCCCACCCGCTTATCTAAGCAGCCTCGGCCGCTTGCGCTTTATCTGCCAGCGCCAGAGCCATTCCAGGGGGCCCTGGGTGAATAGCCGGAGCCAGACAGCGCTGAACATCATCTGGGCAACAAAGAGCCCTGCGGAATACAGCATCAGTGCGGCGAGGGAGAGTGAGGCGAAGCGGTCGCCCCACATGCCGTAGAATACGCTGATGCAGACGGCGGACTGCAGAATGTAGTTGGTGAGTGCCATACGACCGGTTGGCGCAAGGGCGGAGCGGACCGCCCCGGTCAAGCGCCCACTGCCCCGCCACCAAAGCAGCAGAATGGCCCCGTACCCCATGGCAAGCAAAGGTGGAGCGCCTACCCTACCCAGCAAATTTACAACCCTGTGGGCCAGGCTCTCTTCACCCAGTTTGACCTCGGCCATGGCCAGGGCGATGCCCACCACCAGCCCGACCAGTGCCACCGTACACAATAGCCGGACATGCCCCGAATCGCGCTCCGCCAGGTGCAGGCGGGCAGCCGCGGCGCCGAACAGAAACATCGCCATCACCCGAAGGGGGCGCAGGTGTTCAATTCGATCCAGAAACACGCTGACGCTGAGGTAGGCATTGGCTTCCACCACCTCCAGGTAACTCCCGCCACTCAGGGCCGGTACATTGTCCTGCAGAAGGCGCAGTGAAAGGCCGCTCCCCAGGTCCGCCAACCCTAATTGGGGCGCGAACCAGAGCCCCACACCCGTTAATACCAACAGCCCAATGCCACAGGCAGCCAGTGTTTGGGCGCCAACGCTCAGGAAGGCGCCAAGGACGATTCCCATCACCCCATACAGCATGAGAATGTCCCATGGAGAAAGGAACAGGGAATGGGCTGTGCCAATAACCAACAGCCCCAGCATTCGCCGCAAATGGTAGCGGACGGGGCCGTGCTGTACCCGCTGGGCCAGCATCATGAAGCTGTAACCAAACAGCAGGGAGAACAGGCTGTAGAACTTGGCCCGCACCAGGATGTCCAGCCAGGTAGCAATGGGTTCGTCCCATTCCGACCAGGTTAACGCTTGCCTTGTGTCAACGGAGACGAATCCCCAACCCGAGAACACTTGAATATTGATCAGCAGGATACCGAAGATGGCAAAGCCCCGGAGGGCATCCAGACTATCAATCCGTTCGCCACTGCTCGCCATGTCGTGTCCTCCCTGCGGCCGCCGGTTGGGTTCTTTCCATCGTTAGTAGCCACCTTCGCATATCATGTTTAGCGGTAATAGATGAATATCGCTTGAAGGCTACCGGATCGTAACTGGCGGTGCGTTGACAGCCCTCGGACTGTGCACGCAGCATTGGAACCCTCAGCATTCGTAACACGGCGCAAACAGGGAGCCCCATGAATCTGCAACCTTTCTTCTCGCAGGCCGGTGCGGCACTGTTGGCCCTCTTCGCTCTCGGCATAGGTTCTGTAGCCCAGGCCGATGACTGGTCCCCGGCGCTGCAGAAAGAAATCGAACGCATTGACCGAGCCTTCTCCGGCGATCTCGGGGTCTACATCCGTCATCTGGGGACGGGCCAGAAGGTCTCCCACAACATCGATCAGGACTGGTATCTGGCCTCTACCGTCAAAATCCCGCTGGCCATCGTGTTGATGCAACGGGCCGAGAACGAAGGCCTGGACCTGAAGCAGAAACTCACTCTCCGGGCTGCGGATTATGTGGATGGCACCGGGGATCTGCTCTGGGTGGACCCCGGGGCTCGTTACAGCCTGGAAGAGCTCAACAGACGTTCTATTGTCGACAGTGACAGCACGGCAACCGACATGTTGATACGTTTTCTCGGCGAGAAATCGTTCGCGGAGGATGTGGCACGGCTGGTTCCCGAAGGGCTGGGGCCGATCACCACGATCCTTCAGGTGCGCTACGACGCTTACAGAGAAGTTCACCCCAGTGTTTCGGTGCTGACCAATCGTGATTTCATCGACCTGAAAACCGCCCACACCTACCAGGCGCGGTACGATATGTTGTTGAAAAAACTAAACATCACTGCGAGTGAGGCGGAAGCCAAAGGCGTACGTGAAGCCTTTGAGGGCTATTACCAGCGGGGCATCAACTCAGGCAGTCTCGAAGCTTTCGGGGCATTGCTGGAACAACTGGCCAGGGGCGAACTGTTGAATGACGCCCACACGGCTCGATTGCTGGGTTATCTTTCCGAAATCACCACGGGCGATCACCGTATTGCAGGGGGATTGCCGGCAGGCACCCAGTTTGCCCACAAAACCGGCACCCAGGTGGCTCGCTCCTGCGACATCGGCCTGCTCAATCCCCAGGCACCCGATGAGGCAGTTATCGTCGCGGTATGCGCACGCGATTATGCAACACTGTCGGAAGCGGAAAGGGCCTATCAGGCGGTTGGCAAGGCGCTGCATGAGTCGGGGCTAACGGGGGCCGTAGATTAAGGCGCGTCATCCAATTCCAAACTCACCCAATCATGCTAGGCTGACCTCAAACAACCTGAACCAGCCAAGGCATAACCAATGAGAAAGAACATTCTGATTACCGGGGCCAGCACCGGCCTCGGTGAAGGCATGGCCCGCGAATGGGCCGCCAAGGGCTGTAATCTTGCGCTCTGTGCGAGGCGGGCGGATAAGCTGGAGGCGTTGCAGCGGGAATTACAGCAGGCCCACCCCGATATTCGGGTACTGGTCCGCGGCCTGGATGTGTGCGACTACGATCAGGTGTTCGAGGTGTTCCGCGGCTTCCAGGAGGAGCTGGGCAGTCTTGA
Organism: Marinobacter sp.; assembly: GCA_002726615.1. Taxonomy (GTDB): domain Bacteria; phylum Pseudomonadota; class Gammaproteobacteria; order Pseudomonadales; family Oleiphilaceae; genus Marinobacter. The sequence continues at coordinate 13,860 of PBRG01000141.1, forward strand.
CCGCGTGGTGGTGAATGCGGGTATTGGCAGCTCCCAGCCGATTGGGCGTGGGCACTTTGCCGCCAACCGGCAGACGGCGGAAACCAACTTTATCGCCGCCATTGCCCAGAGCGAGGCTGCGATGGAGATTTTCCGGGAACAGAACAGTGGGCATCTGGTGTTGATGTCGTCGGTCAGCGGCGTTCGGGGTTTCCGTGGTCCTCTGAATGTCTACGCCGCCACCAAAGCCGCCGTAGCTTCGCTGGCCGAGGGGTTGCAACTGGACACCAAGGGCAAGCCCATAAACGTCAGTAACATTCTGCCCGGCTACATCCTTACGGACATCAACCGCGATACGAAGAACGCGCCCTTCCGGGTGGATCTGGAGACCGGCGTCAAGGCACTGGTGAAAGCCATTGAGTCCGAGAAACGCCGCGCCTATGTGCCCTGGTGGCCCTGGACGCCGCTCAGCTATGTGTTGAAGGCCCTGCCTTTTGGGTTGTTTGCAAGGGCGATGTGAGCGGATTCGGAAGGAAGAGGCTTGAATAGTCGGGGCTTGCCACTTAAGGCCTACTTCACAGCTGCGCACCTTTGAGAAACGGGGTTTTGCTCCTTGTTGCTGCCCCTGGGTTCGCTTTGATTTCCGGAAGCTTTGCGAAAGCCTCCTTTAGGGCGGCGCCGGTGATAGGTTTACTGACCCACAGGTCAATTCCGACATCGTTCGCAGTGTTTATTGCATCGGTGGTAACGTCGGCCGTTAACGCGAAGATCACCGGCTGGGCGATGTCGCTATTGTCACGAATGCTGCGCGCCGCGGTGAAACCATCCATGACGGGCATATGAATATCAAGCAGCACAAGATCCACCACCTGGGCGCCCATGACATTCAGTGCCTGTTGACCATCGCTCACAATGGTGACATTGGTGTACCCGAGTTGATTCAGCATTGCTTCAATTACGAGCTGATTGGCCAGGGAATCTTCGGCCACAAGAATCCGGGTTTCGGCAACACTGGGACCGTTCTGCGTATCAGCGTCGGTTTTTCCTTGTGCCGGGGCCAAGGCGCTGGCGGTGGTTCCCGTGACGGGTATCTGTACCTTCATAACGGTCCCACGGCCTAGCTCACTGGTGGCCTCAATGACACCGCCGAGCTGATTGCAAAGCTGTTTGCAGATGGCCAGCCCCAGTCCGGTGCCACCGAAATTCCGTGTGATAGAGCCATCCGCTTGGGTAAAGGGGTTGAACAGTGTCGCCAGTCGATCCTCGGCAATGCCAGTTCCTGTATCGGTTACTGTAAAACAAAGCAGCCCTTGCGAATCACTTGAATTGCCGGTTTCAGCCCCATCAGCCAGCCAGTCCGTCCAAACCTCAATACTGCCTCGGGCTGTAAATTTAACGGCGTTAGAGAGCGTGTTAAGTAAAATCTGGCGTAACCGGTGCAGGTCGCCACGCATTGCCGGCGGCATTTTGTCAGAGCCGTGAAGTGTGAGACTAAGCCCCTTATCATCAACCTCGGCTGCCACTAGATCGGCCACCTCCTCGAACAGATCGCTCCAGGAGAATTTGGTTACGTCAAGTTCGACCTCGCCTTGATCGAGCTTGGCAAAATCCAGGATATCGTTTACCACCGAAAGTAATGTCTTGCCACCGTTACGGATCGTGTCCAGACATAGCTGCTGTTGCTCATTGAGTGTCGTGGTTTCCAGAACCGAGGTCATGCCAATGATGGCATTCAGGGGCGTGCGGATTTCATGGGACATATTGGCGACAAAGCGGGTGCGTGCCTGGGATAATTCCTCCGCCTGCTGTTTGGCGAGCATAATGGACTGAGTGACCTGCCAATGTTCCTCGATATCAATGGCGGCACCGGTGATGGTCGACCGGTCCTCAACGTCTCGCCCCGGTGCCTTCGCCAGTACCAGCTCCATGCGGCGCCAGCCGCCGTCGACGCTGGCCATCCTGATTTCCTGACGAACCGGTTCCTTACCATTCAGCGCCCGCCTGGCCGATTCAGAGACTTCCTGGTGATCATCCTGGTGAATGACGTCCAGGAGTTTTATTGGCAGAGTCTGGTTCCGATCGGCTGCGATGGCTTTGGTCCAGGCCTCGTTCATGAATGAAATCGTCAGTTGATCGTTGCAACGAAAAATCGGTTCACTGACCGAGCTGAGAATCTGACGATGCTGCCGTTCGCTTTCCTCCAGAAACTGTTCGGATTTTTTCTTCTCAGAGATGTCTCGCTCGATGGCAATAAAATTGGACAGTTCGCCCTGTTCGTCAAACACTGGAGAGCAATCGATGGATATCCAGTAGGCACGGCCTTGTTTGGTATAGTTAATCACTTCCACCGTGAAGCCGGTTTGTTGCTGAATCCCGTTAGCCATCGTTTGAATAGCCTCGTGATCGGTATCCGGGCCTTGGAGAACCGTTCCGGGAATCTTTCCTCTGACTTCTGCGAGCGTATACCCCGTCGTTTGTTCGAAACTGGCATTGGCCCAGTCAATGCGGCCTAGAGCATCGGTAATGATGACGAGATTGTCGGTCCGGCTGGCGACCAGTGACAATTTTTCGGCTCTTGCCTGGCTGGCTTCCAATGCTTCGATCGCCCTGGAAAGTTCGGTGACGTCTTGCAGGGAGCCGTACCAGTCGGTATCCCTTTGAGCTCTTAGCCTGAACGTTCGGCTTTCCTGAAAACGGGTGAATAAACGAATGTCCTGGGCAATGGGTTGGCCTGCCTCAAGAGCCTTAATCAGGCAATCTCTGGACTCCCCAGCCGCGAGAAAATCACAGAGGTTCTTCCCCAGGGTTTCGTGTTCGGACCAACCCATTATTCTGGCCCACGCCGGATTGATCAGTGTTAGCTCGCCCCCTGGCTTGCAACGAAACACCACCTCCTCCAACAGGTTCATGTGCGTCACAAACTCGCGTTGCTTGTTCAGTACTTCTTCGAGAAGCCGCTGATGGACCTGAATCTGAAGTTCACCGTTGGTAGGGCCAGGCATGTGTATACCTCCAAAACCTGATTCAAGCAGACAACAGGTTTTGCGATTGGCGCACACTGGCATAGAGCGGAAATATGTTCTCGCAGTAGAAATCCTGTTCGAATACGGTTCGTCCTGATGTGCAATCGGAGAGCACGACAACCTCGAATCCCAGATCCGCGGCGTGACGGGCTGTGGAGTCGATGCATATAGACGTCACGGTACCTGCCATGACGATCGTTTTGATGTCATGGGATCTCAGTATCTGTTCGAGATGGGTGTTTGAAAATGCGTTGAGTCCGCGTTTGCCCAGTACCTGAGTAATGAGACCCTCGAATTCCTTCAACTCATCGATTTCCTCACAACCATGGGTTCCTTCACGAAAGGCGCCCACTTCTTTAATGGTTTTGAGAATGCCGGTGGGGGAATCCAGCTCTTCGTAATTCTGAGTGAAAACAATGGGCGTTGAGACTACGAGCCCAAAGGCAGGTCCATCGTCCCGAAGCAGATGGAGGGTGTTCTCAAGTACCCCACTTACCTGAGAGGATTCATCTATGACGCCATGAAGAATCCCGTCTTTTGAAAAGTAGTCATTTTGAAATCCGATCAACACCAGTGCAGTTTGGCTGAGATCCATAGTGACGCTCCGGTTACCCGCGTGATGGGTTTAGTAAGGGTGTGAGCGATCTTAGCAAGGCCGATGCCACCTATGGAGCCACATTTAAACTATTGTTTTTTAATCCATTTTTAGAACTTCTCAAAGTAATAAGCATGATGCACCTCATGCAATACATTTTTTTTGCAAATTCCTTCGCAAATTGCGTTGCAGTTTCGGTCAAAACTGATGCAGTCGCTCCGATCAATTCCAATAGCATCCAATCTACCAGTCTGTTCACAAATCACCTGGACCCTCCAGGGTTTGAACAATGCGCCCTTCCGGGTAGACCTGGAAACCGGATATACCCCGATAAATTCGGTGGGGTATATCACTTCGATCCACTCAACCGTCCCGAAGCAAAAGAGCCGGATTCAGCCGCATAGCCCTCAATGTAGGCAGCAGACCACCCAGTAAAGCCAAAGCGCTTACAATGCCGGCAACCAGTGCGCCAACCCACCACAGATCTCCCGCTGGCAGTTTCAACGCCAGATCTGCCACCGGCAGCGCGATCAACGAACCCAGCCCGGTTGCGAACATCGTCGCCCGCAAGGTCAGCAACCCGGTTTCCAGCAGCATGGAATTCCGGATAGCCTGGTGCCTGGCACCGAGACAATGCAGCAGGTTGGCCTCGTAGAGTTGGCGCCTGCGACTGACACTGACGACGCTCGATAGTACCAACAGGCTTGCCAGAAGGCTGACGGAGGCAACTGCCGCAAGGCCGGCGGCAGCTTTGTTGAGCAGGTCCCCCGCCGTTTCCAGCCAATCAGAGGTGCGCAGTGTGATGACGTTCGGAATGTTGTTCGCCAGCCACTGCTGTGACTCCTTTGCGGCCGGGTCGCTCTGGTAGACCGCGCCGACGTACAGGCTGATTAATCCATCCAGGGCGCCTTGCTGGAGAACACCTTCAAACCAGAACCGGGTTTGCAGGCCCTTCTGGCGATAGATAGCCCGGATTTCGACGACAATCGGCTGGTCCTGGGCCGTGAACTCAATCCGGTCTCCCACCGTTAGCCCGAGTGCGTTGGCTTCGCGGTCTTCCATCGCCATGTAGGCGGGCTCCCCTGCCGGGGCCGGTGTGCTCCACCAGTTGCCTTTTACCAGCTCAAGACCTTCCGGATTTCCCGCCAGATAGGTGAGCTTGTATTCGTCCCCCATGGCTTCGCGCCGGGCTCTGGGGTCGTCAGCGAGTGCGTCTGCGATGGGCGTTTCGTTGATGGCGGCCATTCGGGCGCGAACCAGTGGCAGGAGTTCCGTTGTGCTGGACGAATCCAGCGATTCAAGGCCGGACTTGAGCGGTTCCATCTGGTCCGGGAACACTTCGTAAAGAATGAGCGCGGGGGATTCCGCCGGGATGGTGGTTTCCAGCGCTCGCAGGAGTGTGGTGACCATCAGGGTGCAGGCCACCACCAAGGTCAATGCGGTGCCGAGCGACAACAACGTTGCCCGCAGGGGCGAATCCGGCCGGTGGAGGTTGGCGAGCGCCAGCCGCCGGGCGAACTTGCGGTCGGCAAATCCACTGTTTTCAAGCGCTTTGGCGCCTCGCCGCAACCCTTTGATGATACCCTCCAGCAAGGCCCAGAGCACGAACACCGCCATCAGGAACAGGAAACCCAATTGCGGCGACGGCAACCAGAACAGCGTGGCGCTGATATAGATCGCCAGCAGCACATAGCTCGCGATCCGCCATGTGCGGGGTTCGTTACGGGCGGCCTGTACCTGCCCCCGGAACAGCCCGGCCGGTGACGCAGAAAGGGCCCGGGCCAGGGCCGGCAGCGCGAAGACATAGGCGGTGAGCACCGCAAACAGCCAGCTCAGCAGCAAGGGAATAAACCACAGCGATAACCAGCCCCCTGCCCCGTCTGGGCCGGACAACGCGTAGGCGTCGCCGGCCAGGGATATCGCCACGGCGGAAACCCCCAATCCGATTCCGCCACCGATCAGGCCAGCCAGGCTGCCCAGCAGTCCTATCTGCAACAGGTAGATGGCCACCAATGGTTTTCGGCGCAGGCCCAGTGTCTGCAGGGTGGCGATGGTGCCCAGTTTCTCATCCAGGTAGGCGTGGATGCTGTTGGCGACACCAAGTCCGCCAATGAAGAGCGTGGTGAAGGCGATCAGGATGAGCGCTGTGGCGATCTGGTCCAGCCGTTCGGCGATGCGTTCGCTGCGCTCGGCGAAGGTGGTGGTGTCCCAGTTTGGTTCCGGGAACGCCTGTTCAAAGTCCGCCAGCCACACGTCCAGGTTCTGGTCGGTCTTCACCCGGTATTCGTAGTCCACCCGGCTGCCTGGCCGGATCAGTTCCGTCGCCTCGACTGCCTGTTCGGAAATCATGATCGGCAGGCTGCGCCAGTTGGCATTCAGGCGACGGTCCGGCTGTTTCTGGATCAGGCCGCTGATGCGAAACGTCGCTGCGCCTATATCAATCTGGTCCCCGATGGTCTGGCCCAGGCGTTCGGCCAGCAACGGATCGATCACGGCGCCCCATCGGCCATCCTTGCGTGCGGTTAGTTCGGCACGCGACTGGTCCGGCATTAGCTGCAGCTCACCATAGAGCGGATAGGCAGCATCCGGAATCAGGATCTCGGCGCGGAAGAAACCGTCGCCGCTTTCGCCGCTGACAATGGTGTCGAACTCCCGAACCAGCGAAAGAGTCCCGGTGCGTTCCACCCAATCGATCACGTCATCCGGCAACGGTTCGCTGGCATCCAACTCCACGTCACCACCCAACAGCATGCGAGTATCCGCCAACAGGCTCTGTTCGATCACCCGGTAGAGGCTGGCCGTAGCTGCCACCAGGGTAACGCCGAGGATAAGGCAGGCGAGAAAGACCTTAAGCGCGGAGATACGTGATCGCAGATCGGTGATCGCGAATTTGAACATCCACAGCGGCTTTGTCTGGGCGTTACGCTTCATAAAGGCGCCCACCATCCATCCGGACCCGGTGCTGGCAGCGCTCCGCAACACGTTCGTCGTGGGTCACCAGCACCAGGGTGGATTTGCTTTCCTTGTGGAGGTCGAACAGCAGCGAGAGCACTTTTTCGCCGGTGGCGTGGTCCAGGTTGCCGGTTGGTTCATCGCCCAGCAGCAGGCTTGGCTGATGAACCAGAGCCCTTGCAATGGCGACACGCTGCTGCTCGCCCCCGGAAAGCTGTCCTGGATAATGCTGCAGCCTGTGGGTAAGGCCTACCGCCTCCAGCATCGAAAGGGCCTGCTCGCGGGCATCCGCCTGCCCGGCGATTTCCAGCGGCAGACTAACGTTCCCAAGTGCAGTCAGGCCTGGTAACAAATGAAAGGACTGAAAGATAATGCCCAGGTGTTCGCTGCGCCAGTCGGCCAATGCGTTGGCATTCATGTCGCCCAGGCGCTGACTGCCCACCAGAATCTCCCCACTGGTCGGGCGCTGGAGGCCAGACAACAGCAAAAGCAGAGACGTTTTCCCGCTTCCGGAGGGGCCGGTTATTGCCAGTGTGTCGCCGGGCGGGATCTTGAGTGAAGCGTTGTTGAGCACCGCGACGGTGCCGGACTCGGTTGGGTAGGTAAGGTTAATGTCGCTTATCTGGACGCTGGTGGACACAAAGGCACCTTTTTCTTGATAACAGAATGTAGCTTGCACGGCGATTATGACGATAGCGGGCGGCCGCGCAGAAGCTGGAAAGTGGCTGAGAGTACGAGCAGTTTTCCAGACTAGCGCACCGTACGAAACGGGTCAGACGCAGTTTTACACGACTTTTGCAAAGTTGGGTGAGCCTGTTCTCAGGCAACGTGGTTACAGCACCAACGAGGTTGCAAGGAACAGCATCAGGCCCATACC